>NZ_JAVIIV010000006.1:0-288579 GCF_033977215.1 Mesorhizobium humile
GATTCCAGGGTCTGCGCGCGTCGCTTCGCTCCTTGCTCCGCCCTGGAATGACGAGGTTCAGGAGCCTCCAGTTCGTCACCAGCGTTTGCGCTGAATACTCCGAGCGGACGTTGATAGCCTTGCCCGACAAGCCTGCAATCTTCAAAATCACTGTGTTGAGGAACTAGTCGCCCGAACCGTTCACGACCTGGCGCGCGGCACAGTCGACCGCGTTTGAATTCCAGAACAGGCGCACCGCTTTGCCGACCACGTTTGCGTAGGGGACCGTGCCCACGGTGAAGCGGCTGTCGGGCAGGCGGACTGTCCCCCAAACGAAAAAGCGGGGCAAGGCCCCGCTTTCAATATCACGCCCGAGACGGCTCGACTTGCCGCCTTAAGCAAACGTCAGGCTGGCAGCAGCGCGCCTTCCAGCGTGGTGAGCTGGCTGAGGAACTGCTCGGCGCGGCTGCGCGCCACGTCGTCCTTGGCGTCTGCGGCGTCTTCCTTGGCGTCCTGGATGCGACGGGCAAGGTCCGCGCGGTCGATGTCGTTCACATGCACGGCCGATTCGGCAAGCAGCGTGCAGCCCGACGGCAGGATGTCGGCGAAACCGCCGAACACGACAAAGCGGTCTTCCTTGCCGGACGCGGCCTTGATCGTGACGACGCCGGGCTTGATCGTCGTCATGACCGGCGCGTGCTGCGCCATCACCGTCATTTCGCCTTCGGCGCCCGGGATGACGACGGACTCGACCTGCTCGGAAACGAGCAGCCGCTCCGGCGAGACCAGTTCGAACTTGAAAGCTTCAGCCATGATCAAATTAGTGAGTAGGGAATAGTGAGTAGGGAGTAGGGCTAGGACATTTGTCCTGATCACCCAGCTGCTATTCACTACTGACTACTGACTACTCCCTATTGCCTCAATTACGCTGCTTCAGCCGCCAGGCGCTGCGCCTTCTCGACCGCTTCGTCGATGCCGCCGACCATGTAGAAGGCGGCTTCCGGCAGGTGATCATAGTCACCGGCGCAGAGGCCCTTGAAGCCCTTGATGGTGTCGGCGAGGTCGACCAGCTTGCCCGGCGCGCCCGTGAACACTTCGGCGACGAAGAACGGCTGCGACAGGAAGCGCTCGATCTTGCGGGCGCGGGCCACCGTCTGCTTGTCCTCTTCCGACAGCTCGTCCATGCCAAGGATGGCGATGATGTCCTGCAGCGACTTGTAGCGCTGCAGGATCGACTGCACCTGGCGGGCGACCTGGTAGTGCTCTTCGCCGACGACCATCGGGTCGAGCATGCGCGAGGTGGAATCCAGCGGATCGACGGCCGGATAGATGCCCTTTTCCGAGATCGCGCGGTTCAGCACGGTCGTGGCGTCGAGGTGGGCGAACGAGGTTGCCGGCGCCGGATCGGTCAAGTCGTCAGCCGGAACGTAGATGGCCTGCACCGAGGTGATCGAACCCTTGGTCGTGGTCGTGATGCGTTCCTGCAGCGCGCCCATGTCGGTGGCCAGCGTCGGCTGGTAACCCACGGCGGAAGGAATACGGCCGAGCAGCGCCGACACTTCCGAGCCCGCCTGCGTGAAGCGGAAGATGTTATCGACGAAGAACAGCACGTCCTGGCCCTGGTCGCGGAAATATTCGGCGACCGTCAGGCCGGTCAGACCGACGCGGGCGCGCGCGCCCGGCGGCTCGTTCATCTGGCCGTAGACCAGCGCGGCCTTCGAGCCGGCGCCGCCACCCTTCTTGTTGACGCCCGATTCGATGAACTCGTGATAGAGGTCGTTGCCCTCGCGGGTGCGCTCGCCGACGCCGGCGAACACCGAGAAGCCGCCGTGAGCCTTGGCGACGTTGTTGATCAGCTCCTGGATCAGCACGGTCTTGCCGACGCCGGCGCCGCCGAACAGGCCGATCTTGCCGCCGCGGGCGTAAGGCGCGAGCAGGTCGAGAACCTTGATGCCGGTGACCAGGATCTGCGCTTCCGTCGACTGATCGACATAGGCCGGAGCGGGCTGGTGGATGGCGCGCATCTCGACGCCGTCGACCGGGCCTTCCTCGTCGACCGGCTCGCCGATGACGTTGATGATGCGGCCGAGCATGCCCGGACCGACCGGAACCGAGATCGGCGCGCCGGTGTCGTAGACGTTCTGGCCGCGGACCAGGCCTTCGGTCGAGTCCATGGCGATGCAGCGCACGGTGTTCTCGCCGAGATGCTGGGCGACCTCGAGCACCAGGCGGTTGCCGACATTTTCGGTTTCAAGCGCGTTCAGAATGGCGGGCAGATGATCTTCGAACTGCACGTCGACGACGGCGCCGATGACCTGGCGGACCTTGCCGGCGGCGCCGACCCGCTTCGTCGCTACGCTCGCCGCCTTGGCCGGAGCGGCTGCCTTCTTCGCCGGAACGGCGGCCTTTTCGGCTGCTTCCGGGGCCTTCGCCGCCTTGGGGGCCGGTGCCGCCTTGGCGGCGGTCTTCGGGGTAGCTGCTTTCGCCATCGTCTTTGCCCTTTTCGTCTATCCGTTGTTCACGCTGGCCGCCGGGTATCCCGCGCGGCGCGTGATTAGAGCGCCTCGGCGCCCGAAATGATCTCGATCAGTTCCTTGGTGATCTGCGCCTGCCGCTGGCGGTTGTAGGTGATCGACAGCTTGTTGATCATATCGCCGGCGTTGCGCGTCGCATTGTCCATGGCGCTCATCTTGGCGCCCATCTCGCCCGCCGCGTTTTCCAGCAGCGCGCGGAAGACCTGCACGGCGATGTTGCGCGGGATGAGGTCGGAGAGGATCTCGCCCGGCTCCGGCTCGTATTCATAGACGGCGCCGCCGCCATTGCCTGCTTCGGCGGTGGCCGAAGCCTGCGCCGCCGGGATGATCTGCTGCGCCGTCGGGATCTGGCTGATCACCGACTTGAACTGCGAATAGAACAGCGTGCAGATGTCGAAGCCGCCCTCGTTGAAGAGGTGGATGACCTTGCGCGCGATCGCATCGGCATTGACGAAGCCGAGCGTCTTGACCTCGCGCAGGTCGACGCGCTCGAGGATCATCGAGGCGTAGTCGCGGCGCAGGATGTCGTAGCCCTTCTTGCCGACACAGATGATCTTCACCTGCTTGCCGTCGGCGAGAAGCCGGCGGATGTGGTCGCGGGCAAGGCGCGCGATCTGCGAATTGAAGCCGCCGCACAGGCCCCGCTCGGCGGTGCAGACGATGAGCAGATGCACATCGTCCCTGCCGGTGCCCGTCATCAGCGCCGGGGCATCGCCGCCGCCGCCGATCGCCTGGGTGATGTTGGCCAGAACCGCGCCCATGCGCTCGGAATAGGGACGCGCCGCTTCCGCCGCCTCCTGCGCGCGACGCAGCTTCGCCGCGGCGACCATCTGCATCGCCTTGGTGATCTTCTGCGTCGCCTTGACCGAGGCGATACGGTTACGAAGGTCTTTTAATGAAGGCATGCTTCAAACCTGATCCCGTGCGTCCGGCTTGTTGTTAGGCGAAGGTCTTGGCGAAGGCGTCGATCTCCGCCTTGAGCTTGGCGCGCAGGTCGTCCGACAACGCCTTCTCCTTGCGGATAGCGTCGAGCACATCCTTGCCGGCCGAGCGCATGTGGCTGAGCAGGCCATGCTCGAACTTGCCGACCTGGTTCAGCGGCAGCTTGTCGAGATAGCCGTTGACACCGGCGAAGATCACCGAGACCTGTTCCTCGACCTTGAGCGGCGAGAATTGCGGCTGCTTGAGCAGCTCGGTCAGGCGCGAACCGCGATTGAGCAGACGCTGCGTTGCCGCGTCGAGATCGGAGCCGAACTGCGCGAAGGCCGCCATTTCGCGATACTGCGCGAGCTCGCCCTTGATGGAGCCGGCGACCTGCTTCATCGCCTTGATCTGCGCCGAGGAGCCGACGCGCGACACCGACAGGCCGACGTTCACCGCCGGACGGATGCCCTGGAAGAACAGGTTGGTCTCGAGGAAGATCTGGCCGTCGGTGATCGAGATCACGTTGGTCGGGATGTAGGCCGACACGTCGTTCGCCTGCGTCTCGATGATCGGCAGCGCGGTCAGCGAACCGTTGCCGTTGTCGTCGTTGAGCTTGGCGGCCCGCTCGAGCAGGCGCGAGTGCAGGTAGAAGACGTCGCCCGGATAGGCTTCGCGGCCCGGCGGGCGGCGCAGCAGCAGCGACATCTGGCGGTAGGCGACGGCCTGCTTCGACAGATCGTCATAGCTGATCAGCGCATGCATGCCGTTGTCGCGGAAATATTCGCCCATGGTGCAGGCGGTGAACGGCGCCAGGAACTGCATCGGCGCCGGATCGGACGCGGTGGCGGCCACGATGATCGAATATTCGAGCGCGCCGCGCTCTTCCAGCACCTTGACGAACTGCGCGACGGTCGAGCGCTTCTGGCCGACGGCGACGTAGACGCAGTAGAGCTTTTCCTTCTCGGGGCCGTTGTCGTGCACCGACTTCTGGTTCAGCATCGTGTCGAGGATGATGGCGGTCTTGCCGGTCTGGCGGTCGCCGATGACCAGTTCGCGCTGGCCGCGGCCGACCGGGATCAGCGCGTCGATGGCCTTGAGGCCGGTCGACATCGGCTCATGCACCGACTTGCGCGGAATGATGCCGGGCGCCTTGACGTCGACACGCTTGCGTTCGGTTGCCTTGATCGGGCCCTTGCCGTCGATCGGGTTGCCCAGCGCGTCGACGACGCGGCCAAGCAGGCCCATGCCGACAGGCGCGTCGACGATGGCGCCGGTGCGCTTGACGGTGTCGCCTTCCTTGATGTCGCGGTCGGCACCGAAGATGACGACGCCGACATTGTCGGCTTCGAGGTTCAGCGCCATGCCGCGGATGCCGCCCGGGAACTCGACCATCTCGCCGGCCTGGACATTGTCGAGGCCGTAGACGCGGGCGATGCCGTCACCGACGGACAGAACCTGGCCGACTTCGGAGACCTCGGCCTCCTTGCCGAAATTCTTGATCTGGTCTTTCAGAATTGCGGAAATTTCCGCGGCGCGGATGTCCATCAGCCGACCTCTTTCAGTGCAAGCTTGAGCGAATTGAGTTTGGTTTTGAGCGACGTATCGATCTGGCGCGAGCCCATCTTGACGATCAGCCCGCCGAGCAGCGACGGGTCGACGGTCATGGCGATGGCCACGTCCTTGCCGGCGATGCCCTTGAGCGTCGCCTTGAGTTCAGTCTGCTGCGCGGCCGTCAGCGCATGCGCCGAGGTGACTTCGGCCGAGGCCTCGCCGCGATGGTCGGCGGCGATCTGGCGGAACGCCTTGATCATGCCGGGCACCGCGAACAGGCGGCGGTTCTTGGCCACGACGCGCAGGAAATTGCCGACCAGGCCGGTGATCTTGGCCTTGTCGGCGATGGCGGCGATGGCCCTAGCCTGGTCCTCGCTGGAGAACACCGGGCTGTTGATCAGCCGCGAGAGATCGTCGCTGCCATTGAGCAGCGCCTCGAAGCTGGTGAGGTCGGCCTCGACCTTGGCGACTGAATTGTCCTGCAGCGCGAGCTCGAACAGCGAGCCTGCATAGCGTTCTGCGACAGCTGAGATTGGCGATGACGATTGGGCCACGGACCGTCTTTTCTCTTGTCTGACAGGCCGCAGATTGTTGGCGCGAGCAAAAACTCTGGCTAAATCTTTGACCTTATTACAAATTTTCAAGCACGGAGATGCGGCTTCCGCTATCCCCTGCCGAAAGTCGATTGCCGTCTAGCACAGGCTTTTTAAGACCGCAATGCATCGCCCGGCATGGTTTTCAGGCACTTTTGTCGCATCAGGCGGCGAAGGCCAACCTTAAGCGCAGGATTAATGCATGTCGCCCAAAAGTGTGTAGCGGTTTTGGGAGAACGACATGCATCGAAACAAGGAGCTAAAGCGCGTCGCTTGAATCCGTTTCAAGGCGGCGCGCTTTAGTCTCGAATTCAGGGCACGAAGCCGAAGGCAAAGGCCAGCGGCAGCGCCGCCAGCGCCAATTCAACCACGATGGAAGCCCAGTTGAAAGGGGTGTTGGCGCCGTCCGACATCATCGACAGGAGCCGGCCGAAGGCGGTGAACAGCCAGGAGAAGCCCAGCGCCATGTAGAGCAGCGGCTGTGCCAACAGGATGCAGCACAGGCTGACGCCGAGATAGAAGCCCGACATGCGGCCGCGTCCCTCGGCGATCGCCGCCGCTTTCTCCGGCCTTGGCTGCAGGCGCAGCACACGAAACGCAAGTCCCGGCGCCAGGAACAGGAACAGGCCGAGGGCCAGGGTCACGATGGCGCTCGACCAGGCCAGCCATTCACCCTGGCTCGCGGGCCACGGAAACGCAAAGTCCATATAATCCCCTCATATTTCTTGTTCTGAAACACCGGCATTCTAGCGAGGGAAAAACAGCGCGCCAGAGGACGGCGAGCACATTAGGAACCGCGCATCAGGCAAGCGCGAAGTCGACCGCGGCCTCGGCATGGATGCGCGTCGTGTCGAACACCGGAACGTCGAAATCGCCCTGGCCGATCAGCATGGTGATCTCGGTGCAGCCCATGATGACCCCGTCCACCCGGTCGGTGCGCCGCATCCGGCCGACTTCGTCGAGATAGGCGGATTTCGATTCGCCTTTGACGATGCCCTGGCAGAGCTCGTCATAGATCACCTTGTGCACCATGTCGCGCCCCGGCTGGTCCGGCACCACCGGCTGCAGCCCGTATTTGTCGGCAAGCCGACCCTTGTAGAAATCCTGCTCCATGGTGAAGCGCGTCGCGAGCAGCGCCGGCCGCTTCACGCCTGCATCGACGACGGCATGCCCAGTTGCGTCGGCGATGTGGATGAGCGGGATAGAGATAGCCGCCTGCACCGCGTCAGCCAGCTTGTGCATGGTGTTGGTGCAGATCACCAGGCCTTCGGCACCACCCGCCGCCAGTTGGCGTGCAGCCTCCACGAGAAGGGCACCGGCGCCTTCCCAGTCGCCCGCATGCTGCCGTTCGGCGATCTCGGCGAAATCGAACGACCACAGGAGGAGCTTGGCCGAATGTAGCCCGCCCAGGCGATCACGTACGATCTCGTTGAGCAGGCGGTAATAGATCGCCGTCGATTCCCAGCTCATGCCGCCGATGAGGCCGAGGGTTTTCATCTGGACTTGTTCCTTTCCTATGCAATCTCTATATTGTGACCACATGAGACTACAACGGAGATCGCCTTGAAAACCGTCCAGCTTCGGGAGGCTAAGGCAGGGCTTTCGGCACTTGTCGAGGCCGCGGGGAATGGTGAGCCTACTACCATCACCAGGCATGGCAAGGCGATTGCCATGGTTGTTCCGATTGATGAGGGGCGAAAGCTTTATCCGCAGGGCAGCCAAAAAGCCTTCGTCGACTTCCTGCTTCAGTACCCTGGCGGTATCGAATTTGAGCGAAACGAATCGCCGTCACGGGACGTCGACTTTTGAGCGGCTATCTGCTCGATACGTCCTTCCTGTCAGCCTTTGCGCCTGATCGCCCTCCCCTTCCCTCACACGTACTGACCTGGGTAGACGAACAGCGGGAGCGTGGCTCCTGGCACCTGTCGTCCATCGTCGTCTTGGAGTTGGAAAAAGGGATCGCGAAATTGAAGCGATCCGGTGCAAGTTCGAAGGCGTCGCGTATTGGGGTCTGGTTCGAACGGCTAATGACGGAATTCGACCAACGCATTCTGCCGGTGGACGTCGCAATCGCCCGAGACGCCGGGAAATTGGAAGATGCCGCAATCGCCAAAGGCTTCAATCCCGGTTTGGCGGACGTCGTGATCGCCTCGACTGCCCGTTTGAATAACATGTCCGTCCTAACGGCCAATGTGCGGCATTTTGCAATTCTCGATATACCCCATCTGAATCCCTTCACCGAAAGTGATCTGAGAGAGTAATCCCGCAAACTCACAAAAAGCTCTGCGGGTCGATGTCGACCTGCACCCTGACCGAGCCGCGCAGCTTCGGCCCCTCCGCCAGCATGGCGCGGATGAAGCCTTGCATATCGGCGCGCCGCTCGCCCTGGATCAGCAGGCGGAAGCGGTGACGCCCGCCGATCAAAGACAAGGGCGCCTCGGCAGGTCCAAGCACGAAGAGGTCGGAGGCAGTGGGCGCGGCACGCCTCAAGGCCCGCGCATGGCTTTCGGCCTCGCCCCGTGTCGCGGCGCTGACGATGATGCCGGCGAGCCTGCCGAAAGGCGGCAGCGCCGCGCGTTCGCGCTCGGCGATCTCGCGCTCGTAAAAGGCCTCCGAATCGCCCGACACGATCGCCCGCATCACCGGATGGTCCGGCTGGTAGGTCTGCAGCAGGCCGAGGCTCTTCTTGCCGGTGCGGCCGGCGCGCCCCGTCACCTGGCTGAGCAGTTGGAAAGTGCGCTCGGCGGCGCGCGGATCGCCATTGGCCAATCCCAGATCCGCGTCGACCACCCCGACCAGCGTCATGCCGGGAAAATTGTGACCCTTGGCGACGAGCTGCGTGCCGATGACGATGTCGGCCTCGCCATTGGCGACGGCCTCGAGCTCGAGCCGAAGCCGGCGCACGCCGCCCAGAAGGTCCGAGGACAGCACGATGGTGCGGGCATCGGGGAAATGCCCGACCACTTCCTCGGCGATGCGCTCGACGCCGGGACCGCAGGCCACCAGATGGTCGAGCGTGCCGCATTCCGGGCAGGCCTCCGGCCGCCGCTCATTGTGGCCGCAATGGTGGCAGACGAGCTGGCCGCGAAACCGGTGCTCGACCAGCCAGGCCGAGCAGACGGGACAGCCGAAGCGATGGCCGCAGACGCGGCAGAGCGTCAGCGGCGCATAGCCGCGCCGGTTGAGGAAGAGCAGCGACTGTTCTTGTCTCTCCAGCGTATGCCGCATCTGTTCCAGGAGGACCGGAGACAGGAAGCCGCCGCGCGCCGGCGGCGAGCGCCGCATGTCGATCGACTTGAGGTCGGGGAGCGCCGCCTCGGCGAAGCGCGACGACAACACGGCCCGGTCGTACCGGCCCTGGCTGGCGTTGACCCGGCTTTCCACCGAAGGCGTCGCCGAGGCGAGCACGACGGGGAAAGCACCGATATGGCCGCGCACAACCGCCATGTCGCGCGCATTGTAAAAGACGCGATCTTCCTGCTTGTAGGCGGGATCGTGCTCCTCGTCGACGACGATCAGGCCGAGTTCCTTGAACGGCAGGAACAGCGCCGAGCGCGCGCCGGCGACGACGCGCACGCCGCCTTCGGCCACCTGCCGCCAGACGCGTTCGCGCATCCGGGGCGGCAGGTCCGAGTGCCACTCCCCCGGCTTGGCGCCGAACCGGTCCTGGAAGCGTTCGAGGAAGGCATGCGTCAGCGCGATTTCCGGCAACAGGATCAGCACCTGCCTGCCCTTGTCGAGCGCCGCCGCCACCGCTTCGAAATAGACTTCCGTCTTGCCCGATCCGGTGACGCCGTCTAGCAGGGTGACGTTGAAGGCATCGGCGGCGACAGCGGCGCGAAGCTTCTGCGCCGCCGCTTTCTGGTCCGGCATCAAATCCGGCACGGCATGGCCGGGATCGGGCGCCGCCACCACCGGTCGCGGCGGGATCATCACCGTCTCGAACACGCCCTGCGCCCGCAATCCGTCGATGACGGTCGAGGACACACCCGCCGCATGCGCGAGCCCCGAGCGCGTCCAGGCGAGGCCGCCCTCCGCGGTTTCCAGCACCCGCCGCCGCGCGTCGGTCAATCGGTCCGGCTCGGCCAGCGTGCGCTGCAGCCCTTCGATCCACGGCTCCGGGTCGAAAGCCTCGGGGGCCCTGAGCAGCATGCGCGCCACCATGCCGGGCGCCGACAATGTGTATTGCGCGATCCAGGCGACGAAGCGGCGCATCGCCTTGTCGATCGGCGGGCAGTTGAACACCTCCTCGATCGGCCGCAGCTTCTTCGCATCGACGGTTTCGACGGCGCCGTCCCAGACGATGCCAGCGACCTGGCGCGGCCCAAGCGGCACGCGCACGATCGAGCCCGGCACCACGCGCATGCCCGGCGGCACGGCATAGGTGTAGGGCCGTTCGGCAGGCATCGGCACCAGCACCGGCGCGGCTGCGACAAAGGGCGAATCTTCCATCATCAGGCGTGACCTTGCCCTGACTTTGGTCTAGATCAAAGAGGACCCTCGCATATGCCTGGCGACCGCCGGGCGATCCCCAAGGAGACAGCCATGAAGTTTTTTGTCGACACCGCTGACATCAAGGAAATCAAGGAGCTCAACGATCTTGGGCTGCTGGACGGCGTCACCACCAACCCGTCGCTGATCCTCAAATCGGGCGGCAAGATCGCCGACGTCACCAAGCAGATCTGCGACATCGTCGAAGGCCCGGTCTCGGCCGAGGTCGTGGCGACCGAGTTCAAGGACATGATGGCCGAGGCCGAGGTGCTGGCCAAGATCGCGCCGAATGTCTGCATCAAGGTGCCGCTGACGCTGGACGGGCTGAAGGCCTGCAAGACGATCCGCACTCAGATGAACCGCATGGTCAACGTAACGCTCTGCTTCTCGGCCAACCAGGCGCTGCTCGCCGCCAAGGCCGGCGCCTCGTTCATTTCGCCCTTCGTCGGCCGCATCGACGACACCGGTTCCGACGGCATGGAGCTGATCTCGGAAATCCGCACCATCTACGACAATTACGATTTCAAGACCGAGATCCTGACCGCCTCGGTGCGCACGGTGAACCACGTCAAGCAGGCCGCGCTGATCGGCGCCGATGTCGTGACCGCGCCGCCGGCGACGCTGAAGGCGCTGGTCAGTCACCCGCTGACCGACAAGGGCCTCGCGCAGTTCCTTGCCGACTGGGCCAAGACCGGCCAGAAGATCGGCTGACGCCGGTTTTCCCGCCAGAACAAAAAAGGCCGGGCAACCGGCCTTTTTTAGTTGGCGGAGTGCCTATGCCTTGGCGATTGGCCGAAACGCCCATCACGATCGTCATCCACGGGCGGAGCAAGGAGCGAAGCGACGCGCGCAGACCCGAGGATCCATTCCGTGACATACGAGCGTCGCAACGGTGCAGAATTCTGCACCGCTGCACTTTTAGACTGAGGTAACGGAATGGATCCTCGGGTCTACGCGACGCCGCTTCGCGGCTGCTCCGCCCTAGGATGACGAGGTTCGGATGGCTTCAGCCAATCCCCGGCGGGGAACTAGGCTTTTTTGCCGTGCTTGGCCAAATCCTGCGCGATCGACAGTCGCAGCAGATCGGCAAGCTCCCGCGCGGCGCGGTTCTCGGCGTCGATCTGCGCCCGGTAGGCCGCGAATTCCTGGCGCGGCCGGTCGAAGGACGACGGGATCGAGCGCTTGCCGACGGCAATCACGGTGTTGGTCGCGGTATCGCGCAGCACGTAATTGGCGGTCAGCGTGACCGTGCCCGCCGTCGGCTCGTCTTCCTGGGTCTGCACCTGCACGATTGCAGCCGATTCGACCAACTCGGTGACGCCGAGATCGAGCACGTAGGCCGGGGAAGCCGGCTCACCCGAGCCTTGCCCGAAGGCGAAGATCAGATTGTTGCGCACCTGCTGCGCGTAGCGGGTGTTGACCGGCTTGATCGAGATCGAGGCGAGCTCGGCGGACGCGCTGAGCGTCGATCCGGGCGACAGCGGCTGGTTGGAATAGAGCGGCCGCACGGTGCAGGCCGAGACCAGCGCCAGCGCGGCGACCATGCCGCAGACCGCCAAGCGGCCGCGCAGGCGGGCCGCTTCTGACTTCACCGGATCAGGCAACGACATTGACGATCCTCTGCGGGACGATGATCACCTTGCGCGGAGCCTTACCTTCCAGTGCTTTTTGCACGAAGTCGAGAGCCAGAACCGCTTTTTCGACGGCACCTTGATCCGCGTCGCGGGCAATTGTCAAATCCCCGCGCTTCTTGCCGTTGACCTGCACCGGCAGCACGATCTCGTTGTCGACGACCAAGGCCGGATCGTAGACTGGCCAGGGCCGCTCGGCGACCATCTCGGCGCCGCCCAGCGCCTGCCAGCATTCCTCCGCCAGATGCGGCATGACCGGGGCGATGATGTGCACCAGGATTTCCACCGCCTCGCGGCAGGCGCTTTTCAGCGCGGCGTCCGCCTTGCCTTCGGCAACGTCGGCGAGCGGCGTCGCCAGCACGTTGGCAAGCTCGTAGATGCGGGCGATCGCCCGGTTGAAGCCGAGCTTCTCGATGTCCTCGCCGACCGCCTTCAGGATCTTGTGCGCGGCCTTGGAAACGGTCCCCGCATCGCCATCCTTCGCCGCCGCGGGCTTCACGCCTTCCAGCTGCTCGTTCGCGATCTGCACCAGGCGCCAGATGCGCTGCACGAAGCGGTGCGCCCCGGCGGCGCCGTCGTCGGTCCATTCGACGTCGCGCTCCGGCGGTGAGTCCGACAGCATGAACCAGCGCGCCGTGTCGGCGCCGTAGCCGTCGGTGATCTCTTCCGGACTCACCGTGTTCTTCTTCGACTTCGACATCTTCTCGAGCGCGCCGATCGTCGCCTCCTCGCCGGTGGCGATCTCCACGGCGCGGCGCTTGCCGCCGGCGTCCTCGATCCTGACCTCAGGCGGCGACAGCCAGCGGCCGTTGGTCGAAGGACCGCCGACCCGGTAGGTCTCGTGCACCACCATGCCTTGCGTGAACAGGCCCTTGAACGGCTCGGCCAGATTGAGGTGACCGGTCTCGCGCATGGCGCGGGTGAAGAAGCGCGAATAGAGCAGATGCAGGATCGCGTGTTCGATGCCGCCGATATACTGGTCGACGGCCAGCCATTCGTCGGCCGCTTTCGGCTCGGTCGGCTCGTTTGCCCAGGGCGCGGTGAAGCGCGCGAAATACCAGGACGAATCGACGAAGGTGTCCATCGTGTCGGTCTCGCGCCGCGCATCGCGGCCGCATTGCGGGCACTTGACATGCCGCCATGTCGGATGCCGGTCGAGCGGGTTGCCCGGACGGTCGAACTCGATGTCGTCGGGCAGCTTCACCGGCAGGTCGGCCTTCGGCACCGGCACCACGCCGCAGGCCTCGCAATGGATCATCGGGATCGGGCAGCCCCAGTAGCGCTGGCGCGAGATGCCCCAGTCGCGCAGGCGGAAATTCACCTTGCGCTCCGCCATCGGCCGGCCGCCGATACTTTTCTGCTCCAGCAGCTTCGCAACTTCATCGAAAGCCTTCTCGGGCTTCATGCCGTCGAGGAAGCGCGAGTTGATCATCACGCCGTCGTCGACATAGGCCTCCTCGATGATCTGGAAGGTCTTGGCGTCGGCGTGTTCCGGCATCACCACCGGGATCACCGGCAGGCCGTATTTGTTGGCGAAGTCGAGATCGCGCTGGTCGCCAGACGGGCAGCCGAAAATGGCGCCGGTGCCGTATTCCATCAGCACGAAATTGGCGACATAGATCGGCAGCGTCCAGTTCTCGTCGAACGGATGGACGACGCGGATGCCGGTGTCGAAACCCTTCTTCTCGGCCGTCTCGAGCGCCGCCACCGAGGTGCCCATATGGCGGACCTCCTCGATGAACTTCGCCAGCTCGACATTGCTCTCGGCGGCTTTTCTCGCCAGCGGATGGTCGGCTGCGACCGCCATGAAGGAGGCGCCGAAGATGGTGTCGGGCCGGGTGGTGTAGACTTCCAGCTCATGCGTATCGCCAACCGGCTTTGCCAGCGGCCAGCGGATCAGCAGCCCTTCCGAGCGGCCGATCCAGTTGTGCTGCATCAGCTTGACCTTTTCCGGCCATTCGTCGAGGCGGTTGAGCGAGTCCAGCAGGTCCTGCGCGAAGTCGGTGATCTTGAAGAACCACTGCGTCAGCTCGCGCTGCTCGACCAGCGCGCCCGAGCGCCAGCCGCGGCCGTCGATGACCTGCTCGTTGGCAAGCACCGTCATGTCCTCCGGGTCCCAATTGACCTTGGAGGACTTGCGCGTCACCAGCCCCTTCTCGACGAAGTCGAGGAACAGCATCTGCTGGCGGTGGTAGTAGTCGACGTCGCAGGTAGCGAACTCGCGCGCCCAGTCGAGCGACAGCCCCATCATCTTGAGCTGCTCGCGCATCACCGCGATGTTTTCATAGGTCCAGTCCTTGGGATGGACCTTGTTCTGCATGGCGGCGTTTTCGGCCGGCATGCCGAAAGCGTCCCAGCCCATCGGATGCAGCACGTTGAAACCCTTGGCGCGCTTGTAGCGCGCCACCACGTCGCCCATCGTATAGTTGCGGGTGTGGCCGATATGGATCTTGCCCGACGGATAAGGGAACATCTCGAGCACGTAATATTTCGGCTTCGGGTCGTCGTTGCGGGCCTCGAACAGCTTCTTTTCGGCCCAGGCCTTCTGCCATTTGGGCTCGGAGGTGCGCGGATTGTAACGTTCGGTTGCCATCGGATGTTTTTCACTTAAAAGCAGGGGCGCGGTGCTGGACCAAGGCGTGTTGATATTCAGGTCAGGCCGAGCCGAAAATGGCGGGTTCCAAGAACCGGAGCGGAGCGTACTTAAGGTACGCGAGCACCGGAAGCGCAGGAAACCGGCATTTGCAGGCCGGCATCACCTGAATATCAACACGCCTAGGCCGGCAGCCGAGACTATGTCGTCGCGGTGTTCACCATGGATTGCCGGACCCGTCAACTGCGGCGAGCCGGCGCCGGCGTTAAAACCATAGGCAGGATAGTGGCATGGCGAGCGCCGTAGAGCAGCTTCACGCCGTCAAGGCGAAGATCGCGGGCGCCGAACGCGAGGCGAAGCGCCAACCCGGCGCCGTCACGCTGGTGGCGGTATCGAAGACCTTCGCTGCCGAGGACATCCGCCCCGTCATCGAGGCGGGCCAGCGCGTCTTCGGCGAGAACCGCGTGCAGGAAGCGCAGGGCAAATGGCCGGCGCTGCGAGCGGCATTCGCCGATCTGGAGTTGCACCTGATCGGCCCGCTGCAGTCCAACAAGGCCAAGGAAGCGGTGGCACTTTTCGATGTCATCGAGACGGTCGACCGCGAAAAGATAGCCGCCGAACTGGCCAAGGAGATGACCCGGCAGGGCCGGACACCCAAGCTTTACGTGCAGGTCAACACCGGCTCCGAGCTGCAGAAGGCCGGCATCGAGCCGCGCGAGGCGGTCGCTTTCGTCAAGCGCTGCCGCGATGGTTATGGTCTCGCCATCGAAGGCCTGATGTGCATTCCGCCGGCCGATGAGAACCCTGGCCCGCATTTCGCGCTGCTGGAAAAGCTCGCCCGCGAAGCCGGCGTCGCAAAGCTTTCGATGGGCATGTCCGGCGACTACGAGACCGCCATCGCCTTCGGCGCGACCAGCGTAAGGGTCGGCTCGGCGATCTTCGGCAGCCGGTAGCGAAGGGCGGCATGCTCGCTCACCTCGATTGATAATGAGGGATATCAGCATTATATCTAGCCAAGCTAGCTAGGAGCGATGCATGAACTGGCATCTTCAGGACGCGAAGAACAATTTTTCAAAGGTGGTACAGCGCGCGAGGACGGAGGGGCCCCAAACGGTGACACTTCGCGGCGAACGGGCTGCGGTCGTGCTGTCCGTGGAGGACTATGATCGCCTTGCCGGGAAGAAGAAATCGCTCGCCGAATATCTTTTGGCCGGCCCGGGCTGGGACGATGAGTTTGACAAGGAAATCACCCGTCGCTCGGCTACGATGATCCGGGATATTGATCTTTGATGTACCTGCTCGACACGAACGTGGTTTCGGACGTGCAAAGGCGGCTGCCCAAACCAACCGCCTGGCTCGCTTCGGTTGATCCGACCTCGATCAGTCTCAGTGTTATCACCATTGGTGAGATCGAACGTGGAATCGTCAAGCAACGCAACACCGATCCCGACAGGGCAGCGCGGCTTGATGTCTGGCTGCGGGAACTGCGCCGAGACAATGCGGACCGCATCCTCGCGATCACGGAAGAGGTCGCCCTCGCATGGGGCCGCATTACGGCGGGACGTACGCGAGGGAGCGCCGACACCCTCATCGCGGCAACCGCCCTCGTGCACGACCTGATACTCGTCACACGAAATGTCGCCGACTTCGAAGGCGTGGGCGTGACAGTCGTCAATCCCTGGGAAGTCTGACCGTTCCAAATCCGCTGATGGGCAACTTCACGCCAAGTTGACCACTACGCTTGCGCCCGGGCTTGAAACGAAACGGTCCGTTCCTATTTGCCTCTTGTCATTCGATCCTGTCATTCAATCCTGTTCTCGGGGAAGCTCACCATGCGCTACAACCAGCTTGGCAACACCGGCCTGTTCGTTTCCGAACTCTGCCTCGGCACCATGACCTTCGGCGCCGCCGGCCAGAACGCCCAATGGGGGCTGATCGCCAGCCTCGACCAGAAGGGCGTTAACGAAATCGTCGGCCGCTCGATTGCCGCCGGCGTCAATTTCTTCGATACGGCCGACGTCTATTCCGTCGGCCAGTCCGAGCAGTTGCTGGGCCAATCGCTCAAGGACCTCGGTGTCAAAAGGTCCGACGTCATCATCGCCACCAAGGTGCATGGCACCATGGGCAACGGGCCCAATGAGCGTGGCTCGTCGCGCGGCCACATCATGGACTCGGTCGACGGCAGCCTGGAGCGGCTACAGCTCGACCATATCGACCTTTACCAGTTGCACGGCACCGACACCGTGACGCCGATCGACGAGACCCTGCGCGCGCTCGACGATCTCGTCGCCAGCGGCAAGGTGCGTTATGTCGGCGTCTCCAACTGGCAGGCCTGGCGCATCGCCAAGGCGCTTGGCATTGCCGAGCGCAAGGGCTTTGCCCGCTTCGAGACCATCCAGTCCTATTACTCCATCGCCGGCCGCGATCTCGAACGCGAGATCGTGCCGCTGATCAACGAGGAAAAGCTAGGCCTGATGGTCTGGTCGCCAATGGCCGGCGGGCTGCTCTCCGGCAAATACGGGCCCGGCGCACCGGGCAATGGCGAAGGCCGCCGTGCCTCCTTCAACTTCCCGCCGGTCAACGAGGACCGCGCCTGGGCGGCCGTCGCCGTCATGCGCGAGGTCGCGAAGAAGCACGACGTCAGCGTCGCCACGGTGGCGCTGGGTTATGTGCTGGCCAAGCCCTTCGTCATGAGCGTCATCATCGGCGCCAGCCGCATGGACCAGCTCGAACAGAATCTCGCCGCGACCGGCTTGAAGCTCGACGCCGATGATCTCGCCAGGCTCGACGAGGTCAGCGCGCTGCCCGCCGAATATCCCGGCTGGATGCTGGAGCGGCAAGGCGCCGGGCGCCGGCCGGCGCCGTTCGTGCCGAAGACGTAATTCCTTTCACTTTGAGCAGACAGGTCAGAGCCGCGTGCCCTTGGACACGCGGCTCTTTCCTTATTCAGAGACGAACGGTCTCCGCCAGAAAGTCGAGGAAAGCACGCACCCGCGCCGGCAGATGCTTGCCCTGGCCGACATAGACGGCATGCGTCGGCTCTTCGTCGCCGGGGTTGAACGCCTCCAGCAGTTGCACGAGCCGCCCGGCGGCCATATCGGGCTCGACATGCCAGCGCGCCAGCCTTGCGATGCCTGCTCCCGCCAACGTCGTCAGCCGCATCGCTTCGCCGTCGCTGACCGTCGAATTCCCGGCGATCGGAACCATGACTGACGCGCCTTTTGCATCGACGAATGGCAGGCCGTCTATATGCCGCACGAAGCCGAAGGCGAGCAGATTGTGGCTGGCCAAATCGGCCGGCGTTTGCGGCGTGCCGCGCGCTTCGAGATAGGCCGGTGCGGCGACCACCACCATCCGGCTCTGGCCGAGCTTGCGCGCCACCAGCCGTGACTCGCGCAGCGGGCCGGCGCGGATGGCGACATCGGCGCGCTCCTCCATCAGGTCGATGACGCTGTCGGTCAGCACCGCCTCGACCGAGATTTCCGGGTAGCGTTCGAGGAAGCGCGGCAACAGCGGCATCAGCCGGTGCTGGCCGAACGGCACATAGCAATTGACCCTCAGCCGGCCACGCGGCGCAGCGCCCGCAGCCGCTTCCCGTTCAGCCGCGTCGAGATCGGCGAGGATGCGCAGGCCGCTGTCGTGGAAGGCCGCGCCCTCCGGCGTCAGCTGCAGCTTGCGCGTCGAGCGGCTGATGAGCCGCGCGCCAAGCCGCGCCTCCAGCCTCGCGATCAGCTTGCTCACCGCTGACGGCGTCATGCGCAACGCCCGCGCCGCGGCGGAAAAACTGCCCGCCTGAACGACGCGGACGAACACCTCGATCTCGCCGGAGCGGTTGATGTCGGGTCTCGCCATTCGTGAATCTATTTCACAGAAAATATGCCTGATGCAAGGCTGGTTCACAGCTTGGCGGATCACGATCTTCCGGTCGATGCATGATCCCGAAAAGTGGGGAACCGGTTTTCGGCAAAGATCATGTTCCAACAAAAGGGGCGCGGGGACTGCGTCCACTCAGATCAACCGGACCACCGCCATGCCTCTTGCTCTTTATGCCCTCACCGCCGGCGCCTTCGGCATCGGCGTCACCGAATTCGTCATCATGGGCCTGCTGCTCGACGTCAGCGCCGATCTCGGCGTTTCGATCTCGGCGGCGGGCCTGCTCATTTCCGGCTATGCGCTGGGCGTCGTCGTCGGCGCGCCGCTGCTTGGCGCACTGACCGGCCGCCTGCCGCGCAAGACCTTGCTGCTTGCGCTCATGGTGGTCTTCACCGTCGGCAACCTCGCCTGCGCGCTGGCGCCCGACTACTGGACGCTGATGGCGGCGCGTGTGCTGACCGCCTTCGCCCACGCCTCCTTCTTCGGCGTCGGTTCCGTCGTCGCCACCAGCCTGGTCGCCCCGAACAGGAAGGCCTCGGCGATCGCGCTGATGTTCACCGGCCTCACCGTCGCCAACATCCTCGGCGTCCCCTTCGGCACCTGGCTCGGCCAGGCCTATGGCTGGCGTTCGAGCTTCCTGGCCGTCACGCTGGTCGGCGTCGTCGCCTTTGCCGTGATCGCGTTGCTGGTGCCGCGCGACGAGCCGGCCGCCACGGACGAGGAGGAAAGCTCCGAAGGCACGCTCGCCGTGCTCGCCCGCCGGCCGGTGCTGCTCGGCCTGTTGACCACGGTGCTGAGCTGGGTCGGCGTCTTTGCCGCCTTCACCTATCTGGCGCCGATCCTCACCCGCGTCACCGGCTTTTCCGAAGCCTCGGTGTCCCCGATCCTGCTTGTCTTCGGCGGCGGACTGGTCGCGGGCAACCTGCTTGGCGGACGCCTTGCCGACCGGCACTTGGTGCCGACGGTCGTCGGAACGCTGGTCGCGCTGTCGGCGGTGCTGTTCGTCATGACCGTGGCGATCCATCAGCCGATCGCGGCGATCGTCGCCGTCGGCCTGCTCGGTGCTGCCGCCTTCGCCACCGTCGCGCCGCTGCAGATGTGGGTGCTGGAGAAGGCCGAGGGCGCCGGCCAGGGCCTGGCGTCCTCCTTCAACATTGCCGCCTTCAATCTCGGCAACGCCATCGGCGCCTGGCTTGGCGGCTTCGTCATCGACCACGGCCCCGGCCTCGGCGCTGTCCCCCTCGTTGCCGGCCTGGTGCCGCTCGCCGCGCTCGGCGTGGTGCTTCTGGCGCTGCGCCTCGAACGCGGCCGCGCGATCGGCAAGCCGGTCACGGCTCAGGGCTGAGCGCTGATTCCTTCATCCAATCAGGAGAAAAAACATGGACTATCGACCTCTCGGCGCCTCGGGCCTGAAAGTGCCCGCCCTTTCCTTCGGCGCCGGAACCTTCGGCGGCTCCGGCCCGCTCTTCAGCCATTGGGGCAACAGCGACGCCAAGGAGGCGCGCCGGCTGGTCGACATCTGCCTGGAGGCGGGCGTCAACCTCTTCGACACAGCCGATGTCTATTCCAACGGCGCTTCGGAGGAAGTGCTTGGCGAGGCGATCAAAGGCCGCCGCGACGCGGTGCTGGTCTCGACCAAGACGTCCCTGCCGATGGGCGACGGCCCGGCCGACTGGGGCTCGTCGCGCTCGCGCCTGATCCGCTCCGTCGACGCGGCGCTGAAGCGCCTCGGCACCGACTATATCGATCTCTTGCAGCTTCACGCCTTCGATGCCTCGACGCCGATCGAGGAGGTGCTGTCGGCGCTGGACGACCTCGTGCGCTCCGGCAAGCTGCGCTATGTCGGCGTCTCCAATTTCTCCGGCTGGCAGGTGATGAAGTCGCTCGGCCTGGCCGACAGGCACGGCTACCCGCGCTATGTCGCACATCAGGTCTATTATTCGCTGGTCGGCCGCGACTATGAATGGGAGCTGATGCCGCTCGGCCTCGACCAGGGCGTCGGCGCGCTGGTGTGGAGCCCGCTCGGCTGGGGCCGGCTGACCGGCAAGATCCGCCGCGGACAGCCCTTGCCGGAAAAGAGCCGGCTGCACGACACCGCCGATTTCGGCCCGCCGGTCGAGGACGAGCAGCTTTTCAAGGTGGTCGATGCGCTGGAAGCGGTCGCCGCCGAGACCGGCAAGACCGTGCCGCAGGTCGCCATCAACTGGCTCCTCCAGCGGCCGACCGTATCGTCGGTGATCATCGGCGCCCGCAACGAGGAGCAGTTGCGGCAGAATCTCGGCGCCGTCGATTGGGCGCTGACGCCTGAGCAGATCAAGGCGCTCGATGAAGCGAGCGCCGTGACGGCGCCCTACCCGTACTTTCCCTATCGGCGTCAGGAAGGTTTCGCCCGGCTGAACCCGCCGGCGGTGTGAGTGTGTTGCGACCGTCCCTATCGGTGCGGTCGCGAACGTATGCGATTAGCCGCGGCTCCTGAACTTCGTCATCCACGGGCGAAGCAGTCGCGAAGCGGCGTCGCGACGACCCGAGGATGACGAAGTGATGGGCGTTTCCGCCAAACGTTCGACGTCCGGAGAGTCCTGCGACGCCTCAGTGCACCAGAAACTCCCCGTCCACCTTGCGCCACTCATTCGGCGCGATCAGCTTGTGATGCGTGTAGGTGACCGAATGCAGCGGGCCGTCGAGCCTGGTCTTCCAGAACTCGATGAAGCGGATCAGGACCGGGAACTTCGGCGCTATGTCGTAATCCTGCCAGACGAAGCTTTGCAGCAGGTGCGGGTGGTCCGGGTAGTGATAAAGGATCTTGGCCGTGGTCAGCCCGTATCCCCTGAGCATCAGGTCCATTTCGGAATTGTCGCGCATTGCGTTTCCTTGGTTGATTCTCCTTCCTCCCAACGCCGAATTGTGCGCACGGTTGCTTAACTGTCTATGGATTTTTTCGCCGTCCTTCAAAATTTTTCTCGTTAAAACAGGCAGTTAGCAGCCGCACAGCGAGACTGCTAATAGCGCGTAGGGTTGCCCCTGCGTCATCCCGCCGCGCGAATCCAACGTCTAATATTGCCGTCACGGCGGAACTGTTAATAATGGCCGCGAATTCGCGGCCGCTTCGCCGCGATACCGCCGGCGACCCAAGCCGGCGGAATGGTTCGGGAGGAAAGCTGAAAAATGTCCGATGTGCATGTCCACCGCGTCCAGCCGGCGTGGAAGAAGAACGCGTTGATCGACAACGATACTTATCTCAAATGGTATGCCGACAGCGTGAAGTCACCGGACAAGTTCTGGGGCAAGCACGGCAAGCGCATCGACTGGTTCAAGCCTTTCACCAAGGTCAAGAACACCTCCTTCAACGGCAAGGTCTCGATCAAGTGGTTCGAGGACGGGCTGACCAACGTCTCCTACAACTGCATCGACCGGCATCTGAAGAAGCGCGGCGACCAGACCGCGATCATCTGGGAAGGCGACAACCCTTACGACGACAAGAAGATCACCTACAACGAGCTCCACGCGCATGTCTGCCGGCTCGCCAATGTGATGAAGAAGCACGGCGTCAAGAAAGGCGACCGCGTCACCATCTACATGCCGATGATCCCGGAGGCCGCCTACGCGATGCTGGCCTGCACGCGCATCGGCGCCATCCATTCGATCGTCTTCGGCGGCTTTTCGCCGGATGCGCTGGCCGGTCGCATCGTCGATTGCGAATCGACCTTCGTCATCACCGCCGATGAAGGCCTGCGCGGCGGCAAGCCGATCCCGCTGAAGGACAACACCGACAAGGCCATCGACATCGCGGCCAGGCAGCATGTGATGGTCGACAAGGTCGTCGTGGTCCGCCGCACCGGCGGCAAGGTCGGCTGGGCGCCGGGCCGCGATGTCTGGTACCACGACGAGATCGCCACGGTGAAGGCCGACTGCAAGCCGGAGAAGATGAAAGCGGAAGACCCGCTTTTCATCCTCTACACCTCTGGTTCGACCGGCAAGCCGAAGGGCGTGCTGCATACCACGGCCGGCTATCTCGTCTATGCCTCGATGACGCACCAATATGTCTTCGACTACCATGACGGCGACATCTACTGGTGCACGGCCGATGTCGGCTGGGTCACCGGCCACAGCTACATCGTCTACGGGCCCTTGGCCAACGGCGCCACGACGCTGATGTTCGAGGGCGTGCCGAACTATCCCTCGCAGTCGCGCTTCTGGGATGTCATCGACAAGCACAAGGTCAACATCTTCTACACCGCGCCGACGGCGCTGCGCGCGCTGATGGGCGCCGGCGATGCCCACGTTACCAAGACGTCGCGAAAATCGCTGCGCGTTCTGGGCTCGGTCGGCGAACCGATCAATCCGGAAGCCTGGGAGTGGTATTACAACGTCGTCGGCAACGCCAAGGTGCCGATCGTCGACACCTGGTGGCAGACCGAGACCGGCGGCATCATGATCACGCCGCTGCCGGGCGCCACCGACCTCAAGGCCGGCTCCGCCACGCGGCCCTTCTTCGGCGTCCAGCCTGAGCTGGTCGACGGCGAAGGCAAGGTGCTGGACGGCGCCACCGACGGCAATCTCTGCATTACCGATTCCTGGCCGGGCCAGATGCGCACCGTCTATGGTGACCACGACCGCTTCGTGCAGACCTATTTCTCGACCTACAAGGGCAAGTATTTCACCGGCGACGGCTGCCGCCGCGATGCCGACGGCTATTACTGGATCACCGGCCGCGTCGACGACGTCATCAACGTCTCCGGCCACCGCATGGGAACGGCAGAGGTCGAATCGGCGCTGGTCAGCCACGACAAGGTCTCCGAAGCTGCCGTCGTCGGCTACCCGCATGACATCAAGGGGCAGGGCATCTACTGCTACGTGACGCTGATGGCCGGCGCCACGTCGAGCGAGGAGCTGCGCAAGGAACTCGTCGCGCATGTGCGCAAGGAGATCGGCGCCATCGCCACGCCCGACAAGATCCAGTTCGCGCCGGGCCTGCCCAAGACCCGCTCGGGCAAGATCATGCGCCGCATCCTGCGCAAGATCGCCGAGGATGATTTCGCCGCGCTCGGCGACACCTCGACGCTGGCCGATCCGGCCGTGGTCGACGACCTCGTCGCCAACCGGCAGAACAAGAAGGGCTGATGACCGGCGAGCTCGGCACCGTCAGCCAGCTCTGGCGCTATCCGGCGAGCTCGCTCGCCGGCGAGCGGCTGGATGTCATCTCCGTCGGGCTGAAGACCGTTGAGGGCGACCGGCTGTTCGGCCTGGTCGATGCCGACGGCGAGATCGCCAGGCCCGACCGCGAGGCGAGATGGCACAAGGTGCCGCTGATCCGCACCCGGCTGAGCGAAGCCCTGCCGAGCAAGGAATGGCGGCTCGACGTGGCCGTGCCCGGCGGCGACTGGCTGCCGGCGCCCGATCCTCGAAGCGACCGCGCCATATCCGCCTTTCTCGGCTTCGACGCCGCGATCCGGCCGTTCGGCGCGCCGAACGCGACGCCCTTCTATGCCGGCCCGCTGACCGAGGCCCGCTACACCAAGGCGCCGATCCACCTGCTCACCACCGCCTCGCTCGCCAGGCTGAAGGCACTGCATCCCGAGGGCACGCCCGATCCGCGCCGCTTCCGCCCCAACATCGTCGTCGACATGGACCCGGTCGAAGGCGCCTTTCCGGAGACGGAATGGATCGGCAGGAAACTGGCCGTCGGCGAATTGCTGCTCACCGTCTCCGAGCCTTGCCGCCGCTGCGGCTTCACCATCATCGCCCAGGACGGTTTCGACACCGATCCCGGCATCCTGCGCAACCTGGTGCGCCACAACGCCCACAATCTCGGCGTCTATTGCACCGTCGACCGGCCCGCGCGGATCGAAGTCGGCGTGCCGATGCGCTTGATGGATTGAAGCCGGCCGGACCTACCGATAAAGATCCGCCCGTGTCGGCGGCAGGCCGCTCGGGCCGCGGGCTCGCCTGGTGGCGACGGTCTGGAAAATCTGCGCCGAGGCGCGCTCGAAGGTGATCGAGCAACCGGTCAAATAGAGCAGCCAGAGCCGCGCCTTGGCCTCTCCCACCTCGGCGACGGCCTCGTCGAACCGCGCATGCAGGCGCTCCGCCCACAGCCTGCAGGTGCGGGCATAGTGCTCGCGCAGGTTCTCCACGTCGTAGACGAGGAATCCATGCGCCTCGAGATTGCCGAGCGTCATGCCGATCGTGTCGAGTTCGCCTCCGGGGAAGATGTATTTGATCAGCGCCTTGTATTCCGGCCCCTTGCGCAGCGTCTTCCTGATGTCGCCCTTGCTGCGCCTGGTGATGGCGTGGTGGAGATATATGCCGCCGGGCTTCAGCAAGCGGTGGACAGCCGAGAAGTAGGTGGCGTGGTTGGCGAGCCCCAGATGCTCGAACATGCCGATCGACGAGATCTTGTCGAATGTGCCCGACAGCTCGGCATAGGACTTTATCTCGATTGTGATGCGATCCTCCAGCCCCTCGGCGCGAATGCGCTCGCGGGCAAGGTCGGTCTGGGCTTGCGACAGCGAGACGCCGTGGCCGACGACGCCGTAATTCTTCGCCGCGTGAATGAGCATGGCGCCCCAGCCGCAACCGATGTCGAGCAGCCTTTCGCCCGGTTTTAGTCTCAGCTTGCGGCAGATGTGGTCGAGCTTGTCGACCTGCGCCTGGTCGATGCCGTTGGCGAAATCCCTGAAATAGCCGCAGCTGTAGACCATGCGCTCGTCGAGGAAGAGCCGGTAGAAATCATTCGAAATGTCATAATGATGCCGGATCGCCTCCTTGTTCGAGCCGCTGACGAAAGGCTTGCGGCCGGAAAGATCGCTGCGCGCCGTCATCTGCTTGCGCGAAAACAGCACAGCCGGCAGGTCGCGCAGGATTGCCAGCTTGGGCAGGGATTTGAGCTTCGTCTTGAGCTTGCCTTGCGACGGCAGGGCATAGAGATCGAACAGCGTCCCTTCTTCGATATCGACCGTCTTGGAAATCCACATCTCCACCAGGGTCGAGAAGGTCGGCCGCCGGACCAGCTGCCAGACAATGTCCTGGTCGTTGATGGCGAGCACCGGGCCGCCGGCTGGCCCGATCCGCTCGCCGGTCCACAGCCTGACCGCAAAACCCGGCTTCAGCGTTTCGACAACCTTGCGTACGATCCGCGCGGCTCTGTCGGCGGCGTCCATTCCACCTCCCGTTATATAGCCTCCGCCCCATTCCCAGGCCGCACTGTCGTCCACCGGCCTGTGGACCGCAATCCCGATCTGTTGCGCAAAAGCACCGCAAGAGCAGGTTTCCCGGCTCGAAGCATGGCCATTCCGTCACGTCATCTTGTCTTTCGTCGCGACACACCCCATCATCTGGGTGTGTTCAACGAACTGAAAGGAGGTGATCCGATGTCGAGTGATTTCGTTTCCTATAACGTGAGCTCAGCGGATTGCACTTCCGGGAAGCAGTCTTCCCGTTAAGGCGCGAGACGCGCGGCAGGTAGCCCGAAGGGGTTGCCGCCAGGAGCCGCGTCATGGACGGAAACACGGAAGGCCGCCGGCTTCATCGAGAAGCGGCGGCCTTTTCCTTTTGCGCTAAAGCATGTCTCCCGAAAGTGGGAACCGGTTTCGGGATAAATTCATGCGTAAAATCAAAAACCTAAAGCGCATGGAGCGAATCTGAAAGATCGCGACGCGCTTTAGCGCTGCAGTCAGCGGCCTGGCCGCTATCTGGTCACCGTCAGCTTGTCGATGTTGCGCACGATATCCTGAAACGCCTGGTCGAGCTCGGCGCCATTGGCCGCCTGGTAGAAATGCTTGGCATTGCCGGTATCCGGGCTGGCGCAGGATTGCAGCGTCGACTTGGCGTTCTTCTCGGTGAGCGCGAAGCCGATGGTGAAGATCTCGATGCCCTGGTCGCGCATCGCCGCGCAGAGTGTCGTCGCAGCGGTTCGTGTCTGAACCTTGCCGGCGTCGTTGTAGACCTGGTCCGGGCCGCTGGCGTCGAAATAGGACAGGTTGAATTCGCCATCGGTCATCAGGATTACATATTTGGCGACCTTCTTCGGATCCATCTTGGCCGGCCGTTGCGAGGCGTTCATGACGCTGCCCCAGTTTTCCGAGAGCAAGTACCAAGCCCACTGCACGCCGATATGGCCGGCGGTGCCGCCCGAGGCCTCAAGGTCCTTGATAACATTGTTCAGAGCCGAAGCGTCTGTGGTCAGCGGCTGTATTGTCGCGACGGGACACGCTCGCGTGCGGCTGTCCCTGGCGAAATCCGACAGATACAGGTCGCGGTTGACCATGCTGACATCCGGGCCCGCATCCGAATACTGATAAGGGCCCTTGCGCTCGGTGGCGCAATTGTCCGGTCGCGTCGACGTGGAGACATATTTCGGGTCGCCATTGCCCGGCGCCTGCTTGCGGTCGCTGGCCTTGGTCTCGACAAAGACCGTGCTTGCGGCAAGCGATCCGGCATTGACCGAATTGGCGTAAGGGACGATCGCCACCCGCACCCGTGGCCGGGAGGCGTTCTGGCCGTCGAGGAACGAATCGACCGCGTTGCTAGCCGCTATCCTCAGGTCCTTGATCTTCTGGCCCGCCATGGAGCCGGTGACGTCGAGCATCATCGCCACCTCGACCGTCTTGTCCGAATAGAGCGCGGTGGTCGAGGACTTAACCCGTTGCATGTCGCCGATGCTGAAGACCGGGAAGTAGAGGCTGACATCGGTGTGCACATCCGCCCTTACCGTGTTGGCTGTCCTGTCGACGGTGAGCTTGTCGAGCACGACCTGATTGGCCTGCAGGATGCCGGCCGCGCTGTTGGCGTCGAGGAATGCCTGCACCGTCTTGTTGGCGTCGGCCTCGGTGATGACGCCGAGGGTGAGATCCCGGGCCGTCGAGGTCACAGCGGCGTCGACGACGCCCTGCAAGCTCGACCTCGCATTGTAGAGCTGCGAGATATTGACCGCGAATCCCACCCCCAGCGCGAGGATCGATGCGGCAGCCCCGAACAGAACCGCGAAATTGCCCTGGCGATTGCGGGCAAAGCCGTCCACCCCACGAACGACGCCTCTGAACTGCCGCATCCCTTCCGCCTCCACTGCTTGCGGCACCGTGCCGCTCGACCGAGGCATTGCAGGATTTCGGCCAGACGCGGCCGGCAGCCGCGAGAAGACGCTTAACGGGAGGTTAATCCATTGTTTTTGCTGGCTTTCGGCAAATTCGAGGGTGAACAGGAAGTAAACGAAAATGCGCTGGCCAAGCGACGTTCATGAAGCGCTTACCATGGTGCCGGCGGCGGTCGCGCCCGGTCCCGCTTAGGCACAAACGGGCTGTGCCGAAGCGGGTCAGCGGCAGCCATGAAACAGGTGCGGCGCAGGGTCTGTTGAGATTCAGGCCAGGCCGGCATCACCTGAATGTCAAAAGAGCATCTGCGCGCTGACCGTCCGATCGACGCCATGATGCGGAGGATTGAAGCGGTTGCCTTCCTGCTCGTAGGTCCAGACCCTGAACAGGCTGAGCCGGTGCGGACCGAAACTGTGCAGCAGCGGCACGTCGGTGGCGTCGCGGCCGCGCGCGATGACGACGCGGCCGATGCGCGGCCGGTTGTGGCGCGGATCGAACGTGTACCATCTGCCGTCGAGGAAGACTTCCATCCAGGCCGAGAAGTCCATCGGCGCCGGATCGGCCGGCACGCCGATATCGCCGAGATAGCCGTTCACATACCGCGCCGGAATGTTGATGCATCGGCAGAGCGTGATCGCCAGATGCGCGAAATCGCGGCAGACGCCGACGCGCTCCTCATGCGCCTGGGCCGCCGTGCGGTTGGCGCGCGCATAGCCGTAGCCGAAGGAGAGCCTGCTGTTGACATAGTCGACGATCGCCTGGACGCGCGCCCAGCCGGGCGGCAGATGGCCGAAAAGCTGCCAAGCGATGTCGCTGAGGTGGTCGGTCTCGCAGTAGCGGCTGCCGAGCAGATAGACCAGCACATCGTCGGGCAATTCCGCCACAGGCGTTTCATGCGCCAACGTATTGACTGCGTCGGTCTCGCCGCTGTCCTCGATCGCCGCGTCGTAGAGGATGCGGAAGCTTCCGGGGGGCGCCGTGAAGCGGCGGCAGATATTGCCGTGGCGGTCGCGATAGGTCCGGGTCGGAACCGAGGGCGAGGTCAGAACCCGCGTCTGCCGCTTGATGTCGGCATGCCGGTCAGGATGGATGTCGAGAAGCGAGATGATCGGCGTCACCGCCGCGCATTCGATGGCGATTTCATAACCGAGCCGGATCAGCATCGGATGCCCCCCTTGGTGATTTTGGAAAGACAGCCTGTTCAACGCCGCGAGCCGGAGCTGGTTCCAGTGCCCGAGTCGAAATGGCGGCGGGTAGTGTCTCAGTTTGGCCGCGATCTGCGCGATCTGGCGCGACTTCAGGACGCTTTTGCGCCGAACCAGGCAAGCGCGGCCTCTACAAAAGAGACGCAACATCTAGCCGTCGTCTTCGATAGTGCCGCCAACCTTATCTTGGAGCAATCGCAGCAGGCGCAATACGACTTGATCTTTCGAATGGTGCCGACCGCTAACATCGACTTGGACATCCCCGTTGGCTTCCAAGCTGACGTAGGCGATAGCGTCGCTTCCGCCTAATGTAGGTAGCAGCCAAGGATGCCGTCGGCCGGGGAGTTGTCGGTCCAACTCCGCTTCGGTTGGGACCTTCCCTTTCGTCCCAACCAAGAAATATGACTTCATGCATTCTGATAGGCCGACCGGTCCGAAATTTCAAACTGAGACCCTACCCGGCGGCGTCTCGCCTTCTCAGGCGGTGTTGCCCGGTCTAAACTGTGTTTTGCGTTTCGCCCCTCCCCGAAAACGATTCTCCAGGACATCCGATGTTTGCAGGCTCAAAATTCGCCGCCTTTCTATTCGACATGGACGGCACGGTACTCAACTCGATCGCCGCCGCGGAACGGGTGTGGACGACATGGGCAAACCGGCATGGCCTCGATGTGGCGGCCTTCCTGCCCACGATCCATGGCAGGCGCGCGAGAGAGACGATCGCCGCGCTGAAGCTTCCGGGTGTCGATCCGCTGGCGGAGGCGGATTTGCTGCTCAAGGCCGAGGCGGACGATCTCGAGGGCATCGTCCCGATCCCCGGCGCCGTCGCGTTCCTGCAATCGTTGCCGCCGGAGCGCTGGGCCATCGTCACCTCGGCGCCGCGCGAGCTGGCGCTGCTGCGTATCCAGGCGGCCGGCATCCCGGTTCCCGCCATGATGCTGACAGCCGAAGATGTCACCCATGGCAAGCCGGCGCCGGATTGTTTTCTCCTGGCTGCAAAGCATCTTGGCGTCGAGGCGCGCGATTGCCTGGTCTTTGAGGATGCGCCGGCAGGCATCGCGGCGGGCGAAGCTTCCGGCGCATCGGTGATGGTGATCAGCGCCACGCACGTCCACCCGCTCGTCACGCCGCACCCGACGATCCGATCCTATGACGAGATCAGCATTGCGACGGACGGCAACGGCTGGATTGCGCTCGCGCGGGAGCGTGCGGTCGCTTAGAAGTCGCTGGTGAGGCCCTTCACCTCCCAATCGCCGTAGCGGCCGGGTTCCTTGCCGCCGCGGCCGCCGATCTCCTTCGGCAATTTCGCTTCGGCCTCGCGATATTCCCTGCGCCTGGCCTCGGCCTCCGCCAGCGCGCGGCTCGCGGCCGGCGTCAGCATCTTTCGCGGCCCGTCACCCTCGCCCGCGATTTCGGTCTTGTTGGTCAGTTCGGTCATGCGATATTCCCTGCCGATTGAAACGGGGCCCGGCCTTTCCCATCATATAGCCATGACCACGAAAGGATCGACCCCAATTCTCCATCGCTCCGGACGGATGACACAATGAACACGCTTCGCACCGCCATGCTTCTTGCCGCGATGACGGCGCTGTTCATGGGCGTCGGCTATCTGATCGGCGGCTCGGGCGGTATGGTCATCGCGCTTCTGATTGCCGCCGGCACCAATCTGTTCAGCTATTGGAACGCCGACAAGATGGTGCTGTCGATGAACCGCGCCGTCGAGGTCGACGAGAAGAACGCGCCCGAATATTACACGATCGTCCAGGCGCTGGCCAAGCAGGCCGGCCTGCCGATGCCGAAGACCTATCTGATCGACAACCCGCAGCCCAACGCCTTCGCCACCGGCCGTAATCCCGAAAATGCCGCGGTGGCAGCGTCCACGGGCCTGCTCCAGCGCCTCTCCCATGAAGAGGTCGCGGCGGTGATGGCGCATGAGCTTGCTCATGTGCAGCATCGCGACACGCTGACCATGACGATCGTGGCAACGCTCGCCGGCGCCATCTCGATGCTCGGCAATTTCGCCTTCTTCCTCGGCGGCAGTCGGGAGAACAACAATCCGTTCGGCTTTGTTGGCGTGCTTGTGGCGATGATCGTTGCGCCCTTCGCCGCGATGATCGTGCAGATGGCGGTGAGCCGCACGCGCGAATACGAGGCCGACCGGCGCGGCGCCGAGATCTGCGGCAATCCGCTGTGGCTGGCCTCGGCGCTCAACAAGATCGCGCGCGGAGCCGAGCAGATTCCCAATGAGGATGCCGAGCGCAACCCGGCTATGGCGCATCTTTTCATCATCAACCCCCTGCATGGCGAGCGCATGGACAATCTGTTCTCGACCCATCCGAGCACCGAGAACCGCATCGCCGCCCTGCAGGAGATGGCGCGAGCGATGGGTGGCGTATCGCCGGCCGCTCGACGCCAGGCTTCGCCGCCGCCCATCCAGCCCGAAGAGCCATCGGCCGGGCCATGGGGCAAGCCGGCTGAGCCCGCGCCGCCTGCCAAGTCGGCGCCGCCGAAAGCCAATCCCTGGGGCCGCAACCCGACCGGGCCGCGCAATGTCCGGTCGAAAGGTCCCTGGTCGTGACGCCGCCGAGGCGCGGACAGCCAGGCAATCCGCAACGCAAGGCCGATGACGAGAGCGTCGCCGGCCTTGCCGCGCGCAAGGCGGCGGCGCGCCTGCTTGCCGCCGTCATCGATGCCCGCACGCCGCTTGACGGGTTGACCGACAATGAGCATGGCCACCCGCAATACAAGGCGCTGGACGGCCGCGACCGCGCGCTGGTGCGCGCCATCCTGGTCACGGCGCTGCGCCATCGCATGACCATTGCCGGGCTGCTGTCGAAGCGGCTGGAAAAGCCGCTGCCGGCCAACGCCACGGCGCTCTCGCACATCCTCAATGTCGCCGCCGCGCAGATCCTGTTCCTCGACGTTCCTGACAGCGCCGCCGTCGACCTTGCCGTCACCCACGCCAAGTCCGATCCGCGCACAGTGCGTTTCTCCGGCCTCGTCAATGGCGTGCTGCGTTCGCTGGCGCGCGCCAAGGAGGCCGAGCTCGCCCCGGCGCTTGCCGCGACCAGCGAGGCGCCGCAATGGTTTTCCGAGCGGCTGACCGCCGCCTACGGAGCCGACAAGGCGCGCGCCATCCTTGCCGCGCATCGCCACGAGGCGCCGGTCGACTTCACCGTCAAGGCCGATCCGGCGCTCTGGGCCGAGCGCCTTGGCGGCATCGTGCTGGCCACCGGCACGGTGCGCGTCGAGAAGCTTTCCGCCAACGTCATCGACCTGCCCGGTTTCGCCGACGGCGCCTGGTGGGTGCAGGATGCCGCGGCAAGCCTGCCGGCGCGACTGTTCGGCGACATCCGTGGACAGCGCGTCGCCGACCTGTGCGCCGCGCCCGGCGGCAAGACGGCGCAGCTTATCCTGGCCGGCGCCGAAGTGACCGCGGTCGACACCTCGAAGAACCGGTTGGCGCGGCTGAAGCAGAATCTCGACCGCCTCGGCCTGGCCGCCGAACTCGTCCAGACCGACCTCCTGGATTACCGGCCGGCGCAATTGTTCGACGCCGTCCTGCTCGACGCGCCCTGCTCCTCGACCGGCACGGTGCGCCGCCACCCCGACGTGCCCTGGACCAAGACCATGGCCGATGTCGAAAAGCTCGCCGACCTCCAGCGCCGGCTGCTTGCCCACGCCGTCGGCCTCGTCAGGCCCGGCGGCCGTATCGTCTTTTCCAACTGCTCGCTCGACCCGATCGAAGGCGAGGAGCTCTATCGCGATTTCCTCGCCGGGAACCCCGGCGTGGCCGCCGATCCGATCCGTCCCGGCGAATTTGCCGGTGTAGACCCATTCCTGACGCCGCAGGGCACGCTGCGCACCACGCCCGCGGACCTGGCCATGGGATCACCGGGGTTATCGGGTCTCGACGGCTTCTTCGCCGCCAGGATGAAGCGGGCCGGATAAGTCGTTGTCGTATTGAACCTGCTGACTTTTTTAGGGACGGCCCGGCTGCGGCCGCGTGAATTGGTTCACTTCGGCGAAATCCGCCTTCGCATAAGTTCTTGAATCGCATAAGCTTGTGCTCGGGTTATGGGGACATCAGGAGGGCTATTGGCACTTGTTGCCGGCAGCACGACACGTCTATGGACGCTTGTCGCGAAGGAGTTCTGGCGCAAGACGCGCCGGCGTTTGCGCGCCGGCCCTGTCTATCGCTGGCGCTATTCCGGACGCACGCCCGAACGTGTCCTGATCGCCCCTCCGGATCTGCGGCTCGCCGATCCGCAGATCGCGCTGGATATCTATTACGGCCGCTACCCGCTGTCCGGCCACCTGGTCGAAACCGGCGGCACGTCGCCCTTCCAGCTCGACGTACCCAATCGCGGCTGGCAGAAATCGCTGCATGGCTTCCGCTGGCTGCGCCACATGCGCGCCACCGGCACCGAGCTTGCCGCCGCCAACGCCAGAGCCCTGGTGACCGACTGGATCGCCATGCACGGCAACCAGATCTCCGGCATCGCCTGGGAGCCGGGAACGACGGCCAAGCGGGTGATCGCCTGGCTGCAGCATTCCTCGGTGGTGTTGCAAGGTGCCGAATTCCCTTTCTATCGCGCCTTCCTGAAATCGCTTGCCGTGCAGATCCGCTATCTCCGCTCGATGGCGCGCGAGATGCCGGATGGCGAGGCCAGGCTGCGCGCCCGCATCGCGCTTGCCTTCGCCGCGCTGTCCTTGCCGGCGCCGGCCTCGGCGCTGCGAGCGGCGACACGCGACCTCGCCGAGGAGCTCGACCATCAGATCCTGCCCGATGGCGGCCATATCTCACGCAAGCCGATGGCGGTGCTGGAGCTGCTGGCCGACCTTCTGCCGCTGCGCCAGACCTATGCCAACCAGGCCGAGGCGCCGCCGGCGGCCCTGATCGGCGCCATCGACCGCATGTTGCCGGCGCTGCGTTTCTTCCGCCACCAGGACGGCAGCCTCGCCCGCTTCAACGGCATGGGCGCCACCATCCACGACCGCATCGCCACCATCATGCGTCATGACGACACGGCGGGCGCGCCGCTGCTGCATGCGCCGCACTCCGGCTACGAGCGCCTGTCGATGGGCGGCGTGACGGTGATCGCCGACACCGGCCTGCCGCCGCCGGTCGACGTCTCCAACGCCGCGCATGCCGGCTGCCTCGCCTTCGAGCTCTCCTCCGGGCGCCAGCACTTCATCGTCAATGCCGGCATCGACACCTACGGCGCCCCGGAATTCCGGCCGCTGGCGCGCGCCACCGCCGCGCATTCGACCGCCACCCTCAACGACACGTCGTCGGCGCGCTTCAGCCACTCGCTGCGCGTCAGCGACCTGCTGGGATCGCCGCTGATCGGCGGCCCGCAGCATGTGCCCTGCAAGCGCCTCGACCAGAAGGGCGTGCACGGCTTCGTCGCCCGCCACGACGGCTATGCCCAGCAATTCGGTTTCCTGCATGAGCGCGAGCTGAAGCTTGGCACAAACGGCAACGTGCTGGCCGGCCGCGACCGTTTCCTGCGCCCGGGCAATGCCGCGATCCGCAACAACGGCCGCGACTTCGTCACGGTGCGCTTCCACGTCCACCCCGACGTCAACCTGCTGCAGGACAACCACGACCGCCTGACGCTTGCCGCCACGCAGGGCGACACCTGGGTCTTCACCTGCGCCGAAGTGGTGCCGGAGGTCGAGGAATCGATCTATTTCGCCGGACTGAGCGGCCCGCGCCGCAGCCGGCAGATCGTGCTCTCCTTCAAGGCCTCGGAGATTGCCGAGGTCCACTGGCAGCTGACCCGCACCGACATCGCCGGCTATCCCGAGAACAACTGATCTGTCGGCCGTCAGCAAGGAATCCCGAAGGCATCGTATGTAGCGAGCGACGGCGGTCCGGCGAACGCAAAACGGATCTTGTCGACCATAGCCGCTGCCTGACCGCTTTGATCGTAGCGTTCGGCGTCCTCGGCCGTGCCCCAGATAGTGATGGCCATGAAGGAATCCCGCGCCTGATGCTGCTGTAGCAGCACAGCGCTGATATTGCCTGGCGCGGCGCGAATGGCGGGGATCGCTTCCGTCTCGTAGATGGAGCGCAACGCCTCAACCCGCTCCGGTAACGCTTTGAACTGGCCGACACGCACGAATGCCATGGCTGTTTCCTCCAGTGATGAGCGCGCCTAATCCCGCAAACGATGGAACGCCCTTCGGCGAAACTTCACTCTTTCGGGAAGCTGGCATGCAGTCGCAAAGGACGCACGGCGCTTGATTTCCAAGCCTCATATGCTACGGCCCGCGAACGCTCTCCAACCAGCCGTGAAAGGCCTCCGCATGGCCGTACCCACAAAAAACATTCCGGCGCCCGATCTCGTTCCGGTGCGCCGGGCGCTGCTTTCCGTCTTCGACAAGACCGGCCTGATCGATTTCGCCAAGGCGCTCGCCGCCGCCGGCGTCGAGCTGGTTTCGACGGGCGGCACGGCGAAGGCCATCGCCGAGGCGGGCCTGGCGGTCCGCGACGTTTCCGAGCTCACCGGCTTTCCCGAGATCATGGATGGGCGGGTCAAGACCTTGCATCCTTCAGTGCATGGCGCGCTGCTCGGCATCCGCGACGATGCCGAGCACGCCAAGGCCATGCGCGACCACCGCATCGAACCGATCGACCTCGTCGTCTCCAACCTCTACCCGTTCGAGGAAGTCCGCCGCTCCGGCGCCGGCTATGCCTCGATCGTCGAGAACATCGACATCGGCGGGCCGGCGATGATCCGCGCCTCGGCCAAGAACCACGCCTATGTCGCCATCGTCACCGACCCATCCGATTATGCGTCCGTCGTCAACGCGCTGGAGATGAATCTCGGCTCGCTGTCGCTCGACTTCCGTAAGATGTTGGCGGCCAAGGCCTTTGCCCGCACCGCCACCTATGACGCGGCGATCTCGGGCTGGTTCGCCGAGGCGCTCGAAATCGAGCACCCGACCTGGCGCGCTTTCGGCGGCCGGCTCGACCAGGTGATGCGCTATGGCGAGAACCCGCATCAGGGCGCCGGGTTCTACCTGTCGGGCGACAAGCGGCCGGGGGTGGCGACAGCAAGGCAATTGCAGGGCAAGCAGCTCTCCTACAACAACATCAACGACACCGACGCCGCCTTCGAGCTGGTCGGCGAGTTCGATCCCGCCCGCTCGGCGGCGATCGCCATCATCAAGCACGCCAACCCATGCGGCGTGGCCGAAGGCCCGTCGCTGAAGGCTGCCTACGCCAAGGCGCTGGCCTGCGACCCGGTCTCGGCCTTCGGCGGCATCGTCGCCATGAACCGCATCCTCGATGCCGAGGCGGCGGAGGAAATCGTCAAGACCTTCACCGAGGTGATCATCGCGCCCGACGCCACCGACGAGGCGGCCGCGATCGTCGCGGCGAAGAAGAATTTGCGCCTGCTGGTCACCGGCGGCCTGCCCGACCCGCGCGCCGCCGGCACGACAGCGAAATCCGTCGCCGGCGGGCTGCTTGTCCAAAGCCGCGACAATGCCGTGGTCGACGACCTCGAGCTGAAGGTCGTGACGAAGCGCGCGCCGACGCCGGCTGAACTGGCCGATCTCAAATTCGCCTTCCGCGTCGCCAAGCACGTCAAGTCGAACGCCATCGTCTATGCGAAGGACGGAGCGACGGTCGGCATCGGCGCCGGTCAGATGAGCCGCGTCGATTCCTCGCGCATCGCCGCCCGCAAGGCGCTGGACGCGGCCGAAGCCGCCGGCCTCGCCGAGCCGCTGACCAAGGGCTCGGTCGTCGCCTCGGACGCCTTCTTCCCCTTCGCCGACGGCCTGCTCTCGGCAATCGAGGCCGGCGCCACCGCCGTCATCCAGCCCGGCGGCTCGATGCGCGACGAGGACGTCATCGCCGCCGCCGACGAGCACGGCATCGCCATGGTGTTCACCGGGGTAAGGCATTTCCGGCATTAGCACCCTTTCCTTCTCCCCTTGTGGGAGAAGGTGGATCGGCGCGTAGCGCCGAGACGGATGAGGGGTGTTCCAGCGGAGTGAGACGTCGGAAAACTGAAAGATTCCAGGCGCTTACTTCTTCCGCGCAGCGAACCTTCCAACACCCCTCATCCGACCGAGCTTCGCTCGGCCACCTTCTCCCGCAAGGGGAGAAGGTGAGATCGCGCTACCGCTTGTCCGCCGGATAGGGCGTCCCCGCCAGGATCGCCATGCCGATGCCGAGGAAGAGGATGATCGCCGCCATGCCGAGCCGGGGCGAATCGCTCATGGTGGTGATGGTCGCCACCATGAACGGTGCCAGGAAGCTGGTCGCCCGACCTGCCAGCGCATAGATGCCGAAATAGCGGCCGGACTCGGCGGCGGTCACGCTGCGCGCCATGTAGGAACGCGACGAGGCCTGCACCGGGCCGAACGCCAGACCGATCAACAGGCCGTAGAGGATATAGGCTTTCTCCGCCGCGGTGCCGAACAGGCCGCCGGAATCGGCGGTCGACAGCGGGATCAGGCCGAGCAGCGTGAAGCCCGGGCCGGTCGAGACCACACCGATCGTGGCGACCGAAAGCATCACCAGCGCGATCATCACCACATGCTTGGAGCCGAGCGCGGTATCGAGCCGCGCCGCGATCCAGCAGCCGAAGATGGCGACGACGTTGAGGATGATGCCGAACAGGCCGATCTCGGTGATCGACCACTGGAACATGCCGGCCGCGAACGTGCCGCCAAGCGCCAGCAGCGCGTTGACGCCATCCTGATAGATCATGCGGGCCAGCAGGAAGCGCAGGATGCCGCTGCGCTGGCGCACCTCGGCAAGCGTCGACTTGAGTTCGGACAGGCCCTCGCGCACCGCCGGGCCGATCGGGATCCCTTTGATGGCGTCCGGCGTGAAGAAGAACATCGGCAGGATGAACAGGAAATACCAGCCGGCCGACATCGGCCCGGTGAAGCGCGCATCCTCGCCGAGCTTCGGGTCGAGCCCGAAGAGCGGGTCGAGCCCGATGAGCGTCTTGCCGGTTTCGAGATTGCCGGCCAGGAACAGCACCACGAAGATCAGCGCGATCATGCCGCCGAGATAGCCAAGACCCCAGGCCATGTTGGATATCCGGCCGATCTCGTCCTTCGGCACCAGCCGCGGCATCATGGAATCATTGAACACGGTAGAGAATTCCGCCGCCACCGAAGCCAGCGAGAACAACAGCACGACCAGGAAGAGGTTCGAGCCGGGCGCGGCGAACCACAAAAGCGTGAGGCTCACGATCTTGATCGTGGCGAAGAAGGCGATCCACGGCTTGCGCGGTCCGGTCTGGTCGGCGATCGAGCCGAGCACCGGCGACAGCACCGCGATGATCAGGCCCGCGGCGGCGATGCCGTAGCCCCAGGCCGCCTGTCCGGCGGTCGGATCGCTCGCCATGCGCGAGACGAAATAGGGCCCGAAGATGAAGGTGGTGACGACGGTGAAGAAAGGCTGCGCCGCCCAGTCGAAGAACATCCAGCCCCAGATGCCGCGCCCCGATGCCCGCTGCACTGTCTCTACTGCCGCCATGCTGATTCCCCTGGCATCGCTCGCGTCGGGCGCCATGTCTGCATGTTTTCAGGCAGCGATGCAAATGAACAAGCGCGGGTTCCTCGCCCCACGAAGTGGGGAGAGGTGGCTCGGCGAAGCCGAGACGGAGAGGGGAATGCGTCGGCCTATGACAGGTTGATCATCAAAGAAGGGCTCCGCTCTACGAAGCCCCTCTCCGCCTCGCAGCGCTCGGCACCTCTCCCCGCTCTGCAGGGCGAGGAACCAAGCCTGCCGAAGCTTCACATCCCCGTCAGGTCGCTCATCAGGCCCGACGCCACCGACAGCCGCGACACGGTGATGTCGCCGCCTTCGGTCAGCGCCTGCAGCCGCTCGCGGATGCGTGCGACGCGCTCGCCACCGGCCTCCAGCCAGGCCGCGACCGGATCCGCCGCCGTGCCGTGCGCGGTGAGCGCCGCCACCGCGATGCCGCGGCGCGCCACGCCGATCGTGTCGGTGGCGCGCGACAGCGCCAGCTGATCGTAATAGTCGGGCGGCATGATCGAGCGCGCCGCTTCCTCGACGCGCGGGATGCGGAAGGCGTCGCTGACGGCGAAGAAGGCCTTGGCAGCGCTGACGATGTCGGCATTGGCCGTGCGCGCGGTGAGCGCGACATCCGGGATCAGCTCGGCCACTTCGGTCAGAGCGAGCTGCCCGGCGAGCTTCTCCGGCGCGCCGCCCTTGAACAGGCCGTGGCGCCGATCCTCGACGCGCTCGCGCGAGAAGGCCGGCAGCAGCGAGGTAAGCTTCGGCTCCAGCGCCTTGCGGGCTTCCTGCAATTCGGCGATGCGCTGGCCAAGCGGCACGGAACCCGCTTCGTTTTTCAGGTACCAGCCGCTGGTCACGAAGATAAGCCGGCTGATCGCCTGGTAGAGATCGAGCTGGATCTGGCCGTCGATCTGGTTGTCGAGCGCGTCGATCTCCTTGTAGAGCGCCGGCAGCGCAAAGCCGTCGCGGACCACCGCGAAGGTGCGCACGACATCGGCCGCCGTGCGGCCGGTAGCTTCCTGCAGTCGGTTGACGAAGGACGGACCGCCGCGATTGACGAGGTCGTTGGCGACGACCCGCGCGATGATCTCGCGGCGCAGCCGGTGGTCGCGGATCTCGCCGGCGAACTTCTTCGCCATGCGTTCCGGGAAATAGCCCATCAGGTCGCGGTCGAAATGCTGCTCGTCCGGCACGTCGCTGGCGACGATGTCGGAGAACAGCACGATCTTGGCATAGGCGAGCAGCACGCCGAGCTCGGCCCTGGTCAGCGGCTCGCCGCGCGCCTCGCGTTCGGCAAGCACCGCCGGCGAAGGCAGCGTCTCGACCGCGCGGTCGAGCAGGCCGCGCGATTCCAGCGCCGTCATGAAACGCGCCTGGTGCGCGATGTCGGCAAGTCCGCGCTTGCGCGCCAGCGACAGCGCCAGCGTCTGCTGGTAGTTGTTGGAGAGCACCAGCGCGCCCACCTCGTCGGTCATCTCGGCGAGCAGCTTGTTGCGCGCAGGCCTGGTCAGCGAGCCTTTGCGCATGGCCGAGGCCAGCGCGATCTTGATGTTGACCTCGACGTCGGAGCAGTTGACGCCGCCCGAATTGTCGATGGCGTCCGAATTGCAGCGGCCGCCATTCAGGCCGAACTCGATGCGCGCCCGCTGCGTGACGCCGAGATTGGCGCCCTCGCCGATCACTTTCGCTCGAACATCGAGCGCGGTGACGCGTATTGCATCGTTGGCGCGGTCGCCGACATCCTGGTTGCTTTCGCCTGAGGCCCGCACATAAGTGCCGATGCCGCCGAACCACAAAAGGTCGACCGGCGCCTTGAGGATGGCGCTCATGATCTCGACCGGCGTTGCCGTGGTCTTGGACAAGCCGATGGCGGCAGCCGCCGCCTGCGGCAGCGTGATCGATTTCTGGTTGCGCGAGACGATGACGCCGCCTTGCGACAGCTTCGACTTGTCATAGTCCTGCCAGGACGAGCGCGGCAGCGCGAACATGCGCACCCGCTCGGCCATCGAGGCGGCCATGTCCGGATCGGGATCGATGAAGATGTCGCGATGGTCGAAGGCGGCGATCAGCCTAGTCTGCGGCGAGAGCAGCATGCCGTTGCCGAACACGTCGCCCGACATATCGCCGACGCCGACCACGGTGAAGGGCGAGGTCTGGATGTCGCGGTTGATCTCGCGAAAATGCCGTTTCACCGCCTCCCAGGCGCCCTTGGCGGTGATGCCCATCTTCTTATGGTCGTAGCCGGCCGAACCGCCGCTGGCGAAGGCATCGTCCAGCCAGAAATGGTGCTTCTCGGAAATGGCGTTGGCGGTGTCGGAGAAGGTCGCCGTGCCCTTGTCGGCGGCGACGACGAAATACGGATCGTCAGGATCGCGCCGCACCACGCCGGCCGGCGGGATGACGCCGTCGACGCCGATATTGTCGGTGATCGAGAGCAGGCTGGAGACGAAGTTCTTGTAGGCCGAGGTGCCGGCCTCGAAGATGGCGTCTCGGCTGCCGCCAGCCGGCAGGCGCTTCGGGAAGAAGCCGCCCTTGGCGCCGACCGGCACGATGACCGCGTTCTTGACCTGCTGCGCCTTGACCAGTCCCAGCACCTCGGTGCGGTAGTCCTGGGCGCGGTCCGACCAGCGCAGGCCGCCGCGCGCCACCGGGCCGAAGCGCAGATGCACGCCCTCGACCTCCGAGCCATAGACGAAGATCTCGCGCCATGGCCGCGGCGCCGGCAGCCCCTCGACCGCCTGCGAATCCAGCTTGATCGCCAGGGACTGCCCCTTCGCTTTCGTATCGGCTACGAAATGATTGGTGCGCAGCGAGGCTTCGATGAGGTTGAGGTAGCGGCGGATGATGGTGTCGTCATCGATATTGGGCACCTCTTCCAGCGCGTCCTTGATCTTGGCCTTGAGGTGCTTGGCCGCGACCGTGCCGTCGCCTTCCGCCGACGGGCCGAGACGGGCGACGAACAGCGCGTGCAGGCCGCGCGCGATCTCCGGATAGCGGTTGAGGGCTGCGGCGATGAAATCCTGGCTCTGCGGGATGCCGGCCTGCTGCAAATAGCGGCCATAGGCGCGCAGGATGGCGATCTCGCCCGACCACAGGCCGGCGGTCTGGGCCAGGCCGTTATAGCCGTCATTGTCGACATTGCCGCGCCAGACCGACAGGAACGCGTCCTCGAACAGCGCGCCGCCATCGGTAAGCTCGATCGGCTTGCCGTAGCTGTTCTCCAGCTCCATGTCGTGGATAAACACCGTGCCGGCTGGATCGTTGCCGACCTCGAAGGTGCGCTCGCTGATGACGCGGAAGCCGATATTCTCCAGCACCGGCACGCGCCGCGACAGCGCCACCGGGCTGCCATGGTGATAGATCTTCAACGCCGCCTGCTCCGGCTTCTTGTCGGCATGGCGGTAATAGTCGATGGCGATCGGATTTTCGGCGCTGATCTTTGCGATGCGCCCGGCATCGGCCAGCGCCACGGCGGCCGAGAAGGTATCGCGATAGCTTTCGGGGAACCGCGCCGCGATCGCCTTCAGCGCCGGATCGCTGCCGGCCGCTTCCGCGGCTTCGGACAGTGCGTCCTCCCAGGTGCGCACGATGTCGCGGATCGCCGCTTCGATCGTCGACTGCTCGACCTTCGGCGTCTTGCCGCCGGAACGGCCGATGATGAAGTGCACGCGCGCCAGACCGCCTTCCGGGAAGGCCGGGTAATAGGCCGACAGCCGGCCCTCGAACACGGTCTTGAGATAGGCGCCGACCTTCTCGCGCACGACGCTGTCATAGCGGTCGCGCGGCACGAAGACGATGATGGAAACGAACCGATCGAACTGATCCACGCGCACCAGCGCCCTGATCCGCGGCCGCTCGACCAGCCCGAGAATGGCATGGGCGTGCTTTCTGAGGACCGGCACCGGAACCTGGAAGAGTTCGTCGCGCGGATAGCTTTCCAGCACGTTGATCAGGGCCTTGCCCGAATGGTCGTTCGGATTGAAGCCGGACTTGGCAATGATCGTTTCGGCCTTCGAGCGCAGATACGGTATCTTCATCACCGAGCGCGTGTAGGCGGTCGAGGTGAACAGACCGACGATGCGCAGTTCGCCCGCGAGCGCGCCTTTCGACGTGTAGGTCTTGATGCCGACATAGTCGAGATAGATGCGGCGGTGCACTAGGGACTTGGCGTTGGCCTTGGTGACGATCAGCGGCTCCGGTCCATGCAGGAAGGCGCGGATCTCCGGCGTCGTCGTCACCGCCTCGGTGCCACGCCTCAGCACCAGCACGTCGGGATCGGACAGGATGCCGAGGCCGGGCTTTTCGGCGCGCTCCAGCGAGCCGCTTTCCTCGCCGCCGACATATTTGAACTCTCGCATGCCGAGGAAGGTGAAATTGTCGTCGCGCAGCCATTCGAGGAAGGCGATCGCCTCGGCGACGCTCTTCTTGTCGAGCGGCACTGCCGAATAGCGGAATTCGGAAATCGCCTGGTCGAGCCGGGCGAGCATCCGCTTCCAGTCGACGACGGCGGCGCGGACCTGGGAAAGTACCTTGCGCAAACGCTCGGCAAGGCTCTTCGCCTGCTCGGCGTTCAGCCTTGGAATGTGGACATGGACGACGCTCAGCCTGTCGTCATCGTCCTTGCCGCCATCGCCAAGGACCTCGACGACGCCGGCCTTGCCGTGGCGCACGGTGACGATCGGATGGGTGACCAGCGTCGGCTCGCTGCTGGTTTCGGCGATCTCGCCGAGGATGGAATCGAACAGGAACGGCATGTTGTCGTTGACGACGGTGATGACCGTGACCGGCCGGCCGTCGCAGGCAACGCCCGAATCCGCCTCGACGGCAACGACGCTTTCGCCCTTCCTGTGGCTGGCGACCGCTTGGGCGGCGAGCTCGCCGGCGCGTTCGAGGTCGGCCACGTCATAGGCCGCGATGTCCTCGGCGGGCGCCCGTGCAAGCAGATAGTCGGCAAGCCTTGTGGGTTTCTCCTCCGCTTTCGCGGCGGCGGCGACTTTCTTCTTCGGCTTGGATTTCACGCTGGCCATGACGCTTATTCCCTCCCGTCGTATGCTTTTGTGACTATGGTAGCCAGATGAGCGCCGTTTGGCGACAAAGGTTTGACGACGCTTTAAAAAATTCGAACCGACGCCATCGTCCTCGCGAGGAGAGACCATATGACCGGCAAAATAATCGCGCTCGACCTTGTCCAGGCGGAGCTCAGCGACGCGACCAAGGCCTATTTCGCCAAATGCGAGGAGAAGCTCGGCCTCGTGCCCAATGTGCTCACCGCCTACGCCTTCGACGAAAAGAAGCTGCGCGCCTTTACCGATATGTACAACGATCTGATGCTGGGAGAGTCCGGCCTGTCGAAGCTGGAGCGCGAGATGATCGCCGTGGTGGTTTCCTCGATCAACCACTGCTTCTATTGCCTGACCGCGCATGGCGCGGCGGTGCGTCAGCTGTCGGGCGAGCCGGCGCTCGGCGAGATGATGGTGATGAATTTCCGCGCCGCCGATCTCTCGGACCGCCAGCGCGCGATGCTCGAATTCGCCGTCAAGCTGACCGAGGAGCCGGCCAGGATCGTCGAGGCCGACCGCGCCGCCTTGCGCCAGGCCGGCTTTTCAGACCGCGACATCTGGGACATCGCCTCGACCGCCGCCTTCTTCAACATGTCGAACCGGGTGGCAGCCGCGGTCGATATGCGGCCCAATCCCGAATACCACGCCATGGCAAGGTAGCCTCCGCGGGCCTTCTATTAGCAATATAGAATTTTTCATTGCCCATCCCGCCATTTGGTCCGATGATCAGGATTGCGGCTTGGCCGCATATCCAGGATTGCGGCGTAGCTGCATATCCATGATTGCGGCGTAGCCGCATATCAACGATCGCAGCGCAGCTGCGTATCGGATTGCAGCGTAGCTGCATTTCGGATTGCAGCATGGCTGCACATCACGACTGCGGCGTGGCCGCATGCCGGTTCGACGCCGCCGACAAGGGAGGAGAACATGGCGAAATTTCTCTATGTCTATCACGGCTCCGGCAAGATGCCGACCGACGACGCCGAACGGAAAGCGGCTATGGACGCCTGGACCGGCTGGTACGGCAAGCTCGGTTCGGCCGTCGTCGATGGCGGCAATCCGGTCGGCATGTCGAAGACGGTGCTGCCGAGCGGCAAGATCGAGAACAATGGCGGCAGCAACCCGACCGCCGGCTACACCATCGTCGAAGCCAGTGACATCGACGACGCCGTCGCCAAGGCCAAGGACTGCCCGATCCTGATGGACCCTGCCTTCAGCGTCGAGATCGCGCCGATCATCGAGATGATGTGAGGCAAGAGGTCTCGGGCCGGGGCGCCCGCAGGCAGCCTCGCCTGAACATCAGCGCGTCTTTCTACCGGGCGGCGATTGCCGCGGCCGCACCCGCCATCGTGGTGGCGCTGACGCGGTTGGCGATCTTCATGGCGCGCTTGCTCTTCAAGAGCCGGCGCGCCTGCGAAGCGGCCAGCACCCAGGCGAGGTCGATGACGACCAGCACGATGGCCATGGTCAGCGTCAGCTCGACCCAGCCGACCATGCTGACCGAGGCAAGATAGATGATGGTGGGCAGCAGCGCCAGATAGAACATCATGATCTTCGGGTTGCCGAGCGTCACTGCCATGCCGGCGAAGAACAGTTTTAGGGCCGAGTCCTCGCGCGGCATCTCGCCTTCCTTCGCCTCGACCGGCGCCGTCCACATCTTGAACGCCAGATAGGCGAGGTAGGCGACGCCAACCCATTTCACGGTGACGAAGGCGTAGTGGAAGTTCTGCGCCACGACGGCCAGTCCGAACACCGCCAGCGACAGCCAGATCGCCTCACCGATCCACATCGCCAGCAGGAACGGGAAGACGTCGCGGAACCCCTTCGAGATCACGCGCGCCACCAGAGCGGCGATCGACGGGCCAGGTGAGCCGGCCGCGACGAAGAGCGCGGCGGCAAAGATCAGCAGCGAGGCGAGATGCATGAGGGACCTCTTGGATTGGGATTGGCTGTCATACTAGCCAGCGGGAGCAACGTTGGCAAAGATGGGACAATCGCTGACGCCGGCGCCGCCCCTCATCTGGCTGCCGCCATCTTCTCCCCGTAAACGGGGCGAAGGGGCTGTCGTCGCCGGTTTCGCCAATCGTCGGCGCCGCGCCAAGGTCCCTTCTACCCGTTTACGGGGAGAAGGTGCCCGAAGGGCGGATGAGGGGCAGCGCCGACCTCGGCCGATAATCGAAGCCAGCGGCGAAGCACTATTTCGGCCGCATGCCGCTGAAACGAAAAGAGGGAGCAAATGCTCCCTCTTTTGAACCCTGGCCTGAAACCTTACGCCGCGCCCATCACCTTGGCCGCCTTCTCGAAACGCTTGCGCTCGTTCGGGTCGAGATAGAGCTTGCGGAGCCGGATGGTCTTCGGCGTCACCTCGACCAGCTCGTCGTCCTGGATCCAGGCCAGCGCCCGCTCCAGCGTCATGCGGATCGGCGGGGTCAGCTTCACCGCCTCGTCCTTGCCGGCGGCGCGGATGTTGGTGAGCTTCTTGCCCTTGAGCACGTTCACTTCGAGGTCGTTGTCGCGCGAATGGATGCCGATGATCATGCCCTGATAGACCTTGACGCCCGGATCGATGATCATCGGGCCGCGGTCTTCGAGGTTCCACATCGCATAGGCGACGGACTCGCCCTGCTCGTTGGAGATCAGCACGCCATTGGTGCGGCCGGGCAGCTCGCCCTTATAGGGCTCGTAGGCGAAGAAAAGCCGGTTCATCACCGCTGTGCCGCGCGTGTCGGTCAACAGTTCCGACTGGTAGCCGATCAGGCCGCGCGTCGGCGCGTGGAAGACGAGGCGCTGGCGATTGCCGCCGGAGGGACGCAGCTCGACCATCTCGGCCTTGCGCTCCGACATTTTCTGCACGACGACGCCGGCGTGCTCCTCGTCGACGTCGATGACGACTTCCTCGACCGGTTCGAGCAGCTGGCCGTCATCGCCCTTCTGCATGACGACGCGCGGACGCGACACGGCGAGCTCGAAGCCCTCGCGACGCATCGTCTCGATCAGCACCGCGAGCTGCAATTCGCCACGGCCGGAGACGAAGAAGGAGTCCTTCTCTGACGATTCCTCGATCTTGAGCGCGACGTTGCCCTCGGCCTCGCGCAGCAGGCGGTCGCGGATGACGCGGCTGGTCACCTTGTCGCCCTCGGTGCCGGCAAGCGGGCTGTCATTGACGAGGAAGGACATGGTCACGGTCGGCGGATCGATCGGCTGCGCATGCAACGGCTCGCTCACCGCCAGATCGCAGAAGGTGTCGGCGACGGTGCCCTTCGACAGGCCGGCGATGGCCACGATGTCGCCCGCCTGCGCTTCGTCGATCGGCTGGCGCTCGAGGCCGCGGAAGGCGAGGATCTTGGAGACGCGGCCGGTCTCGATCTGGGTGCCGTCATGGTGCAGCACCTTGACCGCCTGATTGGCCTTCAGCGTGCCGGACTCGATGCGGCCGGTGATGATGCGGCCGAGGAACGGGTTGGCTTCGAGGATGGTGCCGATCATCCGGAACGGGCCGGGATGGACCGTCGGCGCCGGCACATGCTTGACGACCAGGTCGAACAGCGGGGCGAGACCCTGGTCCTTCGGACCCTCGGGGTTTTCCGACACCCAGCCGTCGCGGCCCGAACCGTAGAGGATCGGGAAGTCGAGCTGCTCGTCGGTGGCGTCGAGCGCGGCGAACAGGTCGAACACCTCGTTGACAACTTCGATATGGCGGGCATCCGGACGGTCGATCTTGTTGATGACGACGATGGGGCGCAGGCCGACCTTGAGCGCCTTGCCGACGACGAACTTGGTCTGCGGCATCGGCCCTTCGGCGGCGTCGACGAGCACGATCGCCGAATCCACCATCGACAGGATGCGCTCGACCTCGCCCCCGAAATCGGCGTGTCCGGGCGTGTCGACGATGTTGATGCGGGTGCCGTGCCAGTCGACCGAGGTCGCTTTGGCGAGGATGGTGATGCCGCGCTCTTTTTCGAGGTCGTTGGAATCCATGGCGCGTTCGGCGACACGCTGGTTGTCGCGGAAGGCTCCCGACTGTTTCAGAAGCTGGTCGACCAGCGTGGTTTTGCCATGGTCGACGTGCGCGATGATCGCGATATTACGGAGGTTCATTTTGTCTGGTCTCGGGAACGTTGCAGGCGGCAGGCTTAACAAGCGCCGCCTTTTTCGGTTGCGCGGCTCATACAAGGTTTTTCGCAATTGCGAAAGGGGAGGCCCGACCCCAAATAAATGGTCACTGATTCTTAAACGTCTTGGTGTGAAATGATTCTGTTAACCAAGGCGGAACCTTTGAGGGGCCGGACAGTTCGATGTTCATGAGCGATCATACGTCCAGATTGCGTCCGGTTTTTGCGTGGGCAGCGCTTGGCATGCTCGTCGCGGCCGGCGCCGCGCAGTCGGCGGCCACGCTCAGGGAAGCCGACCCGATCACGCCACCCGACGCCAGGACCGCGCAGCAGATGTTCGCCGACGCCCCCGACGGCGTCGACCCGATCGTCACCGGCCCGGTCAGCGCCTCCTTCAAGCAGCGCCAGAAGGATGCCAACTGCGACACCGCCGTCTGGCCGAAAATCCCCACAACCTGCTATCCGGATTGATTTCGCCTTGCCGTAGCGCGGGAAACGCCGGCGGGACAGCACCCCCCTCTGCCCTGCCGGGCATCTCCCCCGCAAGGGGGGAGATCAGATGTCACATGGGCTTTCGCTAATCGCCGACGTGGGAGAGAAAGCGCCGACGACGGAGCTGCCAATCTCCCCCCTTGCGGGGGAGATGTCCGGCAGGACAGAGGGGGGTGCCTCGCGCCGACCTTACGCAGACCGCACGGGGTCCAATGTCACCTTGTAAAGCTCGTTGTCGTCGCGATCCATCAGCCGCACCGTGAGCTGTTCGGTGGCGCCGGAGATATCGACCAGGCCGAAGAACTGCAGCCCGGCCGACGGCGGCAGGTTCTGGCCCTGCTCGGCGGTCGGCGCCTTGATGAATTTCAGCTCGGGCCCAAACGTCATGTCGAGGTCGTTGGGGCCGAAGGTGCCGGCATGGATCGGGCCGGAGACGAATTCCCAGAACGGATTGAAATCCTGGAACTGCGCCTTGTCGGGATTGTAGTAATGCGCCGCGGTGTAGTGGACGTCGGCGGTGAGCCACACCGTGTTGGTGATGCCGGCATTCTTGATGAAGCGCAGCACATCCGCGAATTCGAGCTCGCGACCCTTCGGCGCGCCATTGTCGTTGTTGCTGACGGCCTCGAAGCCGACCTTCTTCGCCGCGTCGTCCCAGACCACGAGGCTGAGCGGCATGTCGGCGGCGATGATCTTCCAGGTCGCCTTGGAGTTGGCCAGCTCGCGCTTCAGCCACTTGGACTGTTCCTCGCCGATCATGCGCGACTTCGGCGTCAGCGTTTCATCCAGATTGGGGCCGTTGGGGCCGCGATAGGAGCGCATGTCGAGGAAGAACACGTCGAGCAGCGGCCCGTGCGAGATCTTGCGGTAGACGCGGCCCGGCTCCGACGGCTCGTAGCGGATGGTGGTCATTTCGTGGAAGGCGCGCGCCGCCCGGGCGGCCAACACATGGATCGACTTTTCCTTGTAGCGGTCGTCGGCGGCGAGATTCTTCGAATCCGACCAGTTGTTGAGCACCTCGTGGTCGTCCCACTGGTAGAAGGTCGGGCATATGGCGGAGAGGCCAAGCACATGCTTGTCCATCATGTTGTATTTCCACTGGTCGCGGTACTCGTCCAGCGTCTCGGCGACCTTGCGCTTGCCGTCGAGCATGACGACGTTCTTCCACTTACCGCCGCCGGGGAGGTCGACCTCATCCTTCATGGCGCCGTCGGCATAGATCGTGTCGCCGGAATGCAGGAAGAAGTCCGGCGTGTGCTTGGCGATGGTCGAATAGGTCTTCATGCCGGTCTCGTCGATGCCCCAGCCCTGGCCGGCCGTGTCGCCCGACCAGGCGAAGCGCACGTCGCGCTTTGACGACGGCGCGGTGCGGAAGCGGCCGACGATCGGCTCGGAGACAGCGTTGATGTCGGAAAGATCGGCGGCAGTCATGCGATAGAAGATGTCCTGGTCCGATGCGAGGTCGGTGAGCAGCCGCTTCACCGTATAGTCGCTGGCCGGCGAGGTATCGAGCGCAGCCAGCCTGGTGGCGTTGGCGAAGCTTTCGGTCGTCGACACTTCATACATCACGCGCGCCGGGCGGTCGGTGCGGGTCCACACCATGCCGGACGTGGCGTCGACGTCGCCCGACTGGACGCCATGCGTGAAGGCCGGCCGCTGGCTGGCGCGGGAATAATAGGGCAATGCCAGCCCGGAGGCGCCGACAAGGCCAAAGGCGCTGGCCGAGGTGACGAAAGCGCGGCGGGTCAACGAGAGCTTGTTCATGGCTGTCTCCGGATGGCGTTGAACGGGACCGCCAAGCTCACGCCTCAATGTTTCAGGCACATTTCGGAACCATGAAGTTTTGATAACAGTCGACAGCTCTTCCCTTCTCCCCTTGTGGGAGAAGGTGGATCGGCGCGTTAGCGCCGAGACGGATGAGGGGTGTTCCAGCGGAGTGAGGCGTTGACGTTCCTATGGGTGAGGCGTCGCCGGCGTTCCAGCTGAGTGAGACGCTGGCTTTCCCTGGAGCACCCCTCATCCGACCGCTTCGCGGCCACCTTCTCCCACAAGGGGAGAAGGAAAAGTCGCGCCTTAAGCCGCCTGCGGCTCCGGCTCGAACGCCGGCTTGCTGGTATTGATCAGCAGCGAGATGCACGCCGCCGCGATACCGGTCATTCCGGCGATCAGGAAGGCCAGCTCGTAATTGCCCTGCAGCTCGCGCATCGTGCCGCCGAAGGCCGCGGCCGCCGCCGCGCCCACCTGGTGGCCGGCGACGATCCAGCCGAACACGATCGGCCCGCTGCGGTCGCCGAACGCCTCGTTGGCGAGCCTGAGCGTCGGCGGCACCGTGGCGATCCAGTCGAGGCCGTAGAGCACGGCGAAGATGACCAGGCTGGTCGCCGAGAAACCGGAATAAGGCAGGTAGATCAGCGACAGCCCGCGCACCGCGTAGTAGACGCCGAGCAGCTTGCGCGGATCGAAGCGATCGGTGAGCCAGCCGGACAGCGTCGTGCCGATCAGGTCGAAGATGCCCATCATCGACAGCAGCCCGGCCGCCTGCACCTCACCGATGCCCATGTCGCCGCAGAAGGCGATGAGATGCGTGCCGACGAGGCCGTTGGTGGTGAAGCCGCAGACGAAGAAGGTGGCGAACAGATACCAGAACACCCGTGTGCCGGCGGCGCGCCGCAACGTGTTCAGCGTATGCGCCAGGAAATTGCCCTGCGATGCGGGCGACACCGGCGGCACGTCGTCGGCATCCGCGCCGTAGCGCACCTGGCCGATGGAAGCGGGACGCTCCGGCACCAGCAGCAAGACGAACGGGATCAGCGCCGCCGTCGCGATCGCGACCGCTATCGCCACCGGCTTCCAGCCGCCGCTCTGCGCCAGAGAAGCGATGAGCGGCAGGAACACAAGCATGCCGGTGGCGCTGGAGGCCGACATCAGACCCATCATCAGGCCGCGATTGGTCTTGAACCAGCGATTGACGATGGTGGCGCCCAGCACGCTCGCTACCGCGCCCGAACCGATGCCGGAAAACACGCCCCAGGTGATGAAGAGGTGCCAGGGCTCGGTCATCAACAGGCTGAGCGCGGTCGATCCCGACATCACCAGCAGCGCGCCGAGCAGCGTGCGGCGCAGCCCGATGCGTTCCATCAGCGCGGCGGCGAACGGTCCGGTCAAGCCGTAAAGCAGGATGCCGACGCTGGCGGCCCAGGAGGTGACGTCGCGCCGCCAGCCGAAGCTTTCTTCCAGCGGAACCATCATCACCGACGGCGCCGAACGAAGCCCCGCCGCGATCAGCAAACAGAAGAAAATGACGGCAACGACGACGAAAGCGTAACGCTGGCCAAACGGGCGGGACTGGACTATCATGTTACTGACCGGTACGTTGCAATGGGATAGCGCCATACATACGTACCGGTCAGTAACATTGTCAAGCGAGTTGTTTGCATGCCATCGGACAATAAAATTGAAGCGTCGTTGAACGCGCCCCCCGCCCCAAGGGCGGCGGACAAGATCCTGGACGTGGCGCGCGACCTCTTTTATCGCGAGGGCATCAGGGCGATCGGCGTCGACGAGATCGTCAAGCGCGCCGGCGTCACCAAGCCGAGCCTCTACCGCAGCTTTCCGTCCAAGGACGAGCTCGCCGCCTCTTATCTGCGCAAATATGACCTGGAATTCTGGGAGCGGTTCGACGAGGCCGTCGACGCGCATCCGGGCAATCCGCGCGCTCAGATCATCGCATTCCTGACCCGGGTCGGCAAACGCACCCAGAAACCGGACTATCGCGGCTGCGGCATGACCAACGCTGCGGTGGAATATCCCGAGCGCGGACACCCCGCGCGAGTGGTGAGCGAGAACAACAAGGTGGAATTGCGCCGGCGCCTGCGCGCCATGGCTGCAGCAATGGGCGCCGCCGATTCCGACACGCTGGGCGACGGCCTGCTGCTCCTCATCGAGGGCGCCTATATCAGCGGCCAGCTGTTTGGCCTCGGCGGACCGGCGGCCGCCGTCGCCCGCAACGCCGACCTCTTGATCGAAGCCAGCTTGAAGAAATAGCAAACGACGTTACGCTTTCGGCAACTCGAAACGGAGTTGCCTGCCATGCGCGCTCTTCTGATCCCGCTCGCCCTCGCCGGTTTGTGCCAGGCGGCCCAGGCCGGCGAAATCTCCAGCGCCTATACTGATCTCGACTCGAAGAAGGACTGCGTAACCTACGCCCAGGCCGGGCAAGGCGACGGCGACTGGGCGAACCTCGTCTGCTCCGGCTATCGCGGCTACCCGGTGCTGATCGGCTATGACGATGCGCGAGAGTCCGTCTATTACGGCTTTCCATCCGACGACATGACCGCGGTCTGGGAGAGTTTCACCGCCTTCAACGGCTCCGGTCCGAAGGTGGAATGGCGCATCGAGACCAATGGCGATATCGCCATCCCCTTCGCCGCCATCCACCGCCGCTCGATCAGCGACCCGCAGGACGAGAAGAAATCGACCGACGTGCTGGTCGTCGCCAAGGTCGCGCAACCGGAAGAGCATCAGGGCTGCACCGTCGGTCTGGTTTTGGCCACCGGCAACCCGCAAGCCAACGACCAGGCCCGCAAACTCGCTGACGAAAAGGCGAAGACCTTCACCTGCGGCAAGGACAAGCGCGAAGTGATCGGCGACGTGCCGCCCTTCGGCCGGGTTGATAACTAGCCGCTCCGCGTCAACGATTGGGCCAGCGCCGCATCGGGTTCCCATCCGGGTCGCTGCCTAGTAAACCCTTGTTCCGATTGCAGCCGGTCTCGGGAGGTTCCGCTTGTCCAGTTCTGTCAGCGTCGCAAACGAGAACGGCATCGCGGTGGTCACCATCGACAACCCGCCGGTCAATGCGCTGAGCTTTCACGTCCGCAAACCGCTTTATGAGGCGCTTGCCGCGCTGCGCGACGATCCCGCCGCGAGCGCGATCGTCATCGCCTGCGCCGGGCGCACCTTTGTCGCCGGCGCCGACATCACCGAATTCGGCAAGCCGCTCCAGCAGCCGGAACTGCGCGCCATCATCGCCTTGCTGGAGACCATCGCCAAGCCAACGGTCGCCGCCATTCACGGCACGGCGCTGGGCGGCGGGCTGGAACTGGCATTAGGCTGCCATTTCCGCGTCGCCGACAGGAGCGCCAAGCTTGGCCTGCCGGAAGTGAAGCTCGGCCTTTTGCCGGGCGGCGGCGGCACGGTGCGCCTGCCGCGCCTTGTGGGTGCGGCGAAAGCGCTCGGCATGATCGTTTCCGGAACGCCGGTTTCAGCCGGCGAGGCGAAGGCCGCCGGCTTCGTGGATGCGGTATTCGACGGCGATCTGCTTGCCCAGGCCATTCGTTTCGCCAACGAAATGGTCGCACAAGGCGGACCGTTCGTGCCGGTACGCGACCGCAATGACCGCCTTGCCGCGACCGATCTCGCCGCTTTCGACGCCCAGGCGGCGGAACTCGCCAGGAAGGCGCGCGGACTGGAAGCGCCGCTTGCCTGCGCCGAGGCCGTGCGCAATGCGATCACCTTGCCGTTCGACGAAGCGCTGGCGGCGGAGCGCCAGCTTTTCCTGAAACTCGTCTCCGGAGACCAGTCGCGCGCGCAGCGGCATTTGTTCTTCGCCGAGCGCGAGGCGGCGAAGCTGCCGGGCAAGGACCTGCAGAGGCGCCGGATCGAGCGCATCGGCGTCATCGGCGCCGGCACGATGGGCGGCGGCATCGCCATGGCCTTCGCCAATGGCGGCCTTCCGGTGACTTTGCTCGAGACCAGCGAAGAGGCGCTGCGGCGCGGGCTGGCGACAATCGACAAGAACTATGCCGTTTCGGTCAGCCGCGGCTCGTTGACGGACGAGGCCAAGCAGAAGCGGCTCGGACTGTTCAAGGGCAGCACCGACTATGCCGACCTCGCCGATTGCGATTTGATCATCGAGGCCGTGTTTGAGGACATGGCGGTGAAGAAGGAGGTGTTCGGCAAGCTTGACGCCATCGCCAGGCCCGGTGCCATCCTCGCCACCAACACCTCTTATCTCGACGTCGACGCGATCGCTGCCTCGACGTCGCGGCCGCAAGACGTGCTCGGCATGCATTTCTTTTCGCCGGCAAACGTCATGAAGCTGCTGGAGATCGTGCGCGCCGAAAAGACCGCGCCCGAGGTGCTGGCGACGGTCGCCGATCTCGCCCGGCGCATTGGCAAGGTGGCGGTGGTCGTCGGCGTCTGCCATGGTTTCGTCGGCAACCGCATGCTCTCCGCGCGCGGCGCGGAAAACGAGGCGCTGTTGCTTGAGGGTGCGGCGCCGGATGAGGTCGACAAGGCGTTCACCGATTTCGGCTGGCCGATGGGGCCGTTCCAGATGGGCGACCTCGCTGGCCTCGACATCGGCTGGCGCAACCGCAAGGCCCGCGGCCAGACGGCCGTGATCGCCGATACACTGTGCGAACAGGGCCATTTCGGCCAGAAGACCAGACGCGGCTGGTACCGCTACGAGAGCGGCTCGCGTGAGCCGCTCTCGGATTCGGAAGTCGAGGCGCTGATCCGCGCCAAGGCGGCCGAACTGGGCATCCCCCGACGCGAGATTGGCGCCGATGAGGTCATCGAGCGTACCCTCTATCCCCTGGTCAACGAGGGCGCGAAGATTCTCGAGGAAGGCATCGCCGCGCGGGCGTCCGATATCGACGTCGTCTGGGTCAACGGCTACGGCTTCCCCATCGGCAAGGGTGGGCCGATGTTCTGGGCCGGGCTTGAGGGCGCCGGCAGGATCGTCGAGCGGCTGGAGCATTGGCATGGGCGGACCGGCAGGGCGATCTTCGAGCCGGCGCCGGCGCTGAGGCGATTTGCCGAGACTGGGGCGTGGGAGAGTTAGCCATCCGGAACGAGCGCCGGAGTTCCTTCGCACTCCCCTCTGTCCTGCCGGGACATCTCCCCCACAAGGGGGGAGATTGGCAGCTCTGGCGTCTCGCTCCTCTTGCAACGTTGGAGATTAGCGAAGGCCGTCATGACAGCTGATCTCCCCCCTTGCGGGGGAGATGGCCGGCAGGCCAGAGGGGGGTGCTGTCCCGCCGATCTTCCCGGCTTGTTCGCCGCAGCGCCACACACCAAATTTGACCATGTGGACAAATCTCAGGCGCCGTTCCATAGTCCCGGGCGTCTGACATTCTTGAACGGCCGGCTCGACACGGCTGTCGAACAGAGGGGCACTCCAATGGAACACGAACGTAGCAAAACGCAACGCGCCGGCCTGTCGCGGCGCAGCGTGCTGGAACTCGGCGCACTCGGCCTCGCGGCCACCGTGCTGCCCGGCGCGGCCTTCGCCAAGGACAAGAAGCTGAAGGTGGCGGCGATCTTCGCCACGCCGATCGAGGAGCCGTGGGACAACCAGATCCATGTCGCGCTGCAGAAGGCGGAGAAGGAACTGGGCATCGATTACAAATGGTCGGAAAAGGTGCAGACCGCCGACTTCAGCCGCGTGATGCGCGAATATGCGCAGGGCGGCTACCAGCTGGTGCTGGGCGACGCCTTCGCCGCCGAGCGTGAATCGCGCAAGACCGCCAAGCAGTTCCCGAAGACGGCCTGGCTGTTCGGCTCCGGCGCCGGCCCGGCCGAACCCAATTTCGGCGTCTTCGACAACTGGATCCATGAGCCCGCCTACCTCTCCGGCATGATCGCCGGGAAGATGTCGAAGTCGGGCACGGTGGGCGCCGTCGCGGCGATGGGCATTCCGGAGGTGAACCGGCTGGTCAACGCCTTCTTCGCCGGCGCCAAGGAGGTCAATCCGAACGTCAAGAAGAAGGTCGCCTTCATCGGCTCCTTCTTCGATCCGCCCAAGGCCAAGGAAGCGGCCGTGGCGCAGATCGACGCCGGCGTCGACGTCATCTATGCCGAGCGCTTCGGCGTCATCGAGGCGGCGGTCGAGAAGAAGATCTTCGCAATCTCCAACATGTCCGACCAGTCCAGTCTAGGGCCCGACACGGTCATCACCGGCCCGGTCTGGGACATGTACCCGACGGTCGAGCAGGCGATCAAGCTGGTCAAGGCCGGTGTCTTCACCGCGCAGGACTATGGCGATTTCTCGCGCATGGCCAAGGGCGGCTCGTATCTGGCGCCCTACCACAAATTCGACAAGACGCTGCCCGCCGACGTCAAGGACCTCGTCGAGAAGAAGAAGGCCGAGATCCTCGAAGGCAATTTCCGCGTCGACGTCGACGAGAACACGCCGGTTTCGGATTGACGCCTTGTTGAGGGGCGGCGTGAGGCCCCCTCTCTGTCCTGCCGGACATCTCCCCCTCGAGGGGGAGATTCGCAGTTCCGTCGACGGCGCTCGATCTTTTCAACGTTGAAAGGTGGCGAAGGCCGCGGTGTCATCTGATCTCCCCCCTTGAGGGGGAGATGGCCGGCAGGCCAGAGAGGGGGCCTCGCGCTGCCCTTCGCGGTTAGCCGGATCGCAAGTCAGGGAGCACCCTTGCCCGCCCCACTCATCGAAATGCGCGGCATCACCAAGAGCTTCGGCGCCGTCAAGGCGAACGAGGCCGTCGATCTTAGTGTCGCGCCCGGCGAGATTCTCGGCCTTTTGGGCGAGAACGGCGCCGGCAAGACGACGCTGATGAACGTGCTGTTCGGCGCCTATGCGCCGGACGCCGGCGAGATCCTGGTCGAAGGCAGGCCCGTCGCCATCCACAATTCGGCCGACGCCCTGGCCGCCGGCATCGGCATGGTGCACCAGCATTTCCACCTCGCGCCGCGCCTGACGGTGCTGGAGAACCTCCTGATCGGCATTCCCGGCAAGTCCGGCCGCATCGATCGCGCCGGCGGGTTGGCGCGACTGAAGGAGATCAGCCGCCAGCATGGGCTGAGCCTCGATCCGAACTTGCCGGTGTCGGCGCTGTCGGTCGGCGAGCAGCAGCGGCTGGAAATCATCAAGGCGCTGTTTCGCGGCGCGAAGCTCCTGATCCTCGACGAGCCGACGGCGGTGCTGGCGCCTTCGGAGGTCGAAGGGCTGTTCGCCGCCCTGCGCTCCATGGCGGCGCAAGGGCTCGGCATCATCTTCATCTCGCACAAGCTCAACGAGGTCCGAGCGCTTACCCATCGCTGCGTCGTCCTGCGCCTCGGCAAGGTCGCCGGCCGCGTCGATCATCCGGCAAGCACCACATCGGCAGAAATGGCGAAGCTGATGTGCGGCCACGAGATCGTGCCGCCGATCAGGGAAGCTTCCGCGCCCGGCGCTGCCGTCATGACGCTGGACGGCATTTCCACCGCCGGCCATGCCGGCACGCCGTTGCGTGACGTCTCGCTTTTTGTCCGCGCTGGCGAGATCCTCGGCATCGCCGGCGTTTCCGGCAACGGCCAGCGGGCGCTCGCTGACGTCATTTCCGGCATGCTGCCGCCCAGAGCCGGCACGATGACGATAGCCGGCAAAGCGGTCGCGCAATTCTCGGCGCGCGAGCTGCAGGCGCTCGGCCTCGGCCGCATACCCGAGGACCGCATGACCACCGGCCTCGTCACCAACCTGCCTTTAGCCGACTCCATGGTGTTGCCGCGTATCGGCACCGAGACCTTCAGCCGTAAGGGGCTGCTCAATCCGGCCGCCATCCGCGCCTTCGCCGAGGAACAGATCAAGGCCTATGACATACGCTGCCCCGGCCCGATGGTGCGCGCCGGCGCGCTGTCCGGCGGCAATCTGCAGAAGGCGCTGCTCGCCCGCGAGTTGGCCTTCGATCCAAAGGTGCTTATCGTCTCGCAACCGACGCGCGGCCTCGACATCGGCGCTGCCCGCTTCATCCACGAAAAATTCCTGGCCATGCGCGCCAAGGGCTGTGGCATCGTCGTCATCGGCGAGGACCTCGAGGAGTTGCTGATGCTCTCGGATCGCATCGCTGTGATGTATGAGGGCCGCATCGCCGGCACGCTCGACAGCAAGGATGCCACCGTCGCGAGGCTCGGCCTCATGATGACCGGCGCCGGACACCCCGAGGAGGCGGCCTGATGTTTCGCCTCGAAGCCCGCACCTCTACACCCGCCTGGTTCAATCTCGCGCTGCCGCTGTTGGCCATCGCCGCAACGCTCATCCTGTGCAGCGGCCTGATCGCTATCGCCGGCGCCGGCGTGATCGAGGCCTATGGCGTGATGCTGTCCGCCTCGCTCGGCGACAGCTACGCCATCACCGAGACGCTGGTGCGCGCCGCCCCGATGATCTTCACCGGCCTGGCGGTGGCGATCGCCTTTCGCGCCAAATTCTGGAACATCGGCGCCGAGGGCCAGTTGCTCGCCGGCGCGGTGGCGAGCTGCTTCGTCGGCGCGATCCCGATGCCGGGCTACCTCGCCATGCTCTTGATGGCGCTGGCGGGCGCGGCCGCCGGCGCCCTCGTCGCGCTGGTGCCGGCGACATTGCGCGTGAAATTCAAGGTCGACGACGTGGTGAGCTCGCTGCTGCTCAACTCGGTCATCTATTACGCGCTGATGGCGCTGATCGAGGGGCCATGGAAGGATACCTTCAGCGGCTACCCGATCTCGCCGCCGATCGAGGATGCGGCCAATTTCCCGGTGCTGATCGAAGGCACGCGGCTGCATCTCGGTGTCGTCGTCGCGCTGATCGCTGCGCCGCTGTGCTGGTTCCTGATCGCCCGCACCACGCTCGGCTTCCGCATCCGCGTCACCGGCGAGAATCCGGAAGCGGCGCGCTATGGTGGCATCAACGTGCAGCGCGTGCTGCTGTCGACGGCGCTGCTCTCCGGCGCGCTGGCCGGGCTCGCCGGCGTCGGCGAGGTCGGTGGCGTGCACTTCCAGGTGATGAGCGACATCTCGCCGGGCTATGGCTATTCCGGCATCGTCGTCGCGATGCTCGCCAGGCTCAACCCGCTCGGCGTGGTGCCGGCGGCGATCTTCCTGGCCGCGGTCATGACCGGCGCCGAGGCGATGTCGCGCGCGACCGGCGTGCCGGCCTTCCTCAGCGACGTCATCCAGGGCACGGCCCTGCTTGCCATGCTGGTGGCGCTGCTCTTCACCGCCTATCGCATCCGCCGCGTGGGAGCTTCATCATGAGCGCGGTGTTCGAGCAGATCTTCCAGGTCGGCTTCCTTGCCGCCATCATCCGCATCGCCACGCCGCTCGCTTTCGCCACGCTTGGCGAAATGTTTTCCGAGCGCGCCGGCGTGCTCAATCTCGGCATCGAAGGCATCATGCTGTTGGCGGCGATGGCCGGCTTCACCGCCGCCAGCCTCAGCGGCAGCCTCTGGCTGGGCGTGCTGGTGGCCGTGCTGACCGGTGCCCTGATGGGCGCGCTGCATGCGCTGTTCACCGTGGCGCTGGGGCTGAGCCAGCATGTCTGCGGCATCGGTGTGACTTTGTTCTCATCCGGCCTTGCCTATTTCCTCTACCGGCTGATCTTCGGCCAGCAATCTGTGCCGCCCAGCATCGACGGCTTCAAGCCCGTGCCGATCCCGCTTTTCTCCGACATACCGGTGCTCGGCCCTGCCGTGTTCAACCAGTTCACGCTTGTCTATCTGGCGATCATCGCCGTCCCGCTCGCCGCCTTCGTGCTCTACCGCACGCCATGGGGGCTGTCGGTGCGCATGGTCGGGGAGAACCCGCGCGCGGCGGACTCGGCCGGCGTCAGCGTGATCGCCACGCGCTTCCAGGCGGTGATCCTCGGCGGCGCGCTGATGGGGCTTGCCGGCGCCTTCCTCACCATGGCGCAGTTCAACGCCTTCACCTTCGGCGTCGTCTCCGGGCGCGGCTGGGTGGCGATCGCACTGGTCGTGTTCGGCCGCTGGGATCCGTGGCGCTCGGCGGGAGCGGCATTGCTCTTCGCCTTCGTCGACGCGCTGCAGCTCAGGATGCAGGCCAGCGGCCTCGGCCACATCCCCTACGAAGCCTTCCTGATGCTGCCTTTCATCTTCACCATCGTCGCCATGGCGCTCATGTCGCGCAATGCGGTGGCGCCCTCGGCGCTGCTGAAGCCGTTTCGACGGGAGGAGCGGTAGCAAGGATTTCCTCGCCCCCGCAACGCGGGGGAGAGGTGGCCGCGAAGCGGCCGGAGAGGGGGCTGCGACGCTGATGATTTTCGCCGATCAACGCGAAGGCCGAGCCTTTCCCTCTCCCGTCTCGGCTTCGCCGAGCCACCTCTCCCCACTTTCGTGGGGCGAGGAACGCAGCCCGGAACGCCGTCAGATCGCCGTAAACGCGTTGTCCACAAACAGATGCGCGCCGTTGACGAAGCTGGATGCGTCGCTGGCCAGGAACAACGCGGCCTTGGCCACTTCCTTCGGCTCGCCGATGCGCCCCTGCTGCGCGGCCATCGCCGGATCCGAGACATCGACGCCGAGCTTGCCGAGGTCGGCCACCTCGCGCAGCCCGTGCGGCATGCGGATGAAGCCGGGGCAGACCGCGTTGCAGCGGATGTTGCGGTCGCGGAACTCTACTGCGATGGCGCGAACAAACATGTGGCAGGCCTGTAACGAAGGATTTTCAGCGCCTTGACCGGATCGCGCGGGTTCGGGCGCCAGCTGCGTCACGCGGATTTTGAGTATGAGAAACCCAGATCCGCCAAATTCTGAAAACGCATTTCCACAAATCGCCGAAAAATAGCAATCGACAAAGTCTACTAACTTTATAGATTAATGGCCGAGATGGAGGCCGATATGTCCTATATCCAGAACGCTCAGACCGTCCGCAAGGGACAAAGGCTGACTGCCGACCAGAACTGGAGGCCCGCCTATGGCGGCACCTTCGCTTATCTCGTCTTCGCGCTTGCGTTCGTGTTCACCGGCGCGGTGGTGCTGGGGCTGATCCCCTGACCGCAGATCCCTGACCTAATGGCGGCCGAGACCCGCCGTCAAAACAATCTGAGTTTGAGTAATCGGAGTGGAAAACTGGCCGGGCGCCAGGGTGCCGTCGTGCGCCTGCGTCTTGGATTGGTTCGAAGGCTTTGGAGCGGGGCAAGCCAACGTGATGGAGGAGATGGCAATGCCGATCGAGTTCACGCATGTTCCCGGGAAGCCTGCAAACAGCAGCTTCTTCTACGATTTCGCCGAAACCGCGACCAGATTGTCGCTGATCGAGGACGCCGGTTTCCGCAGGCTGGTGGTGGACGATCCGGCCGGACTGCTCACCAATATGGACATCGCCGCCCAGACGCTCGACCGCACCGGCTCGCTCGAAGTCGTGCTGACGCATTGGGCTGGCGTGATCGAGCCGACGGTGGCTGCAAGGCAGCTCGCTGCGCTCGATCGCAAAAGCGGCGGCCGCCTGTCGCTGCGCATGCTGAGCGAACCGCTGGAAGACAGCGACGCCGAGGCGCGGCCCGTCGGCCACGGCGTGGTGTGGCAGCGCATCGACGAATATCTGGTGTTGCTGAAGCGGCTGTGGTCGAACGATAGGCCCTTCGACCATGAAGGCGCCTTCTACAGCGTCCGCGGCGGCTTCGTGCCGCGCAAGGGCCCGCATGGCGCCGACCTCGCCATTCGCCTCGGCGGGCAGTCCGGCACGGCCTTGAAGGTCGCCGGAAAGCATGCCGATGTCTTCGAGCTGGCCGCCGGCTCGCCGGACGAGGTTGCGCAATTGATGCAGCGCGTGCGCGGCGCCGCGGCGGAGCATGGCCGCGCCGGCAGGTTGCGCTTCGCGCTGCCGGTCCGCATCCACCCGGACGGCTGGACGGGCACACCGGATCACAAGGCGGTCGAGATAGCCGGGTCGCCGCCGCGGGTCGCCCTGGCGCTGCTGCCCTACGCGGCGCTTGGCATCGAGGAATTCATGATCGGCGGCATCGACCGCGCAAGCGAGATCGCCCGTATCGGGCGCGAGACGATCACATTGGTCGCGAATTCGCTGGCGCGGCGCGAGGCTGAGGTTCGGCAACCGGGCGCGTTCGCCTCGCGCTCCTTTGCGGAACACCGCGCGGGCTGACGCGATTCCAGGAAAAGTATGAAGCGACAGGCTCGGCGACTTCGCCGTAGCCCTCCGTGCGGAATTGCGCCACGGCAGGGTCATCCCGCATCGGAGTAATCCAGGCCGTCCATCACGTAATCCGCGAACAGGAAGTCGCGGATGCCGGCGATCCGGCCGTTTTCCCAATCGATGAGGATGAAGTAGCGCGGCGGCCCGTCCGGGCGCTCCGGACTGGTGACCAGGATGGCGGGCCGGCCTTCGACAAGTCCGGTCGTGAAATGCCAATGCGTTTCGTCGGCATAGCGGCCGAAATAATTGCCGACATAGTCCTTGCCGTCGGCGCGCAGGCGGTTGACCAGTTCCAGCTTGACGTCCTCGGCCAGCAGGCCGCGCAAGGCATCGAAGTCCCTGGCGTTGAAGGCGGCCACATAGTCGCCGAGGCGCCGCATGTCCTGCCGGTCGAGGGCCGGGCGGGGCGACGCCATACGCGGCGCGGCTGCCAGCTTGCGCAGGCTCTCGCGGCCCCGCTGCAGCGCGCCCTTGATCGCCGTGTCGGAAGTTTCGAGGATTTCGCCGATCTCCTCCAGGCTGTGTCCGAGCACATCCTTCAGCACGACCGTGCACCGTTGCGCCGGCGGCAGTTGCATCAGCTCGGCAAGGCTCGCCTCGGCGGCGATGCGCGCATCCAGCGCCGAATTCTCGTCGGCGATCGTGTCGAGCTCGACCTCGCTTTCGCGCCCTCGCAAGCGGGCGCGCTTGCGCAGGAAATCGAGGGCCGCGTTGTGCGCGATGCGAAACAGCCAGGGCTCGGTCTTGTCGGGCATGTCGCCATTCCTGATCGCCACGAAGCCCTTGGCCAAAACCTCCTGGACGATGTCTTCGCCATCGATGACCGATCCGACCATCCGCGAGCAGTAGCGGTGCAGCTTGGCTCTCAGGCCGGCGGCCTCGCGCTCGAAGGCGCGAAGCCTGGCTTCCGTGGCCGCAACGGGATGGTCATGCGAACCGGTCACGCAGCCTCCTGGTCCTCGATCCCGCCAGTGTGGGAATAGGCGGTGTGGCCCGTCACGCTTTCGGTGGTCGCAATCTCCATGATCGTTCTGATGTAGCCGGCGAAGCGGGGATCACTGCGGAAGGCAGCGATGTCCTCGGCCGAGCGCCACCGCGAGATGTTGACCACCTTGCTGCCGTCGTCGCCGACGACCACGGACGACGACAGCGACCCGGGCTGCTTGCTGAAGAAGGTCCTTGTGCCCTCGGCGAGCGCCTTTGCCAGATCCTGCTGCCTGCCGGGCTTGGCGGTGAAGACGTTGATCAAGGTCACTGCGGTCGACATGGCTTGGCTCCGTTTGTCCTGATGGCGCAGGCCCTCGCGGCTCTCGCACCCGTTACGCCCCTCAAGACGAAGCCGGAACCGAAAACGGAACGGTGGCGCGAAAAAATTTCGATGAGACCCAAAATAGCTTCAGCGCGCAGCGCCTGCGAACTGCCGCAGCGCCGCGATGACGGCGGCCGAATCCGCCAGCGCGCCGAAGACGCCATCCTCGACCGTCACCATATGCAGCGCCGCTTCGTGCGCATACTGGTCGCCGCTGGCGCAGGCATCCGAAATCGTCAGGCACTGGAAGTTGCGGTCGCAGGCCTCGCGCAAGGTGGTGTGCACGCAGACATCCGTCGTGCAGCCGATGAACATCAGATGCGTGATGCCGCGCGCCCGTAGCACCAGTTCGAGATCGGTATAGGTGAAGGCGCTGTTGCAGGTCTTGTCGATGATGATGTCCTCAGGCTTCACGTCGATGTCGGCGCAGATCTGGAAGCCCGGGCCGGAGCGCAGCAGCACATCGGTGCCGTCGAGCCCTGCCCGCTTGCGGCGCCATTTCTCGTAAGGCGTCATGTCGGCCATGTCGGCGCGGTAGCCCTGCCTGGTATGGATGATGGTGAGACCGGCGGCGCGGGCCGCCGCGATCAGCCGGTTGACCGCCGGCAGGATGGCTCTCAGCGGCGACGGATCGTAGCCATTGCGGGCGAAGTAGCCGGTCGGCGACAGGAAATCCTCCTGGAGGTCGATCGCCAGCAGCGCCGTATGCTGCAGCTCCAGCCTGCCGTCATAGGGAAAGTCGAATGGTATCGCCTTGATCATCCGCGGTCTCCTTCTTCGGCATCGAGCATAGCCTGCCGCGCATGCGGCGAAAGCCCTGTGGTGGCCGCCGGTGCGCGCCCCGGAGCGATTGAACAGCGGCTTCGCCGGATTTGTTGGTCTGGATTTCGATCTTAATCTTGACTATCAAAGTCATGTTTTATACTCAGTCGGCAACCCTGGCGGAAAGCCGTGACCGAGGTGCGCACCAGCCAGCCGACAACCTGCCGGTTCGTGCCATGACAAAGCGAGGACGAGACTTGTCCCGGAGCGTTCTGTTCGCGGCGCTGGCCGCATCCGTGATTTTTTCGACTGGGATAGCCCTGGCACAGCAGCAGCCGACAGCACCGCCGGCGACTGGTCCGGCCGCGCCCGTCGCAGCCGCCACCAATCCATCGGTCACGGGCCGGACACTGGATGGAACCGCACCGGCGGAACAAGGCATCCAGCCGGCTCCGAGCGGCGCCACCGGCGAAGAGCCTTCTATCTCGCTGACACTGCCGCATGACCTGTCGCCCTGGGGCATGTTCATCAATGCCGACATCGTCGTGAAGGCGGTTATGGTCGGGTTGGCCTTCGCTTCGCTCGTCACCTGGACGATCTGGCTCGCCAAGTCGCTGGAGGTTTTTGGCGGCAAGCTGAAGGCCCGTCGCGCCGCCGATGCGATCGGCAACGCCGCGACGCTGATGCAGGCCGGCCGGGAACTTGGCCACAGCGGCGGGCCCGGCGCGCTGCTGGTGCGGGCGGCGGAAGAAGAACGGGCGCTTTCGGCCGGCGCGCTCGACCATGCCCCCGGCGACGGCTTGAAGGAACGCGTCGCCTCTCGGCTTTCGCGCATCGAGGCGGCAGCATCCCGGCGCATGTCGCGCGGCACCGGCCTGCTCGCGACCATCGGCTCGACGGCGCCCTTCGTCGGCCTGTTCGGCACCGTATGGGGTATCATGAACGCCTTCATCGGCATCTCGCAGGCGCAGACCACCAACCTCGCCGTCGTGGCGCCCGGCATCGCCGAGGCGCTGCTTGCCACCGCCATGGGCCTTGTCGCGGCCATTCCGGCGGTCGTCATCTACAACGTCTTCGCGCGCTCGATAGCCGGCTACAGGCAGATCCTCGCCGACGCCTCCGCCGGCGTCGAGCGGCTGGTCAGCCGCGACCTCGATTTCCGCACGGTGCCGCCGGCAACGGCCATGGTGGCGGAGTAACGGCGGTGGCGGCGCGCATTCGCGAGACGGTCGGAGACGATCTCGAGGAAAACCACGACATCAACGTCACGCCGTTCATCGATGTCATCCTGGTGCTTCTGATCATCTTCATGGTCGCGGCGCCGCTCGCCACCGTCGACGTCAATGTCGACCTGCCCGGATCGACGGCAACGCCGGCGCCACGGCCCGAGACGCCGCTGTTCCTGACGCTGAAAAGCGACCTAACGCTGGCGATCGGCAATGACGACGTGCCGCGTCAGGCCTTTGCCCCTGTGCTCGACAGCCGTACCAAGGGCGACAGGCAGACGCGCATCTTCCTGCGCGCCGGCAAGACGGTCGGCTATGGCGACCTGATGGAAGTCATGAACCTGCTGCGCAGCGCCGGCTATCTCAAGGTCGCGCTGGTCGGCCTCGAAACGACTGGCAATGCCGGAGGGCAGGCCACGTCCGGAACGCCTGCGACCGGCGCGAACCCCTCCCCGGCACGGGGTGGAAGCACGGCGCCATGACGGTCGCCGCCCTTTCCCACATGTCCCAGCTGCGCCGCGGCCCGCGCGAAGCCGGCCTGTGGGTGAGCGCCGCCGCGATCATTCTGGCCGCGCATGTGGCGGTGGCCTATGCGGTGCAGAACCTGAGTTTCGCCGAGACGCAGGATGGCGGCCCGCCGCCGGCGCTGGCGGTCGAGATGGCGCCGCTGGTGATCGCGCCCGCCATGCCGGAAGAGGCGGCGATGCTGGACACGGTAACGGCCGAGCCGCCCGATGCGGCGGAGGAGACGGAAAAGCCGGTCGAGGTAAAACCGGTGACCGATCCGGCGCCGGCGGTGGAACAGGCCGAGCCCGCCACTGAACAGCCAGCCGTTGTCGAAGACATGCAAGAAGCCGAGCAGGCCGAGTCGACGGAACAGGCCGTTGCCGCGCTGAGCGAGCAACCACCGCTGGACGAGGTCGTGCCCGACCCCGTCGAGGCGATCGCGCCGGATGTCGTCATCCCGTTGCCGCGGCCGAAACCGGTGGAAGCGGAGACGAAGGTGCAAAAGCCGGCCGAACCCAGGAAGAAAGCCGACAAGAAACCGGTCGAAAGCCCAAAGGAACGGGTCAGCAAGGAAAAGGCACCGCCACCCAGGGTCACGACCACCGCCAGCATCGACGCCAAGGCGGCGGCGAAGGCGGCCGCGCCACTCTCGTCGAATGCGGCGGCGCGTTCGAGTGTCGGCCCGTCGCGCTGGAATTCCAGCCTGGCGGCTTGGATCAGGCGGCACACCCGCTATCCGAGCGCGGCGCGCTCGAGACGGGCCGAGGGCACCCCGAGCGTGACCTTCACGGTCGATACGTCCGGCAGGGTGGTCTCTGCCCGGCTGGCGCGATCCTCAGGCGACGGCGATCTCGACCGCGCGGCCCTCGGCGCCTTGCAGGGCGCGTCGGTGCCGGCCCCGCCGGCCGAACTCGGCGCGCGCGTCACCCGCACCGCGCCATTCGTCTTCAGCCTGCTGGACTAGAGCAATTTCAGGAGAAGTGTGAGCGGTTAAGTTCGGCGCTTCGCCGTAACCTTCCGTCCGAAATTGCGTCAAAACAAGGAGATAATGCGGTTCGCCGTTTCCGTGAAACGGTGAAACGCACTAGGCCGGCGCGCCGGATGGTGATACGCGGCTGAACCGTTCAACTTTGCCGTGGCGTCCTGCCGCCGAAATCAGATCACGATGCTAACCCGCCGCAGTCTCCTCAAAACCGCCGCTGTCGCCGGTCTCGCCGGAACCGGCGCGGCAGCCATTGGCAGATTGACCGGCTGGGCGGCGCCGAAGCCCGAGCCGCTGATCCTGAAGACCGCAAGCATTCAGGCGCAACTGATGGAAGGCGCGCCGACGAAAAATGCGCTGACCTGGGGCGAGGCCGGCATGCCGCCGGTGGTCAGGATGAGAAAGGGCGAGCCTTTCGCCGCCCGACTGGTCAACGGCATAGACGATCCGACGACCATCCACTGGCATGGCATCCGCGTTCCCAACAAGATGGACGGCGTGCCGTTCCTGGTGCAGCCCTATGTCTATCAGGGCGACCATTTCGACTACGCGTTTTCGCCGCCCGACGCCGGCACGTTCTGGTACCACCCGCACTGCAACACGCTGATCCAGATGGGTCATGGCCTGACCGGCGTGATCGTGGTCGAGAATCCGAACGATCCGGTCTTCGATGTCGAGATGATCGTCAACCTGCGCGACTGGCGGCTGGGCGACGACGGCCAGTTCATCGAGCCGTTCAGGCCGCGCGACGCGGCCAAGGCCGGCACCTTCGGCACGGTGCGCACCGCCAATTGGCTCGACCAGCCGCAATTCGATGCGCCCGCCGGCGGTCTGGTGCGGCTGCGCGCGGCCATCACCGACGTCACCCGCATCTATGCCTTCCGCGTCGACGGCGCCGAGGCGACGGTCATCGCGCTCGACGGCAACCCGGTGCCGCAACGGTTCACGCCGGATGCCTTGCAGCTGGGACCCGGCCAGCGGCTCGAGCTTGCCATCCGCATGCCCGACGAGGAAGGCGCGATCGTCAGCCTGCGCGACGTCCGTGGCACCAAGCCGAAAATCCTGGCGACGCTGCGCTCGGTCGGCAAAACGCTCAAGCACGAATTGCGCGATGTCGGCCGGCTCGAAGCCAATCCGGTGGCGGAGCTCGATGTCGCCGGCGCCAGGCGCATTCCGCTGGCGCTGAGCGCCACGGCCGAGAACGTTGCGGCCGACAGCGTTTGCGGCTCGCTCGGCTACAGTTTCTGGGCGATCAACAAGGTGCCGTGGCCCGGCGACACGCCGGACCCGACCGCGCCGCTCGCCGAACTGAAGCTCGGCCAAAGCTACATAATCGACATGGAGAACCTCACGCCGCACGCGCACCCGATCCATTTGCACGGCATGAGCTTCAGGGTGCTGTCGTCATCGACCAGGGCCGTCCAGCCGCTGGTTTCCGACACCTATCTGATCCAGCCCAATGAGAAGGTCCAGCTCGGCTTCGTCGCCGACAATCCCGGCGACTGGCTGCTGCACTGCCACATCATCGAGCACCAGAAAACCGGTATGACGAGTTACTTCCGGGTGGCGTGAGCGTCTCATCACAACATTTTCGTGAGCGGCTTTGCGGGTTGATCCCGCTGCTCGATTGCCTAAGTAGGCAACTGGGCAGGCCGGGCGACACGCAACCCTAATCGACGGCATGACATCTTCGCGCATTCGAAAACTTGCCCTTCTTGCGGCAGGCATCCCCATCCTGTCATCCTGCGTCATCCCCGACGATACGTCGCGGCTCGCGAAGGAGGACGTCACCACTGCCGCGGCCCGCAAGGAATTGGTCGGACTGAGCGAAGCCGACATTCGCATGTGCGCAGGCTTTCCGAGCGCAACGGCCGACGTGGGGTCATCCGGCCAGATCTGGACCTATCAGCGCACCGTGCAACGCGGCAATCTCAGTATTGCTGTGCCGACGATGGCAGTGGGTGCGATCCCCGCGGTCGGAGGGTCGGTCAACGTCGCTCCGGGCGGCTATTGCAACACGCAGATCCGCATGCTCAACGGCCACGTCGCCGAGGTGGCCTATGCCGGTGACAACAACCTGCCGAACAGCCGCGATGCGCTGTGCGTCAGCACGGTGGACGCCTGCGTGGCTTACGCGCGCCAACACCGCCACAGCGCGCCGGCAGTCTCAAGATAGGCGGAGCACCACGTCGGGCGGATGCTTGCGGCGAAGCGTCAGCTTGGCTCTCGCCCGGCGCGGCGTCAATCGACGGCAGGATTCAGTCAGGCGCCGGAAGCATGTATGCTCAACGATACTGATTCTTCCGATCGTTTTTGGCTGGTCGATGTGAGAAAAATCGTCGCTGCACTCACCGTAGCTGTTGTTCTTGTCGTCGGGCTGCTCTTCCTTCTGCCCGCTCTTGTTTCAACCGACTGGGTTCGTGCCGAATTGAGCCGGCAACTGTCATCCGCGACCGGAATGACCATTCGGTTGGACGGGCCAGTCCGATTGTCGCTGCTGCCCAAGCTGGCCGTGGTCGCTGACGATATCTCGCTCTCGACCGGCACGGGCGACATCGCGATATCCGCTCCACGGTTCTCGACGTCGATAACGCTGTCGTCGCTATGGTCGAAGAAGCTTGAGATACAGTCTGTCGCGCTGGCGGATCCGACAATCGCGCTCAAGGCTTCGGCGAACGCGGCGGCGCCTTCGGAACCGAAGGTTCAGGCTGATCCGTTCGCGGCGATAGTCGATACGCTCGAGCGGCTGGCGATCAACCAACTGACGATAACGAATGGCAGCCTGACCTCAGGCGCGTCGACCGGCAACATCGCCACGGTGACGGCAATCGACGCCGATCTGAGGGTCCCGGATCTCGACCGGGAGACCTCGTTCTCATTGGCCGGCACCAGCAACGGCCGCCGCATCGAAATGAGCGGGAGCCTTTCCGCGCTGAGGCCGATCCTGAAACGGCTGCCGGCCGAGATCGCCATCGAGGCGCGGCTCGACCCGGCGCCGGTTCCCAAATTCTCTTCCTTGCACGCGAGCGGCGAGATCCAGCTCAACGGCAATGGCAGCTATCAGATCAAGGGCGGAAAGTTCGATATTGGCGACCAGAGCTTTCAGATGGACGCGCTCTTCCAGCCTGGGGCGCGGCATCACTTCTTCGCCGACCTGGCGGCGAAGCGCGTCGATATCGACGCCTTGAGCGATATTGGCAAGGGTGGCTCCAGCGCTGGCAAACCGGCCGGTTCCGCAGAGCCCGACCTTGCCATGCTGGCCGCTTTCGACGCCGACATCGGCGTTGCCATCGATGAATTGGTCGGCGGCAAGATACGGGCTTCCGACGTCCAGCTCGGTGCAACATTGCGCGACGGGCATCTCGAGGCAAAGCTGGAGCACTTCGGCCTCGACGCGGGAAACCTCACCGCGAAAGCCTCGACGGATGTCGGCCAAACACCTCCGACCATACGCGGCAATATTGCGAGTTCAGGGCTGGATATCGGCTCGATAGCGAAGCTGGCCGGACAATCCGTGCCGTTGTCCGGCAAGCTCACGGCCGATATGGGGTTCGCGTTTCGCGGACTCACGGCAGAGCGCATACGCAGCAGCGCAAATCTGCAGGGAACGATCGGGATTCGAGAGGGCAAGCTTCCGCTTGCAGCGCTCGCTGATGCGCAGGACCGAACGGCCAACGACATCACCGGGCTCAATCTCGACGCCAAGGTTCGCGATATCGGCAAGCCTGTCGATCTGACGGGCAAGCTCGCCTGGCGGGGACAGGCCGTGACCTTCAAATCCCAGCTCGCGCCCGCATCCTTTCTTGGCCGTGCCTCTGTTTCCGACGCATCCGGCCCGATCAGCCTTTCGGTTTCCTCCAAATACCTCGAAGGCAGCATAAGCGGCGTTGCCGGGGGTGGCGGCACGTTCAAGGGCCAGGTCTCGGCCACGTCGCCCTCGCTCGACAAGCTGATGCAATGGTTGGGACAAAGCGCGTCCCGCAGTCTGCAGGACTTTGCCTTCAAGGGCGATGTCGATGCCGGCCCGCAGCAATTCTCCTTCCAGAAGGCCACCGTCGCCTTGAACGGCGTCGAGGCGTCAGGGCAAGGCTCGGTGAAACTGGGGGAGCCTGTCACCATCCGCACGTCGCTCAATTTCGCGAAACTCGACTTTGCAGCGCTCGCCGGCGGCGGCGGGGCCGCCGCCGCCGGCAAACAGAAACCGGGCGGGGCAACCGACGCGCCGATCGATCTCTCCTTCCTCAAGGGAATTGACGCCAGGATCGAGGTCGCGGCGGACAAGCTCGGCTATGGCAAGGTTTTTGCCGGGCCGGTCGCAACCGTCCTGACGGTGGCCGACGGCAAGGCTCACCTGAGTGTGCCGCAAAGCCCCTTCTACGGCGGCACGATTGCCGCGGAAATGACCGCCGACGGCTCCGGCGACGCCGCTTCCCTGGACCTGAACACCGCAATCGCCGGCACGGCCGCGGCCCCCTTGCTCCACGATGCGGCGGCTTTTGACCGCATCGAAGGAACGCTTGATGCGACGGTCGCGGTTTCGGGCTCGGGAAAGACCACGAAGTCGCTTGCCCGTTCCCTCGGCGGCAAGGCGGCAACGAAATTCAGCGACGGCGCCTTCCGCGGCATCGACATAGCGGAGGTCTACAACAACCTGGTCGGGCTGCTCGCCGGAGGCTTCAAGCAGGATCAAGCCAAGAAGACGACATTCACGGAACTCGGCGCCTCATTCGCCATCGAGAACGGCATCGCGCAGACGACCGACATCAGCCTGCTGGGCCCGCTGGTGCGGATGGACGGCTCGGGCAAGATCGACCTCGCCGACCAGACGCTCGACATGTATCTCAACCCGCGTGTCATCGCTTCGCTCGCCGGACAAGGAGGCGACGTCGCGGTGAAGGGCATCGGGGTGCCGATTGTGGTCCAGGGTCCGCTGTCCGCCCCCCGTGCCTATCCGGACCTGAGCGCGTTGGCCAAGGACCCGCAGGGCGCGCTGGATATGTTGAGCCGCCTCGGGCTGCCGACCGGAAAACTGAAACTCGACAAGCTGCTCCAGGGCCAAACGGGCTCGAATGGCGACGGCTCCGGCAAGGGAGCGGCCGATCTGATCGACGATCTTCTGCACAACGCCGCACCCCGGCCCAAAACCCCGCCCGCCGCTCCGGAAGCAGTCGTGGCGCCGGACAACGGCAATACGGAAAACGCGGCGCCGCCGCCAACAAGTTCGGACGCCGGTGGCGGGACCGAAGCCGAGGCCGCCGCGCCGGCGGCGGAACCCGCCCCGGTCGACCCGCAAGCTACCCCTGCTTCGCCCGAAGCCCCAAAGAAAGGGGAAATAGACACGCTTCTCGATCAGCTGGCGAACTAGTTCCCTGACACAGAGGGGTGAAGCCGCCTCAACGTCGTCATTCTATGGCGGAGCAAGGAGCGAAGCGACGCGGCGCAGACCATAGAATCCATGCCGTGACTTGGAAGCGCTGCCACGGTACAGAATTTTGCTCCGTTGCACGCCTTGGCGAAGGTAACGGCATGGATTCCAGGGGCTTCGCGACGGAGCTTCGCTCCTGCTCCGCCCTAGAATGACGATCGCGATGGACGTTTCGGCCAATCGCCAAGGCATGCCACCTGCCAACGCAAACGGAGCCGACCGGTCAAAATCCCTGTGCAGTGCCACCTCCGCTCGCGGGACGGTATGAAAGACAGCACAGGCTCTCGTGACCTCAGCCTGACGCCGGCGCAAGACATGATCTGACGCTTATATGTGCAGCCGAAAATCAAAGTGATCTCGGCTGCCGCAAATCGCCCTCAAACAGGACGTTCTTCCGGCTTTTACCTGGAGACCTTGGAGAGGCTGATGAAACTGTCTGTTCTTGCCCTTGCTGGGACCATGCTGGCGGTGATGCCAGCGGTCCAGGCGGCGCCGATGATTGGCGTGCCGGCTCGAAATAGCTTGGTGCAGGAGGCGCACGTCACATGCGCCTATTTGACCGACGACGGCTACTGCGTGCGACCGCATAAGAAGCACAAGCACTGGAAGCGGGAGCGTTACTACCGCCCCGCTTACCGCACCTATGAGCCGCAGCCGCCGGATGAGGATTACTGGCGCTATCAGCGTCCTCGGCGGATTATCCGGGTCGTTCCAGACTACCCGCCGCAGGACGAAGACAATTGGGATGATTGGGACAATTGAGGCGTCCCGAGGCCGGGAGCCCTTCGCGGGCCGAGGCCTGCTTGCACGCCTCTCGACTTACAGTGGCCGGCATTCGGCGCCCAGGCGGCGCCTTTGCCGGCCCTCCACGAAGAGCGTTGCGCCCTACCGCTTCAGCGCGATGCTGATGCCGCTGAGATCGGCGTTGACCTGCAGGCCGACCTGCCTGCCGGTAAGCTCGAGCTGGGCGCCCTTGTCATTGGTCATGACGATCACCTGGGCGCCCTTGCCGAGCGCGCCGCCGCCGCCCGCAGCCCCATAGACTCCCGTCACATCGCTGGCGCGGCGGATGTGGCGCACGGTGCCTTGGAAATAGGTTTTGGACGCCCCGAAGGCGAGGCCGCCCGAGACGCCGCCGACCGAGATCGGATAGCGCTTGCCGTGGAAGGTCAGCGTGCCCTCGCCGCCGGAGCCGCCGATGAAGAAGGCGGCCTTGTAGACGGAAAAGCGGATCGTGCCGCTGTCGGCATGCGCGGCGCCGGCAATGCTCACGCCCGCGGCGGCGATTGCCGCCACCGCGACTGAACGGAACCTGGACAAAATCTGCATGATGAAAACTCCTCGAGCATCGCCGCTTACCCAGCCGGCGGGGGCATATCAGCTTCAAAAGTATAGCTGAACCGTCTTGCCCCGCCATTGGTTCCAAGCACGCGGCCCGAAATCCGGCGGTCACAAAATGCTGAGCGAGGAAGATTGAAGCCGACGAGGAGCACAAGCGTGTGCTGGCTGGTGGAGCTGAGGGGGATCGAACCCCTGACCTCATCATTGCGAACGATGCGCTCTCCCAGCTGAGCTACAGCCCCGTTCCAGCGGATGGGCTTGTATCGGTCGCGGCCGTTTGATGTCAAGGCGAAACGATGGCTTCGCGCCATGCGCCGAGGCCGGCGGGCCTTGCCGGCTCGCCGAGCCTGCGGGCTTGCCCGCTCGCCAAGGCCGGCGGCCCTTGCCCGCTCGCCACGCAATGGCTACATGTCGGCGACAATTTGGAGACCGGCATGATCGCCCTTATTCAGACCATCGTCATGGCGCTTGATATCTACTGGTGGATCATCATCGCCTCGGCGATCTTTTCCTGGCTCTATGCCTTCAATGTCGTCAACTCGCGCAACCAGTTCGTCGGCAGCGTCGGCAACATGCTCTACCGGCTGACCGAGCCGGCCTTGCGCCCGATCCGCCGCTTCATGCCCGATCTCGGCGGCATCGACATTTCGCCGATCATTCTCTTGCTGATCATTTTCTTCATCCGGCAGTTCCTGGTCACCACCGTCTGGTCCTGGGTCGTGACCGGCGGCTGATGAGCACGTCGTTTCGGCTGCGCGAGAACGGCATCGACCTTTACGTGCGGCTGACGCCGAAAGCCGCGCTCGACCGGATCGAAGGTGTCGAGACCACCGCCGACGGGCGCAGCCATCTCAAGGCCCGCGTGCGCGCCGTGCCGGAGAACGGCGCCGCCAATCAAGCGCTGGAACGGATGATCGCCAAGGCGTTGGGTGTTTCGGTGTCGACCGTTTCGGTGGTCGCCGGCGGCACATCGCGGCTGAAGACGCTGCGAATCCTGGGAGATGCGGCTGAGCTGGCGAAAGGCGTCGAGGGTATGATCGAGTAATCCAGAGTTTGAGATGCAGGCGGGACAGCGGCCCCCTCTGGCCTGCCGGCCATCTCCCCCGCTTGGGGGGAGATTGGCAGCTTCAACGCCGGCTCTTCTCAATCCCCCAGCGGCAGCTTCGGATCGTCGACCTTCAGCGTGTTCACGCTCTGCTTGATGCGGCGCAGATTCTCCAGCACTTTCGGCCCGCGCGATTCCGCCACCGTGGTGGCGATCATGTCGACGATGGCCAAAAGCGCGTAGCGCGACGAGGTCGGCTTGTAGATGTTGCCGTCCTCGACAGGCTGCAGCAGGATGACCGTGTCGGCGACCTTGGCCAGCGCCGAGTCCGGCGCAGTGATGGCGACGGTGGCGGCGCCATATTGCTGCGCGACCTCGACCGCCTCGATCACCGAGCGCGCATAGCCCGACACCGAGAAGGCGACCAGCGTCGTCTCGGGCGTCGCCACCGCGGCATACATGCGCTGCAGCTGGCCGTCGATCTGGGCGAGCGCCGACAGCCCCAGCCGGAACAGCCGGTTCTGCATCTCTGTCGCCATCATCGAGGAAATGCCGCCGGAGCCGATGCACAGCACATTGCCGGAACCGGCGATGCGCGCGGCGACATCCATCAGCGTCGTCATGTCGAGATTTTCGCTGGCGCGCTGGATTGCGGCGATCGCCGCCTCGGTAATCGCCGAGGCGATGCGCTGCTCGCGCGCGTCGCGGCTGAGCGGTTCCGGCGACAGATACTGGCCGCCGATGGCGATCGCCTGCGCCAGGTAGAACTTGAAATCGCGCAGGCCCTCGCAGCCGAGATTGCGGCAGAAGCGGGTGACGGTCGGCTCGCTGACGCCGACGCGCGCGGCAATCTCCGAAATGGCGGCCTTGGAGGCGAAATCGAGATCGGAAAGCACCAGCCCGGCCAGCCGGCGGTCCGACTTGGTGCCGTCCTGCGACATCAATTGCAGGCGGGTGATGATGTCGGCCGGGGTCTTCATCTCATCATCTCAGAGCGGCAGGCCCGTCGCCTTGTCGAACAGGTGGATGTTGCGCGGGTCGACGCTCACCGGCAGCCGGTCGCCCGGCTTCACCTGCAGCCGGTCGCGGAACACGGCGCGCACCGTGTCGTCGCCGACCGAGCCGTAGACATGCGTTTCCGAACCGGTGGGCTCGACGACATCGACCTTGATGGCGATGGCGTCGTCACCCGCGCCGACCATGAAATGCTCTGGCCGGATACCGGCCTCTACCGTATCGCTGCCGGACGCCGCCTTGCCGGCAAGCGCCAGCCGGCCACCGCCCTTAGTCTCGAACCAAGCCTTGCTGTCGGCGCTCTTCAGCGCACCGGAAACGAAACTCATCGACGGCGAGCCGATAAAGCCGGCGACGAATTTGTTGGCCGGCCGGTCATAGAGCTCCAGCGGCTGCCCGACCTGCTGGATGCGGCCGCGATCCATCACCACGATGCGGTCGGCCATGGTCATCGCCTCGATCTGGTCGTGGGTGACATAGACGATGGTCGATTTCAGCCGCTGGTGCAGCGCCTTGATCTCGGTGCGCATCTGCACGCGCAGCTGCGCGTCGAGATTGGAGAGCGGCTCGTCGAACAGGAAGACGGAAGGCTCGCGCACGATGGCGCGGCCCATGGCGACGCGCTGGCGCTGGCCGCCCGACAATTGCCGCGGATAGCGGTCGAGATAGGAGAAGAGGTTGAGCACGCCGGAGGCCTTCTTGACCTTGTCGTCGATCGTCGCGCGGTTCTCGCCGCGGATCTTCGGGCCGAAGCCGATATTTTCCGACGCCTTCAAATGCGGGAACAGCGCATAGGACTGGAACACCATGGCGATGTTGCGCTTCTGCGGCGGCAGCTCGTTGGCGCGCGTGCCGCCGATGACGAGGTCGCCGGAGGTGATCGTCTCCAGCCCGGCCAGCATGCGCAGCAGGGTCGACTTGCCGCAGCCGGACGGACCGACCAGCACGACGAACTCGCCGCTTTTGATATCGAGGTTGATGTCCTCGAGGATTTTGTGCTGGCCGAAGGATTTCGACAGGTTGCGGAACTGGACGTCGGTCATGGTCACGCTCCCAATATGTCGTCGATGAAAGGCAGGTAGCCGGCTGTCAGGCCGGCGTCCACGGGCAGCACGGCACCTGTTATGCCGGAAGCGCGCTCGGAAGCAAGGAAGGCTATCGCCTCGGCCACTTCGGAAGCGTTGACGATGCGGCCGAGCGGATAAAGCCGCTTGAGCCGGCCAAGGATCTCGGGGTCCTTGGCCAGGCGATGGTCCCAGGCGGCGGTGCGGATCGAGCCCGGGCAGACGACATTGGCGCGCAACCCGGCGCGGCCAAGCTCGACCGCGATCGATTTGGCATAGGCGTTGATACCGGCCTTGGCGGCGGCATAGGCCGGGTTGCCGAAATGCGCGACGGCGTTGACCGAGGAGACGAAGACAACGCTGCCCGAACCGCGCTTGGCCATCGCCTTGATCAGCGGGTCGGCGAAAGTCATCACGCCGGTCAAATTGAGGTCGAGCTCCTGCTCGATCCTATCAGCCGTCAGCGCCTTCAACGTTTCGGCCCGCGTCCAGCCGGCATTGTTGATCAGGATGTCGGGAACGCCGTCTTTGTCGAGCAGCACGGGGATAGCCGCTTCGATCGAGGCCCGGTCGAGCAGGTTGAAGACATGGCGCGAGGCGATGTGCGGACTGGCCAGCGCTTCCATCGACTGGTCGCAGCCAACGATGCGCGCGCCGCGCTCGGCCATGAGCTCGACGATCGCCGAACCGAGGCCGCCGCCGGCTCCGGTGACGACGATTGTCTTGCCTTCGAACTCGGCTTTCGAACCCACGCTGCCCGCTCCTCCACCCCTCATTTTAGGACGACAGGCTAGTCAAGCAAATGTAATTTAGCAACATGATTATCCGCTTGCGCGGCGTGAAATGATGGATAATGTAGGAAAGTAACATAAATCCTGTGCTCACAAGAGCCAGGCGCCAACGTGCATCAATGGGAGAAATAAGATGAGCCTCGCGAAATGGACTGCCGGCCTGTTGGCCGGAATGAGCATGCTGGCTTTTGCAGCACCCGCCGATGCCGGCGAGGTGCGCGTCACCGTCGCCGAATACAGCGCCAAGACCGGCCCCTATTTCGAGGAAGTGAAGAAGGAATTCGAAGCGGCCAATCCCGGCATCACCATCAAATATGAAGTGGTGCCGTGGGATGTGCTCTTGCAGAAACTCACCACCGACATCACCGCCGGCACCAATGCCGACCTTTCGATCATCGGCACGCGCTGGTTGATCGACTTCGTGCAGCAGGATGTCGCCGAGCCGCTCGACAGCTACATCAAGCCCGAGTTCAAGGACCGCTTCATCGACACCTTCCTGAAGCCCTCGATCATGGACGGCAAGACTTACGGCCTGCCGATAGCGGCTTCCGCGCGCGCCATGTACTACAACAAGGAATTGTTCGAGAAAGCCGGCATCGCCAAGCCGCCGGCGACCTGGACCGAGCTGCAGGAAGACGCCCGCAAGATCAAGGCCCAAGGCGCCTTCGGCTACGGCCTGCAGGGCAAGGAGATCGAGACCGACGTCTATTACTACTATGCGATGTGGTCCTTCGGCACCGAGATCCTCAACAAGGACGGCACCTCCGGTCTGAGCACGCCCGGCGCGCTCGAAGCCGCCAAGCTCTACAAGTCGATGATCGACGAGGGCCTGACCGAGCCAGGCGTCACCTCCAACAACCGCGAGGACGTGCAGAACCTGTTCAAGCAGGGCAAAGTCGGCATGATGATCACCGCGCCCTTCCTGTCCAACCAGATCAAGGACGAAGCGCCGAACCTGAAATACGGCGTCGCGGCCATCCCTGCCGGCCCGACCGGCGCGCGCGGCACCTACGGCGTCACCGATAGCATCATCATGTTCAAGAACTCCAAGAACAAGGATGAGGCCTGGAAGCTACTCGACTTCCTGTTCACCAAGGAGCAGCGCGCCAAGTTCACGCAGGGCGAAGGCTTCCTGCCGGTGAACAAGGAAGAGGCGAAGATGGATTATTACGTCAACAATGCCGACCTCGCCGCCTTCACCGCGCTGCTGCCCGACGCCCGCTTCGCGCCGGTCATTCCGGGCTGGGAGGAGATCGCCCAGATCACCTCCGACGCTATGCAGAAGATCTATCTCGGCGGCGACCCCGAGGCCGGCTTGAAGGATGCGGCGGCCAAGGCCGACGCCGTGCTGAAGAAGAAATAAGGGCGTATCTCCCTGCGCCCGTGGCGCGCTCCACCCCGTCGGGGCGCGCCACATCTTTCCCGATACCCGCAATCCGGAACGCGCGTGGCTATTCCGCGCCGGGCAAGCCGCAGCCGGATTGAGCCAAGCCGGCAAATCGGCGAAATTCATCCGCAAGTCCTATCCATCGCAACACGGTGCCATCCAGCCGATGCAAAGCCGGATCCTGCCTTACCTGCTGACGCTGCCCAGCCTGCTCCTGGCTGCGGTGGTGATCTTCTGGCCGGTCTGGGATCTTGTGCAGATCTCGACGCATGACGTGAACCGCTTTGGCCAGCTGCGCGATTTCAGTGGCCTGGCCAATTTCTGGGCGCTCGCCGTCGATCCCGATTTCGTCGCAGCACTTTGGCGCACCGGCCTATGGACCGTGCTGGTGGTCGGCGGCGCGCTGCTCTTGTCTATCCCGGTAGCAATCATCCTCAACACCGACTTCTACGGCCGCGGCATCGCCCGCGTCATCATCATGCTGCCCTGGGCAGTGTCACTGACCATGACGGCGGTGGTCTGGCGCTGGACCCTCAACGGCGAAAGCGGCATGCTGAATTCGGCGCTGATGAAGCTCGGCCTGATCAGCAAGAACATCCAGTGGCTGGCAAGCGCCGAGACCGCCTTCCCGATGCAGGTGCTGATCGGCATATTGGTGACGGTGCCGTTCACCACCACGATCTTCCTCGGCGGCCTTTCCTCGATCCCCGACGATCTCTATGAGGCGGCGGCGCTCGAGGGTGCGACGCCCTTGCAGCAGTTCCGCGAGATCACCTTTCCGCTCTTAAAGCCCTTCATCAACATCGCCATCGTGCTCAACACCATCTATGTCTTCAACTCCTTCCCGATCATCTGGGTGATGACGCAGGGCGGGCCGGCCAATTCCACCGATATTCTGGTCACGCATCTCTACAAGCTCGCCTTCCGCATCGGCAAACTGGGCGAGGCGTCCGCGGTGTCGCTGGTGATGTTCGCCATCCTGCTCGTCTTCACCATGATCTATGTGAGGCTGGCCATGCGGGAGCAGCGGGCATGACAAGTACGCTTACGACGGGCAAGCTCAAACGCACCATCATCGCCTGGCTGCTGCTGGCTCCATTGATCGTGGTGACGATCTTCCCCTTCGCCGTGATGTTCCTCACCGCCGTCAAGCCGCGCACCGAGGTGCTGACCCCCACCTGGTGGCCGAGCGAATTCCGCTGGTCGAATTTCGCCGACATGTGGGTGGCGACCGGCTTTGGCCAGGCGCTCACCAATTCGCTCTATGTCTCGGCGCTCGCCACGATCGGCGCCATCCTGATCTCGGTGCCCGCGGCCTACGCCATGTCGCGCTTCCGCTTTGCCGGCTATGGCGCGTTCCGCCAGTTCCTTTTGATCTCGCAGATGATCTCGCCGATCGTGCTGGTGCTCGGCCTGTTCAGGCTGATGGCCGCCTGGGGGCTGGTCGAGAGCACCACCGCGCTCGGCTTCATCTACATGGCCTTCAACGTCGCCTTCACTGTCTGGATGCTGCAGAGCTATTTCGACACCATTCCGCGCGACCTGGAGGAAGCGGCCTGGATGGAAGGCGCCGGCCGCTGGCTGACGCTGCGCAAGGTGTTCCTGCCGCTCTGCCTGCCGGCCATCGCGGTGACGGCGATCTTCACCTTCATCAACGCCTGGAACGAATTCGTCGTCGCGCTCACCATGCTGCGCAGCCAGGAAAGCTACACACTGCCGATCCAGGTCTTCTCGCTCGTCGCCGGCCGCTACACGATCGAATGGCATCATGTCATGGCGGCCACGCTGCTGGCCACCCTGCCGGTGGCGATCCTCTTCATCTGGCTGCAGCGCTACCTTGTCCGCGGACTGGCGCTTGGGGCCGTAAAATAAGCATCCACTACGGAGCGTTCATGCGCATCTTCACCGCCTCGCTGGCGACGGAAACCAACACCTTCTCGCCGGTGCCGACCGACCGGGCCTCGTTCGAGATGGCCTTCTATGCCGGCCCGGGAAAACATCCGGAGACGCCGACGCTTTGCTCCTCGCCGATCGTGGCTTTGCGCAAGCGTGCGGACAAGGAAGGGCTAACGGTTATCGAAGGCACCGCCACCTGGGCGGAGCCCGGCGGTCTGGTGCAGCGCCAGACCTACGAGGCGCTGCGCGATGAGATCCTCGACCAGCTCAAGGCCGCCTTGCCGGTCGATGCGGTGATCCTCGGCCTGCACGGCGCCATGGTGGCGCAAGGCTATGACGATTGCGAAGGCGACCTGCTGGAGCGTGTGCGTGCCATCGTCGGGCCGAAAGTGGTGATCGCCTCGGAGTTCGATCCGCACAGCCATTTGACGCCGAAGCGCGTCGCGGCTTGCGATGTCATGGCCTATTTCCTCGAATTCCCGCACACCGATTTCTACGAGCGCGGCGAGCATGTCGTCGAGCTCGGCCTTGCCGCGGCGCGGGGCGAGATCAAGCCGGAGATCTCGACCTTCGACTGCCGCATGATCCAGGTGCTGCCGACCAGCCGCGAGCCGATGCGCTCCTTCGTCGACAGGATCAAGGCGCTGCACGGCAAGGATGGCGTGCTGTCGGTCTCGGTCATCCATGGCTTCATGGCCGCCGACGTGCCCGAAATGGGCACGCGCATCCTCGTCGTCACCGACAACGACAAGGCGAAAGGCGACAAGCTCGCCGAAACGCTGGGGCGCGAGCTTTACGCCTTGCGCGAAAAGACCGCGATGACGATGCTGTCCGCCTCAGCCGGTATCGAACAGGCGCTTACCGTGCGCGCCAAGCGCCAGGACAAGCCGGCGGTGATCGCCGACATCTGGGACAATCCCGGCGGCGGCGTGCCGGGCGACGGCACCATCGTGCTGCGCGAGCTGCTTTCGCGTGGCGTGCGCAATGTCGGCGTGGCGACGATCTGGGATCCGATCGCGGTGACCTTCTGCCATGCGGCCGGCGAAGGCGCCGTCATCGACCTGCGCTTCGGCGGCAAGGCCGGCCCTCAGGCCGGCGAGCCGATCGATGCCCGCGTCACGGTGCTGAAGGCGGTCGCCGAAGGCTGGCAAAGTTTCGGCCCGAGCCGGGTGACGCTGGGGCCATCGGCGGTGGTGCGCATCGAAGGCACCGAAGTCGATGTCATCCTCAATACCAACCGCACCCAGACCTTCGAGCCGGACATCTTCTCCAACATCGGCATCGATCCGCTGTCGAAAGACATCCTCCTGATCAAATCGACCAACCATTTCTACGCCGGCTTCGAACCGATCGCCGCCGAGATCATCTATGTCGCGGCGCCGAGTTCCTATCCAAGCAATCCGGCGAAGACGGACTACAGGAAACTGAAGCGGGCGATATGGCCAAGAGTGGCGGATCCGTGGAGCGCTTCCCCTTCTCCCCCTGTGGGGTGAGAAGCGGTCCGCGTTAGCGGACGAAAAGCCAATTGCTTGGCTTTTCGAGCTTCGAACGCCCTGAGCCTGCGAAGGGCCGGGCGATGGCCGCGAAGCGGACGGATGAGGGGTGCTCCAGCGGAGTGAGGCGCTGGCGTTCCCTGGAACACCCCTCATCCGTCTCGGCGCTGCGCGCCGATCCACCTTCTCCCACAAGGGGAGAAGGGAGAAGGCCGCGCTACACCAGCCCCCGCTTCACCATCATCGCCTCGGGCGAGGGCATCTTGCCCCGGAACGCCGTGTACAATTCCTCCGGATCCTTGGACCCGCCCGCGGCGTAGATGTTCTTCCTCAGCCGCTCGGCCAGCTCGGGATTGAAGGCATCGCCCGTCTCCTCGAAGGCCGAGAAGGCATCGGCGTCGAGCACTTCCGACCACATGTAGGAATAATAGCCGGCTGAATAACCGTCGCCGGCGAAGACATGGCCGAAATGCGGGGTGCGGTGACGCATCGCGATCGTGTCGGGCATGTGCAGCTTTTCGAGCGTCTCGGCCTCGTAGCGCAGCGGCTCGGCCGGCGCGTCCGGTCGCGCGTGATAGGCCATGTCGATCAGCGCCGAGGCGGTGAACTCGACCGTGGCGAAGCCGGCGCCGAAGGTGCGGGCGGCGAGCATCTTGTCCAGCAGCGCCTTCGGCATCGGCTTGCCGGTCTTGACGTGCAGCGCGTGCTTTTCCAGCACCGCCGGCACCGTCAGCCAATGCTCGTAAAGCTGCGAGGGCAGTTCGACGAAGTCGCGGCTGACCGAGGTGCCCGAAACCGACGGCCAGGTCACGTCGGTCAGCATGCCGTGCAGGGCGTGGCCGAACTCGTGGAACAGCGTCTTCGCCTCGTCGACCGACAGAAGCGCCGCCTCGCCGGCCGGCGGCTTGGCGAAATTCATGATGTTGTAGATGACCGGCGTGGCCCCGTTGCCCAATTTGTAGCCGGACCGCAGCGCGCTCATCCAGGCGCCGGAGCGCTTGGAAGGGCGCGCGAAATAATCGGCCAGGAACAGGCCGCGTTCGCTGCCGTCGGCGTTCTTCACCACGAACGCGCGGGCATCTGGATGCCAAACCGTGACGCCCTTCTTCTCCTCGAAGGTGATACCGAACAATTTCGTGGCGACGTCGAAACAGGCGTCGATGACGCGCTCGAGCTGCAGATAAGGCTTCAGCTCCGCCTCGTCGAAGGCGAATTTCTCGGCGCGCAGCTTCTCCTGGTAGAAGCGCCAGTCCCAGGCGGCGAATTTCTCGTTGCTGCCGGCTTCGGTCGCCAGCCGCTCCAGCTCCTTCTGGTCGGCGGCAGCCTTCTCCAGCGCCTTTTCCCAGACCGGATCGAGCAGGTCATGCACCGCCTTCGGCGTCTTGGCCATCGTGTCGTCGAGCTTCAGCGCCGCGAAGGAGCCGTAGCCCAGAAGCTTCGCCTTCTCGGCGCGCAGCTTCAGCATGTCGCGCACCACATCGGTATTGTCCGTGGTGCCGCCGTTCTGGCCGCGCATGATGAAGGCGCGGAAGGCCGTCTCGCGCAGGTCGCGACGCTCGGAGAAGGTCGAGAACGGCTCGTAGATCGAGCGTGACAACGTCACCGCGTAGCGGCCCTTCTGCCCCCGCATCTCGGCGGCTTCGGCCATGGCGCTCTTCAAAAAGTCCGGCAGGCCGGCGAGATCGGCCTCGTCGAGGAACAGCGCCCAGTCGCGCTCGTCGGCGAGCACATTCTGGCCGAATCTGGTGCCGAGCGAGGAGAGCTCCTCATTGATGGCCGCGAGCCGCTTCTTGCCTTCGGCATCCAGTTTCGCGCCCGAGCGGACAAAGCCCTTCCAGGTCTTTTCCAGCACGCGCAGCGTCTCGGGATCGAGCTTGAGGCTGTCGCGCCGCTGATAGAGGTCGTCGATGCGGGCAAACAGCTCCTCGTTCATCGAGATCGCCGAGAAATGCCGCGACATCTTTGGCGAGATGTCGCGCTCCATCGCCTGGATCGTGTCGTTGGTGTGGGCGCCGGCCCGGCACCAGAAGATCGAGGACACGTGGTCGAGCGCCTCGCCGGCGAGCTCCAGCGCCGCCAGCGTGTTCTCGATGGTCGGCGCCTCGCTGTTGCCGGCGATCGCGTCGATCTCGGCCCGGTGCGCCGCCAGCGCCGCGTCGAAGACCGGGCCGAAATCATCGTCGCCGATGCGCGAGAAATCCGGCAGGCCGAGCGGCCCTTGCCAGACGGTCAGCGGATGGGCGGCGAGGTCGACGGTTTTTGACATGGGCAGATCCAACTGGGAGTTCGGTGAATTGAGAGGCGGGGCTGCCCCGGATGTAGGGCGATGCCGCGCATCGCGCAACTCGGGCCGCCCCCGAATATATTTCAGTAGGCGCTGCAATCCTGCGCGACCGCCGTCTGGGTGCTGGCGGCGATGCGGCCGCCGGCGACGGTGAAGGTCTCGCGCATCAGCGTGTCGTTGCTGGGGAAGTCGTAGCAGGCGAGCACCGTGGTCTCACCGTTCTCGCTCTTTTCGATGCGATGGCGGATCACGGCGCCCGCGACCGCGCCCTGCCATTCGTCGATCGAGGCGATGAAATCCCGCTTGGTCTGGACGACGCCGATGTCGTCGAGGTTCAAGCGCACATTGTCGGCAAGCAGCTCGGAAAGTTCGGTGCGGTCGGCGACCAGCAGCGCCGAATACCAGCGGTCGATGATGGCGCCGTCATCGGCGCTGGCGCGAACGATCGTGGACGCCAGCAACGCCGCCGCGAGAAAGAACCGCCACCAGCTCCGGTGCATCGCCCCTCCGTTACAGCTCCGGCCTCTCGAAATCGCCGGTTTCCTTGTTCATCACCCAGAGCTCCCCGGACGAGATGTCGAACCAGGCGCCGTGCAGCGTGAGCCTGCCCTTGCCTTCAAGGATCGAAACGCAGGGAAAGGTCCGGAGATTGGCGATCGAGTAGCGGACGGAAATCCGCTCCAGGGCGGTCTGGCGCTCGGTTGCCGTCATCATCGTGCTGGCGGCCACGGTCTCGGCGGCCGGCGCGATCAGGCTCATCCATTTGCCGATGAAGTCGCCGGGCGACAGTGGCGCGGAGTTGGTGTCGAGCGCGGCGCGGATACCGCCGCAGCGACCGTGGCCCATTACCACGATGTTTTTCACCTTGAGGCTCTGCACGGCGAATTCGAGCGCGGCCGAGGTCGAATGGAACTCACCGTCCGGCTCATAGGGCGGCACCAGATTGCCGACATTGCGCAGCACGAAGAGCTCGCCCGGCCCGGCGTCGAAGATTGCTTCGGGGGCGGAACGGGAATCGCAGCAGGCGACGATCATCGTTTCCGGCGCCTGGCCTTCCCGCGCCAGCGAGCGGTAGCGTCCGCTTTCGGCGGGATAGCGGCCGTTCATGAAGTTCCGATAACCGTTCAGCAGATGTTCGGGAAGATGGGGCATGGGCGGCTAGAGCCTTTCCGGGGTTGGAGACGGCAGCTCGTTGCGATCGAAAAAGGCTCTAACGGCAAAAGCCGGTCGCGGGCAATGCCGAATTGCGGATCGCCCGGTCGCAATCGCGATGCGACGAGAGCATGGTGCCGAAAAGTGTGAAGCGGTTTCGGGCGACATCATGCTCTATCTCTTTGACGCAGAGCCGGATGATTTCGGGTCGATTCGACCTGAAATCATCCGGCTCCAGCGTGGCTTGACTACGCCCAGATAGCCACCGGAATGCCGAACCGGTCGGTCAGCGGCGGATCGGGCGAAGGCCGCGCCTCCCCGCTGGCGATACGCCCGGCAATCAGCATCATGGCCGCGGCGTCGAGGAAGTCGTCGCTCGCCGCGCCTCGTGGCGGCGCCTGGTCGAGAAAGCGCCTGTCATAGCCACGCCGGCAAAGCAGCGCCTTGCGCTCCTCCATGCCGGCCGGGTTGACCGCGCCCTTGATCTTTTTCGGCAGCGCCATCGCCGTGCCGCCATTCAGCCGGCAGAACGCCACTTCCGGATGCGATTCGAAGATGCGGTGACGCAACTCCGGTCGCGCGATCAGCAAAGAATCGATCTCGCGGATCTTCGAGAAAATGCCGAAGGCCTGGATGGAAACGCCGCGCGGCGGGTCGGAGGTCTCCATCGCCACGGCGCTTGCCAGCCGATGCGCCGCGTACCAGGCCTCGATCGTGGTGAAGTCGCTGGTATCGGCATAGAGCGCCGCCCGCGAGGGAATGGCGAACACGCTCGATTGCCGCGCCCCGAGCAGCGGCCGCACCAGCGCCTCCGGTCCGCGCCCGCCTCTGCTCGAAAAATCCGGCAGGCCGATTGGCATGTCGACGGCAATCGTGGCATCGGGCAGCGCGTCGAGCAGCGCCTGGAAGCTCGGGAAGACCGAGACCGATGGCGGCTTGTCCAGTTCGCGATGGACGGCGATCCAGCCGGCCTTGCAGCCGTCGACGCCTGCGAGAGCGGGATGCAAATTAGTAGACGTTAGCATCCCGCTCTGTCTGTTTGCTTGGCCGCATTTCTGCGACGCCAAATTCCATTTGGCTGCAAAATGCTCGGTTCACGCCCGCTTGTCCCGCCCGGGATGCAGGAGATGGCGCAGTTGCACCATGGCCATCGGGTGCGACAGGCTCTGCGCATCGGTTTCGAGCTGCAGCTCGTCGCCGCCGCGCTTGGCGGTGCGGGCGAGGATTTCGTAGACGGCGGCGGTGGTCGATTGCAGCGCCTTGACCGGCGCCTGGCCGGAGAGAACGCGCGCCAGATAGACGGCGGCCGTCAGGTCGCCCAGCCCATTCGGCGGCTTCTCGATCACACGGTGCTCGGCAAGCAGCGCCTGGCTGCCGTCGAGCAGGAAGTTGCCGATGCCGCCCGCCATCATCGCGGGCGCCGAGGTCACCAGCATGGTCGAAGGGCCGGCATGCAGCGCCGCTGCCGTCACCGCCTTGATGTCGGGCAGCGGCGCGCCCGCCATCCATTCCAGCTCATAGCGGTTCGGCGTCGCGATATCGGCGATCGGCATCAATTTGTCGCGCATGGCGACTGCCGTCGGTTCCGGCACGTAGAGCCCGCCGGAATCGCCCATCACCGGGTCGCAGATGTAAAGCGCGTTCGGCGTCCTTTCCTTGACCGCGGCGACCAGCGAGGCGACCGCCTCGGCCTGGCCAGCTTCGCCGAGATAGCCCGACAGCACAGCCCGGACCTCGCCCAGCCAAGGCGCTCGCTCGAGATCGGCCATCAGCGCCTTGAACTGGTCGAGCGGTGGCACGATGCGCGTGGCCCGGCTGTGGCCAGGATGCCAGGGCAGGATGACGGTGGGCACCGCCCAGACCGGGAAACCCAGCGTCTCCAGCGCGAAGACGGCGGCGCGGTTGCCGACCGAGCCGCGGGCGACATGGCTGGAGATGACGATGACCGCGCGCGGCGCGTCGGTTTTTTCTGCGCTCATGAAATTCGGTTCCTAACCGCCAAGCGTGGCGGCATACACCAGCCAGGCCAATAGCCCAATGGCAATGACGAAGCCGAGCGTTCGGCCAATGCGGGTTCCCCAGTATTCGATGGGATCGGTGCGGTCGGCGTCGGCGGCGGTGACACGGTCGCGCGCATCCTTCGCCGTGCGGACGATGAACGACGCGCCGCCCGGCGCCGTCTCACGCGCCACGCGTTCTAGGATGCGGCGCGATTCGGTCTCGTCGTCCCGGCGCTCGGCCATGGCAATTGCCCTTTCCTGCCCGCAGCTTAGAGCAATTCCAGGAAAAGTGCGAAGGGTTAGGTTCGGCGGCTTCGCCGTATCCTTCCGACCCGGAATTGCGTCAAACAAAAAGACAGATTCCTGTTCGCTCGACCATTCACAGTGGCTCGCGGCCGAGCCGGAGCAGCGTCATCAGCCGGACATTTTCTTACGCGTGGATTGTGGTAATGCTTCGCCTGCAACTTCTATCGAGGGACCAATCATGATCACCGAGCGCCTCTCACTGCCCTCCCCCTTCCGCAGCCTGCCCGCCTTCCTGATGATGGCTTTCGTGCTGCCGCTGCTTGCCGGCTGCGGCTACAACACCATTCCGACCGCGGAAGAGAACGCCCATGCGGCCTGGAGCGAGGTGCTCAACCAGTATCAGCGCCGCTCCGACCTGATCCCCAACCTGGTCGAGACGGTGAAGGGCTACGCCTCGCATGAGAAGGATACGCTCGACGCGGTCGTGGAGGCGCGCGCCAAGGCAACGCAGATCACGGTGACGCCGGAGACGCTGAAGGATCCCGAAGCGCTGAAGAAATTCCAGGATGCCCAGGCCGGGCTGACCAGCGCGCTGTCGCGGCTGATCGCGGTGTCGGAAGCCTATCCCGACCTCAAGGCCAACCAGAACTTCCTCGCGCTGCAGGCGCAGCTCGAAGGCACCGAGAACCGCATCGCCGTTGCGCGCCGCGACTACATCCAGGCGGTCAGGGACTACAATCTGACGCTGAAGACCTTCCCGTCGGTGTTGTGGGCGACCTTCTGGTTCCGCGGCAACGAGCCCTTCGCGAACTTCACGGTCGATGAGGACAAGATGCAGGTGCCGAAGGTCGATTTCGGCACGAGCACCACGAAGCAGGGCGGCTGAGCCTCGGCTGAAATTTAATCGAGCCCATCAGCGTTGCGTTCCTTCGCCCCCCTCTCTGTCCTGCCGGACATCTCCCCCTCTAGGGGGGAGATTGGCAGTTCCGCCGACGGCGCACACCCTGCGACGCTGACGATTGGCGAAGGCCAAGGTGCCGTCCAATCTCCCCCCTTGAGGGGGAGATGTCCGGCAGGACAGAGAGGGGGGCCTCGCACCAACCTTTCCTTCGTCGGCGTTTTGCTCGCCCTTCTCCTCCTCCCCCTCACCGCCCTCGCCGCCGACCTTCCCGCGCTGACCGGCCGCGTGGTCGATAATGCCGGCATCATCGATGCCGGCACGCGCGCGGCGCTGACTCAAAAGCTCGCGGACTTCGAAACCAAAGGCTCCGACCAGATCGTCGTCGCCACCATACCCAGCCTCGGCGGCGAGGAGATTGAACCTTACGCCAACCGGCTGTTCCGCTTCTGGAAGCTCGGTCAGGCCAAGGAAAACAACGGCGTGCTGCTGCTCGTTGCGCCGAACGACCGCAAGATGCGCATCGAGGTCGGTTACGGGCTGGAAGGCACCCTGACCGACCTGCACACCAAGCTGATCATCGAGAACGACATGGTGCCGGCCTTCCGCGCCGGCGATTTCTCCGGCGGCATCACCAAGGCCGTCGACGACATGATCATGGTGCTGGAGGGCAACCCGGAGGAACTGGAGGCGCGCGGCAAGCGCAACGAGCAGGCGCCGTTCAACTCCGACGATCTGTTCTTCGCCATCTTCATCACCATCTGGGCGCTGATCTTCTTCGGCGGCATCGCGATGACGGTGCTGCCGCCGATCTTCGGCCAGAAGATTGGACCCGGCCGCTACCGCTGGCTCGGCATGACCTTCGAACCCGGCCGGCGATCCTCCTCGTCGAGTGGCGGCGGCTGGTCGTCGGGCGGCGGAGGTTGGTCGTCAGGGGGTGGCGGTGGCGGGTTTTCCGGCGGCGGCGGCTCGTCCGGCGGCGGCGGCTCTTCGGGAAGCTGGTGAGGCACCATGGCAACGCGACCGATCAGCGCCGAGGACCATGACCGCATCGCCGAGGCGATCCGGACGGCCGAATTGAAGACCGGCGGCGAGATCTACTGCGTCGTCGCTCGGGCCAGCGACGGCTACTTCTTTCCGGCCGCGTTCACGGCGACGATCGGCCTCTTCGTCGCCAGCCTTGCCGTCGCCTATGGGCTGGAGGCCTGGTGGCTGTCTATCCGCGTGCCGCATTTCGTGCTGGCGCAAATGCTGGCGCTGGCCTCGATGCTCGCCTTGCTGTGGCTGTGGCCCACCTTGCGCATTCATTTCGTGCCGCGAAGGTTGCGCTATCAGGCCGCGCACGCCAATGCGATGAAGCAGTTCCTGGCGCGCAACGTCCACCGCACGCAGGCCCGCACCGGCGTGCTCATCTTCGTCTCCATCACCGAACGCTATGCCGAGGTCGTCGCCGACTCCGGCATCGATGCCAAGGTCGGCCAGCATGTCTGGGACGGCGTGGTGCGCGAGCTGACGAGACATGCCGGCGACGACCGACTGGCCGACGGCTTCGTCAAGGCCATCGGTACGGTCGGCGCGGTGCTCGCCGAGCATTTCCCGGTCACCGAAGGCGACACCAACGAACTCGACGATCATCTCGTCGAAATCTGACTAGTTCCCGCATTGGGATCTCTTGACCGGTCGGCTCTGTTGCGTCGGCAGGCGGCATGCCTTGGGGATTGGCCGAAACGCCCATTGCGATCGTCATTCCAGGGCGGAGCACGAGCGAAGCTCCGTCGCGAAGACCCTGGAATCCATGCCGTTACCTTCGCCAAGAAGTGCAGCGGAGCAGAATTCTGCACCCCAGCAGCGCTTCCAGGTCACGGCATGGATTCTATGGTCTGCGCCGCGTCGCTTCGCTCCTTGCTCCGCCATAGAATGATGAGGTTGGGATGGCTTCAATCAATCTCCGGCGTTTGCGCTGATTTCACGGAAATCAACGCCTTGTCCGCCTACGCCCTTCGGCTGTGCGAAAGCGTCGAAGGGCCATGGCTGACTCTTTGCAATCGGGCGATGCGGGTTTATGGTTAACCAATCATGAACACGCTGACGATCGATATCCGGAAGGCAGAGCCGCGCGACGCGAGCGCCATCGCCGAGGTGCACCAGCAGGCCTGGCGCGGCGCCTATTCCGGCATCATCCCGCACCGCACGCTGACCTCGATGATCAACCGTCGCGGCGTCGACTGGTGGGCCAACGCGATTCGCCGCGCGGCCACCGTGCTGGTGGTCGAGATCGGCGGAACGGTCGCCGGCTATGCCACGATCGGCAAGAACCGCGCCCGCGAGCTCCGCCAGCAGGGCGAGATCTATGAGCTCTATCTGCGTCCCGAATATCAGGGCATCGGGCTCGGCAGCCGGCTGTTCAAGGCGGCCAAAGCCCGTCTGGCCGACCACGGCCTGCGCGGCCTTGTGGTGTGGGCGCTGGAAGACAATCACAACGCCCTGGCCTTCTATGCCGGCAATGGCGGCCGCGATATCGCCGAGGGCGTCGAGGTCTTCGAGCAGAAGGCGCTTAAGAAAGTGGCTTTCGTCTGGAACGACTAGCGTCGCCTAGGTTACAGGCCATCACAAACTGTGCTCTTCCATTAGCGTCCCGCACTATTCGACGCATTGCACCATGACGTTTCGCCCGCTATCGGTCTTTTCAATCGAGAGAGGGATTTAGCCATGCGTATCGAAGCGATTGCCACCGGGAAGAACCCGCCTGACGACGTCAACGTCATCATCGAGGTGCCGATCGGCGGCGAGCCGATCAAATACGAGATGGACAAGGAGGCGGGCACGCTCTTCGTCGACCGCTTCCTGCACACCTCCATGCGCTATCCCGGCAACTACGGCTTCGTGCCGCACACGCTGTCGGGCGACGGCGATCCGATCGACGTTCTGGTCTGCAACACGCGCGCGCTGGTGCCGGGTTGCGTCATCAATGTGCGGCCGATCGGCGTCTTGATCATGGAAGACAATGCTGGCCAGGACGAGAAGGTGATCGCCGTTCCCTCGCCCAAGCTGACGCTGCGCTACGAGAACGTCACCGAATACACCCACCTGCCCGACATCACGCGCCAGCAGGTGCAGCACTTCTTCGAGCACTACAAGGATCTCGAGCCCGGCAAATGGGTCAAGATCGAGGGCTGGCACGATTCCAAATACGCCAAGAAGATGATCGTCGACGCGATCGAGCGGGCCAAGGCCGCTAAATAGCGCTACCGAATAGCCTTCTCGCCGCCGGCCGCCGTGATCACGCCCACGATGATCAGCCCGGTCAGCAGCAGCCGCACGCCGGCGCTGACGCCGAAGGTGTTGAGCATGGTCAGCAGCAGCACCAGGAACAGGCCGGCGCCCCAGACGCCGGGCACATTGGCCTTGCCGCCGGCGACCGAGGTGCCGCCGATGACCACGACCGCGATCGAGGCGAGCAGGTATTCGTTGCCGATATCGACATTGGCGCCGCGGAAATAGCCGGCAAGCAGCGCCCCGTCGATGCCGCCGAGCGCCCCGCACAGTGTGTAGGTGAGGAAGCGGATGCGGCCGACATGGACGCCGGCAAGCCAGGCAGCGCGGATGTTCTGGCCGATCGCCAGCACCGAGCGGCCGTAGATCATGCGCTGCAGCGCAAGTGCGGCGCCGATGGTGAACACCACCGTCAGCATTGCCAGCACCGGAATGCCCAGCACCTGCCAGTTGGTGAAGTCGGCAAAGCCCGGCGGCGGCTTGATCTGCAGGCCGCGGCCATAGCTGATATCGACCGACTGGATGATGAAGCTCGCCGACAGCGTCGCGATGATCGGCGGGATGCGCAGCGCCCAGATCAAAAGGTAGTTGATGGCGCCGATCGCCGCGCCGCAGGCGAGTGCTGCAAGCAGACCGACGACGATCATCGAATCGCTGCCGCCCATCACCTTCATGGCGACGGCACTGGCCAGCCCGATATTGGCCGGCAGCGACAGGTCGACATTGCCGGGCCCCAGCGTGATGACGAACATCTGGCCGACGCCGACGATGACGGTGAACACGGCAAGCGAAAGCGCCGCCGTGACCATGCCGCCGGCGCCGTAGCCGCCGGTGAAGGCGATCGTCGCCAGCCAGACGACCAGCGCGCCGACGAAGGACCAGATCCAGGGTTTTTCAAGCAGCGTCCGCACGGAGGTCATCGCTTACCGCTCCCTGCGGCTGATCAGCACGCGCGCCGCCAGCACGATGATCAGGATCGCGCCGTTGGCGGCCACCTGCCAGTCGGGAGGAATGTGCATGAAGGTCAGGAGCGGCGAGGCGGCCAGCGCCAGCGTCAGCGCGCCAAGCACGGCACCGATCGGCGACACCCGACCGCCGACGAACTCGCCGCCGCCCAGGATGACGCCGGCGATCGACAGCAGCGTATAGCCATTGCCGATATTGGCGTCGGCCGAGGTGGTGATGCCGATCAGCGCCATGCCTGAAAGCACGCCAAACAGCCCGGTCAGCGCGAACAGCGCGATCTTGGTCCTGAGCAGCGACCAGCCGGCGCGCCTCAGCGCCGCGGCGTTGCCGCCGGAACCGCGCAGGATCACGCCGTAGGAGGTGCGCATCAGGCCGAAATGCACGACCGCGGCGATGATCAGCGCGGCAAGGATCGGGAACGGGATATAGGGCGGCTTGAAGGACATGATCGAAAGCAGCCAGTCCGGCGCCTTGCCGCCGGGCTTGGGCAGGACCAGGATCGCAAGCCCCTGCCAGACGAAGCTCATGCCGAGCGTCACCACGATGGACGGCAAATTGCGCAGGTGGATCAGCGCGCCGAGCAGCGCATAAACGCCGATCGAACCGATTAGCACGACAATGCCGAGGAGCGGCGCATCCCTCAGCCATGTCGCGGTAACGCAGCCGACGAAGCCGACGAAGGTCCCTATCGACAGGTCGAGCTCGTTGCCGGCGATGACGAACATCTGCGCGATCGTCGCCAGTGCGATCGGGATCGCCAGGTTGAGCATCAGGTTGAAGCCGAAATAGCTGATGGCGCGCGGGTTAAGCCAGGCAATCGCGATCAGCACCAATGCCAGCGACAAGGCCGGCAAAAGACCGCGCAGCATGCGCGCCCGGGCCGCGCTGCCGCGTGGTGAGGATTTCGGGAGCGTGCCGGGAGCGATCGCGGTCATCTCAGGCCGCATCGCCGAACGAGGACTGGATGATCTTTTCCTCCGTCAGCTCGTCGCGCCGCAGATTGGCGACGATGCGGCCGTTCTTGAAGACATAGACGTGGTCGCAATTGTCGAGCTCTTCAGTCTCGGTGGTGTACCAGAGAAAGGTGCGGCCCTTGGCGGCCTCCTCCCGCACGAGGTCGTAAACTTCGAGCTTGGTGCCGATGTCGACGCCACGCATCGGGTCGTCCATCAAGACGATCTCGGCGTCGGAGCCGAGCGCGCGGGCAAACAGCGCCTTCTGCTGGTTGCCGCCCGACAGAGAGAAGATGTTGTTGTTCATGTCCGGCGTGCGGATGCCGATCTTCTGCTTCCAGAACTCGGCGAGCTCGGCCTCGCGCTGCGGCGAAATCAGCAACCCGTTGCGCAGCCGGGCCAGCGAGCGGATGCCGATATTCTGCGCGATCGACCATTGCGAGAAGATGCCGTCCGACTGGCGGTCGCCGGCGACCAGCGCTACCGGCGCGGTGACCTCGATGCCGGCCCTGACGCGGGCGGCGGCCGCAAAGATCGCCAGGAGCAGGTCCGTCTGGCCATGCCCGGCAAGGCCCGCGAGGCCGATGATCTCGCCGGCGCGGGCGACCAGCTCCTTGTCGTCCTGCTGCCTGGCGGGGCGAGCGCGAACCCGCAATGCGCCGCCCTCGGCCTTCCGGATTTCGGCCGCGGCCTTGTGATGTCCCTCGGCGCCGCCCATGGCGGCGACGAGCTTGTCGCGATCGAAGGCATTGGCGGCATCCGCCGCGACCACCTTGCCGTCGCGCATCACCACGATGCGGTCGGCGTTCTGCAGCACCTCGCCCAGCACATGCGAGATCAGGATGCAGCTGCCGCCGGCCGCCACGAAGCGGCGCACAAATGAAAGCAGCTGGCCCGCCGTGTGCGCATCGAGCGAGGAGGTCGGCTCGTCGAGGATGACCAGATGCAGCGGCTCGCGGGTCAGCGTGAAGGCGCGCGCCACCTCGACCATCTGCCGCCTTCCGATTGATAGGTCGCCGGCAATGTCGTCCGCCGAAATGCCGTGGTCCGGAAAGATCTCGTCGAGCTTGGCGCGGATGAGATCGGCGGCCTTGCGCCGCCAGCCGAAACCGGTGAGCGAGGGATGGTTGATGCGGGTGTTCTCGGCGATGCTGAGATTGGGGCAGAGCGACAGCTCCTGGAACACGCAGCGTATGCCGAGTTCGAGCGCGCGCGCCACCGAATAGCTTGCTTCCTGATTGCCGCGCACCGCGATCTGCCCGCCATCCGGCCGCAGCGTGCCGGCCACCATATGCATGAGCGTCGACTTGCCGGCGCCGTTGTGCCCGACCAGCCCGACGCATTCGCCGGCGCCGACATGGAAATCGACGCCGTTAAGCGCTCGAACGGCGCCGAAATGTTTTTCGGCGCCGTTCAGTCTGACGATGTCTGCAATAGCCTGGAGCATCCTCAACGATATCCGGTTGGCGATGCGGCTGGCAACGTCACGCCGCTACTGCTTGATGTTGGCCTTGATCGCCGCGATAGCCTCTTCCTGCGTGTATTCGTGGGTGGCGACGCCGCCTTCCTTGATTTTCGGCAGCGCGGCCTCGAAATCATCCTGGGTGAAGGCGAGATAGGGCACCAGGAGGTCGTGCGGGATGTCCTTGCGGCCGTCGAGCACCTGCTGCGCCACCCAGAAGGCCAGCGTCGACACGCCGGGCGCGATCGAGGCCGACCAGGTCTTGTAGCCGTCCTTCTCCTTCTGCTCCTTCCACCACTTCAGCTCGTCCTGCCGGTTGCCCATGATGATGGTCGGGCGCGGCTTGCCGGCGGCGGCGAAGGCCTGGGCCGCGCCATAGCCGTCACCGCCCTGGTCGACGATGCCGACGACGTCCGGCAGCGAAGGCAGGATGGTCGCCACCGCTTTCTGCGCGGTCGTCTGGTCCCAGTCGCCCGTCACCGAACCCACGATCTTGAACTCGGGATGGGCGGCGACGCCTTCGAGGATGCCGGCATGGATGGCATCGTCGATCGAGGTGCCTGCGAGACCGCGGATTTCCAGCAGGTTGCCGCCCTTGGGCTGGAACTTGGCCATCTGCTCGACTTCCTGCTTGCCCATGTCCTTGAAGTCGACGACGACGCGGTAGGCGCAAGGCTCGGTCACGATGCCGTCGAACGAGACCACAACGATACCGGCATCGCAGGCCTGCTTGATGGCGCCGTTGAGCGCATCGGGCGAAGCGGCGTTGATGACGATGGCGTCATAGCCCTGCAGGATCAGGTTCTGCACCTGGGCGGCCTGGGTCGGCACTTCCTTGTCGGCGGTGGTGAAGACGTCCGCCGCGGCGACGATCTTGTCCGCGACCGCTTTCTTGGTGACGATGCCGTAGCTGTCGAGCATCGCCTGGCGCCACGAATTGCCGGCATAATTGTTGGAGAAGGCGATCTTCTTGCCGCTGGTGTCGGCAAGCGCGGTGCCCGAGGCGAGCATCGCCGCGAATGCACTCAGTACGAGCAGTTTTTTCATGTCGGTTCCTCCCGAGGTTGCTGGTCTTGACGGATGGTCGTAACGCGAATTGCCTGTTTTTTATCTATTGTCAGACAAATTCAGAGGAACCGCAAGCTGTCAACTGCAAAGCATTGGCGCTGCCCGATCAACTTGCGGTGGGGCGATTGAAAAGACGGCGACTCCTGGTCTAGGAACGCGGCAGGAGAGAGAATTTGATGGCAGTGACGCCGACCGTTGCTAAAGGCGCGCCCGGGATTCCGGCGCGTTGGACGTCGAGCGCCAAAAGCGGCGCCGGCACCGCGCTTTCGGCAAAAAGCCCGCTCTGGTTCACCATCAGCCACGGCATTCTGAACGAGATCTATTATCCGCGTCTCGACAGCGCCTGCACGCGCGACCTGGGGCTGATCGTGACCGGTCCCGACGGCTATTTTTCCGAGGAGAAGCGCGATGCGGCCCACACCGTCGAACCTTTCGAGGACGGGGTCCCCGGCTACCGGCTGACCAACACCGCTTCCGATGGCGCTTACCGGATCGAGAAGCGCATCGTTACGGATTCGAAACGACCTGTCCTGCTGCAGGAAACCAGTTTCACACTCCTCAAGGGCCAGGCTGCCGATTACCGCGTCTACGCGCTGCTGGCGCCGCATCTCGTCAACGCCGGCATGGGCAACACCGCATGGATCGGCGAGCACAAGGGGCAGCGCATTCTTTTCGCCACCGGACGCGGCGTGTCGCTCGCGCTCGCCTCCTCCTTGCCCTGGGGCGCCAGCTCGGCCGGCTATGTCGGCTTCTCCGACGGCTGGCAGCAACTCCATGACAATGGCGCGCTCGATGCCTCCTGCCAGGCGGCCGAGGACGGCAATGTCGCGCTGACCGGCGAGATCGGTTTTTCGGCCGGCAACACCACCGCCTTGCTGGCGATCGGATTCGGCGCTTCGCCGGAAGAAGCCGCCGACCTTGCGCTAGCAAGCCTGGAACAGGGTTTCGAACCGGCGACGAAAACCTATGTCGAGAACTGGCGGAAATTCCAGGCGGGGCTCGAAAAACTCGACCGTCACGCCGCCTCCGGCCTGAACACCTACCGCGCCAGCACGGCGGTGCTGGCAACGCATCTGTCGGTCGCAAGGCCCGGCGCCGCCGTCGCCAGCCTGTCGATCCCCTGGGGTTTCAACAAGGGCGACGACGATCTCGGCGGCTATCACCTCGTCTGGCCGCGCGACCTGGTCGAGACGGCGGGCGGTTTCCTCGCCGCCGGCGACGGCAGGCAGGCGCTGCAGATCCTCACCTATCTGCGCTCGATCCAGCAGCCGGACGGTCATTGGCCGCAGAATGTCTGGTCCGACGGCACCGCTTACTGGCCGGGCATCCAGATGGACGAATGCGCCTTTCCGCTGCTCTTGGCCGACGCCTTGCGCCGCGCCGGCCATCTGCCGCGCGCGATGCTCGCCGACTTCATGGCCATGATGGAGAAGGCGGCCGCCTATGTCGTGCGCAACGGTCCGGTCACCGGCGAGGATCGCTGGGAAGAGGATGCCGGTTACAGCCCCTTCACGCTCGCCGTGGAAATAGCCGCGTTGCTCGCCGCCGCCGACATGCTGGACGCCTGCGGCAAAAGTGAGCCGGCAAATTATCTGCGCGAGACCGCCGATTGCTGGAACGACCAGATCGAGCGCTGGACCTATGTCACCGGCACCGAGGCAAGCGCCAAAGCGGGCATCGAAGGCTATTATGTCCGCATCGCACCGCCCGATGAAGGCGGCGCTGCATCGCCGAAGGACGGCTTCGTGCCGATCAGGAACCGGCCACCTGGCGATACCGACAAGCCGGCCGAGGCGATCATCAGCCCGGACGCCCTGGCGCTGGTGCGTTTCGGGCTAAGAGCCGCCGACGATCCGCGCATCCTGAACACCGTCAAGGCGATCGACGCCGAGCTGCGCTGCGACCTGCCGCAAGGACCGCTCTGGTACCGCTATACCGGCGACGGCTATGGCGAGCATGAGGACGGCGCGCCCTTCGACGGCACCGGCCGGGGACGGCCGTGGCCGCTGCTAGCGGGCGAGCGCGCCCATTACGAACTGGCCGCCGGCCGCAAGGACAAGGCGGCGCAACTGCTGGAGACTTTCGAACGCTCGGCCGGCGTGGGCGGCCTTCTGCCGGAGCAGGTCTGGGATCGCCCCGACATACCGGACCGCGAATTGCGGCTGGGCGCCCCTTCCGGCAGCGCCATGCCGCTGGTCTGGGCGCATGCCGAGCACATCAAGCTGTTGCGCTCGCTGCGCGACGGCGCCGTCTTCGACCTGCCGCCGCAGGGCGTCGAGCGCTATATCCAGGGCAAGACGGTCTCGCCGCTGCGGATCTGGCGCTTCAACAACAAGATCCGCTCCATCCCTGCCGGCAAGGCGCTGCGCGTCGAATTATCGGTGCCCGGCGTCGTTCATTGGAGCAGCGACAAATGGCTGACCGTGCAGGACAGCAGGACGGCCGAAAATGCGTTCGGCGTCCATCTGGTGGATTTGCCCGTTAACCGGCTGCGGCCGGGATCCACCGTCGTTTTCACTTTTTTCTGGCCCGAGGCGATGCGTTGGGAGAATGTCGACTTCAGCGTCGGCATTGACGCCCAACCGTGATCCAGTAGGGCCATTATACTTCTCTTTCCTCAAGCAATCGGGATGAAACCATGCAGATCGGAATGATGGGACTGGGCAGGATGGGCGCCAACATGGTGCGGCGCCTGATGCGCGACGGCCATGAATGCGTCGTCTACGACATCAATTCGGCAAGCGTCGCCGGCATGGTCAAGGACGGCGCTGTCGGCGCGGCCTCGCTGGAGGAATTCGTCGGCAAGCTCGCCAAGCCGCGCTGCGCCTGGCTGATGCTGCCGGCCGCGATCACCGGCAAGATCGTCGACCAGGTCGCGGCGCTGATGGAGCCGGGCGACATCATCATTGACGGCGGCAATTCCTATTATCACGACGCCGTCGACCAGGCGGCGAAGCTGGCTGTGAAGGGCATCAACTTCGTCGATGTCGGCACCAGCGGCGGCGTCTGGGGCCTCGAGCGCGGCTACTGCCTCATGATCGGCGGCCCCGACGAGGCGGTGAAGCATCTCGATTCGGTCTTCGCCACGCTGGCGCCGGGCGCCGATGCCGGCGCCAATCCGCCCAAGGATGCCGGCACCGCACCCTTCGGTTATCTGCATTGCGGGCCGAGCGGCGCCGGCCATTTCGTCAAGATGGTGCATAACGGCATCGAATACGGCGTCATGGCCGCCTACGCCGAAGGCATGAACATCCTGAAGTCGGCCAATGCCGGTAAAAGGCAGCGTACCGCCGATGCCGAGACCAGCCCGCTGGAAAACCCGCAATACTACCAGTTCGACGTCGACTTGCCCGCGGTCGCCGAGGTCTGGCGACATGGCAGCGTCATCGGCTCCTGGCTGCTCGACCTTACCGCCGGCGCGTTGAAGAGCGATCCGGCGCTGGTCCAGTTCGGCGGCCGCGTCTCCGATTCCGGCGAAGGCCGCTGGACGCTGAAGGCAGCGATCGACACCGGCGTTCCGGCGCCGGTGCTGTCGTCGGCGCTGTTCGACCGCTTCTCATCGCAGGGCGAATCGCAGTTTGCCGACAAGCTTCTGTCCGCCATGCGCTATGCCTTCGGCGGCCATCTCGAAAAGAAGACCGGCGCGTGAGGGGAGAGACGGCATGAGCCAGGAGAGGTCCGACACGCTGGTGCTTTTCGGAGCGACCGGCGACCTTGCGCACAAGAAGATTTTCCCGGCGCTCTACCAGATGGTCTCCAAGGGGACGCTGACCGAGCCGGTGATCGGCGTCGCCTTCGATCCTTGGGAACTCCCCAAACTGGTGGACCGGGCCCGCGACGGCATCGTCACCGCGCTTGGCAGTGTCGACGACAAGGTCTTTTCCAAGCTCGCCTCGCTGCTGCGTTATGTCAGCGGCGACTACCGCGACGGCGCGACCTTCGAGAAGCTGAAGACGGCGCTGGGTTCCGCGCAGCGGCCGCTGCATTACATGGCGGTGCCGCCGACCATGTTCGAGACGGTCGTGCAAGGCCTGGAGCAGTCCGGCACCGCGCGCGGCGCGCGGCTGATGGTGGAAAAGCCGTTCGGCCACGATCTGCAGTCGGCGCGCTGGCTGAACCGCGTGCTGCATCTGGTGTTCGACGAGCAGTCGATCTTCCGCATCGACCACTATCTCGGCAAGGAAGCAATCCAGAACCTGCTCTATTTCCGCTTTGCCAACTCCTTCCTCGAGCCGATCTGGAACCGCAACTTCGTTGAGAGCGTCCAGATCACCATGGCCGAGGATTTCGGCATCGAGGGCCGCGGCAAATTCTACGACGATGTCGGCTGCATCCGCGACGTAATCGAGAATCACCTGCTCAACATCCTGCTGCTTTTGGCCATGGAGCCGCCCGTCGGCCGCTCGGCCGACGATTTGATCGACGAGAAGGTGCAGGTGCTGCGCGCGATCCGCACGCTGACCAAGGACGATGTCGTGCGCGGCCAGTTCGATGGCTATCTGGCCGAACCGGGTGTGCGGCCGAACTCGCCGGTCGAGACCTTCGCCGCGGTGCGCTTCTTCGTCGACACCTGGCGCTGGCGCGACGTGCCTTTCTTCATCCGCGCCGGCAAGAACATGCCGGTACATTGCACCGAGGTGATCGTGCGGATGAAGCGGCCGCCGCTCGACGTCTTCGATCCGATCAAGCCGGACGACGCCAATTATGTGCGCTTCCGCATCGACCCGCAGGTGGCGATCTCGATCGGCGCCCAGCGCAAGGTCCCCGGCGACGACATGATCGGCGAGCAGGTTGAGCTGACCGCGCTCGACGACACCAAGGGCGACATGCCGCCCTATGAACGGCTGATCGGCGACGCCATGAACGGCAACGGCCAGCTCTTCACGCGCCAGGACGCGGCCGAGCTTGCCTGGCGCATCGTCGGCCCGGTGCTCGGCGACACCGCGGCGCCGGCAATCTATGCGCCCAAGACCTGGGGGCCGGCCGATGCCATGAACGGCTTCGGCCCGCCCGACGGCTGGATCAATCCGACGAAGTAGTTTCGGGAGGACAAGATGGCGAAAGCAGCAAAAACCGCCGCGGCGAGCAGCGATCCGATCGTGCTCGCCATCGATGTCGGCGGCTCGCATGTGAAGATCCTCACCAGCGCCGGCGGCGAGATGCGCCGCACCCCGTCAGGGCCGAGCCTGACCCCGGACCAGGTCGTCGCTTCGGTCAAGAAGCTGGCCGAGGGCCTGGACTACGACGTTATCTCGATGGGCTATCCCGGTCCCGTGCGCGACAACAAGCCCTCGCTCGACCCCTTCAATCTCGGCAAGGGCTGGAACGGCTACGATTTCAGCGCCGCCTTCGGCAAGCCGGTGAAGCTCGTCAACGACGCGCTGATGCAGGCGATCGGCAGCTATGATGGCGGCCGCATGCTCTTCCTCGGCCTCGGCACGGGCCTTGGCGCCGCCATGATCATCAAGAATGTCGGCCAGCCCATGGAGCTTGCCCACCTCCCTTACAAAAAGGGAGCGAGCTTCGAGGATTATGTCGGTGAGCGCGGGCTGGAGAAACGCGGGAAGAGGAAGTGGCGCAAATACGTTTTCGACGTGGTCAACAGGCTTCGCGCCGCCTTGCAGCCCGATTACATCGTGATCGGCGGCGGCAATGTCGACAAGCTCGATGAATTGCCTGAAAAATCCCGGCGCGGCGACAACACTCGCGCTTTCGAGGGTGGATTTCGTCTATGGCGCGACAAGGCGCTGATCGTCTGATATTGTTACATTTCAGTATAATTGTTCAAAACAGCGTGTATTGACACGACAAAACGTTGCGTCGCGCAGGTTTGCCGACTAGGAATTCGCCGGCCTGTGGCCCCCGCGGCTTTCCGAATTCGCAAACAATGCCCGCAGCGCCTTGACATTACACACCGCGAAAACCGGATCGTTTTCGCAGCCTTGCGGCAGAAATGGAGGGACTACGTGGACGAGGACACCAGCACAGCCAAGGAAATCGACCTGCTCGAGCTCACCGCTCACATCGTATCGGCCTATGTCGCGAAAAACCGCTTGCCCGCTGCGGACCTGGGCGGACTGATCGCCAGCGTCGCCTCCTCGATCGGCGGGATCAGCCAGCCGGCGGAGCCCGCGGCGCCCCCGCCGGTCCCGGCCGTCAATCCCAGGCGCTCGGTGACACCGGACTACATCATCTGCCTCGAGGACGGGAAGAAGTTCAAATCGCTGAAGCGTCATATCGGCGTGCATTTCGGCCTGACTCCCGAGGCTTATCGCACCAAATGGGGCTTGCCGGTCGATTATCCGATGGTCGCTCCCAACTATGCGGCCTCGCGCTCGCAGCTGGCCAAATCGATCGGCCTCGGCCGCAAGGCGGAACCGGAACCGGTGAAGCCCGCCAGGGGCAGGAAGGCCAAGGCGACGGTCTGAAATAGCGCGCCTGCACCAATGGTTTAAGGAAGCCTGCCGAGGAATCGACCTTGGCAGGCTTCCTGCTTTTATGGCTTGGTTACTACCGGAGATTGGGGGGCAGGCCATGAACTACGCCAGGATGCTGATCGAGAAGGAAGCGCCGGAGGAATACGGCTACGACCGCATCCGCTACAACCTCTCCGAAAGCTCCATCGCCGACCAGAAACTCTCCAACATCGGCCTGGCCTTGCCCGACCTCACCCTCTTCTATGGCGAGCATCGCGGCGACAAGGCGTTGCGCGCGTTGATCGCCGGGCAGGACAAGGGCGTTTCCCTCAACGATGTGCTGGTGACCGCCGGCGCGGCCGGCGCGCTGTTCATCATCGCCACGTCACTGCTCTCACCCAGCGACCATCTCGTGGTCGTTCGGCCGAACTACGCCACCAACATCGAGACGCCGAAGGCGATCGGCTGCGCCATCTCCTATGTCGACCTCGATTTCGACCAGGGCTTTGCCGTCGACATCGAACGCGTCACGGCAGAGATACGGCCGAACACCAGGCTCATCAGCGTCACCTGCCCGCACAATCCGACCGGCACGATGATGACACGCGCCGACCTCGACGCGCTGATTGCGCTTGCCGAAAACCGCAAATGCCGATTGCTGGTCGACGAGACCTATCGCGACCTCTCCTATGGCGAACGCCTGCCCGCGGCGGCCTCGCTCAGCCCAAGCGCGATCAGCGTCTGCTCGCTGTCCAAGGCGTTCGGCATTCCGGGCATCCGCATCGGCTGGCTGATAACCCGCGATCCGGAGCTGCAGGAAACATTCCTCGCCGCCAAGGAGCAGATCGGCATTTGCGGCAGCGTCATCGACGAAGCGATCGCCCGCACCGCGCTCGAACGCCGTGACGCCTTTCTCGGCTCGCTGCTGCCGGACATGGCCAGGCGCCGCGACATCGTGCAGGCCTGGATCGACGGCGAGCCTCTGGTCGACTGGGTGCGGCCACAAGGCGGCGTCGTCGGCTTCCCGCGGCTCAACGTCGATGCCGGCTTCGACCTAGACAAGTTCTACACCAGGCTGCTGGAGGAACACGGCGCCTATGTCGGTCCCGGCCACTGGTTCGAGATGCCGAAACGCTTCTTCCGTCTCGGCTTCGGCTGGCCGAAGGAAGCGGAGCTGCGCGGCGGGCTGGCGGCCATCTCGGCCGCATTGAGGGGCTGAGCAGCCATCCGGGAGAAAATTTCGATTTTCTTTGATCCGGCGCGGATTTTTTGCGCGCGCTGGAGGGCGAACTGGGCTAAAGGGTTGCGGCCGGACCAGCGCCCACCGTGGAAGTGCCCCGCCGGCCATTGTCGCAAAGGGGCCCTTGAATCATGACCGTCGAAGCAACGTCTCCAGACCCGCGTTACGCAGCGTTCCGGCACCGGCCGTACCTCAGCTACTGGACGGCGCGCTTCCTCACGACTTTCGCCACCCAAATCGTCTCTGTCGCGGTTGGCTGGCAGATCTATGACCTGACGCGCAATCCCTTCGACCTGGGCATTGTCGGCATCGTCCAGTTCCTGCCTTCGCTGCTCCTGGTGCTTATCACCGGCGTGGTCGCCGACCGCTTCGGCCGCCGTTTGATCATGACATTGTCGTCGTTCGTCGAAGCCGGCTGCGCGCTCACGCTCCTGTTGCTGACGCTGCGCGGCCTTGGCGGCCCGCTGCCGATCTTCGTCGTGCTCGCCGTGTTCGGTGTAGCCCGCGCCTTCTACGGGCCGGCATCGTCCTCGCTGGTCGCCAATCTCGTGCCGCAAGAAGACTTCGCCAACGCGATTGCCTGGAATTCTTCCGCCTGGCAGACGGCGACCATCGTTGGCCCGGTCGCCGGCGGCCTGCTTTATGGCCTTTCGGCTGAAATCGCCTACGCTACCGCGGCGGTCCTGATGCTTGTCGCGGCGCTGCTTGTCTTCACCATCCCGAAGCCCGCGCAGCAGACTGCTACTGACAAGCCGACAATGCAGACACTGTTCGCCGGCTTCGGCTATATCTGGGGCGAGAAGATCGTGCTCGGCGCGATCTCGCTCGACCTCTTCGCCGTGCTCCTGTCCGGCGCCTCGGCGCTGCTGCCGGTCTACGCGCGCGACATATTGGAGCTTGGCCCCTGGGGCCTCGGCCTGTTGCGCTCGGCGCCGGGCATCGGCGCCATCTGCGTCGCCGTCTGGCTCGCCGGCCATCCGATCCGCGACCATGCCGGCAAGATCATGCTGGGCTTCGTCGCCCTGTTCGGCGCCTTCACCGTGCTGTTCGGCGTCTCGACCATCACCTGGCTGTCGATCGCAGCACTTGCCTTGCTCGGCGCCACCGACATGTTCAGCGTCTATATCCGCGAGACGCTGATCCAGCTCTGGACGCCGGACGAGGTGCGCGGCCGCGTCAACGCCGTCAACCAGGTCTTCGTCGGCGCCTCCAACGAGGTCGGCGAATTCCGCGCCGGCACCATGGCGGCGCTGATCGGCACGGTTCCCGCCGTGGTGATCGGCGGCATCGGCGCCATCGCCGTCGCCGGCCTGTGGGCCTATCTGTTCCCGGCGCTGCGCCAGGTGCGGCACCTCAACAGCCGCAACTGATCGAGTTCTTAATCTGGGCCGCTGGATTCGACGCAGTCGGCCCAGGCGGCTTACGCCGACATCCGTTGACGGATCGCCACGCCCGCCAAAGTTTCGCCCGTGGCAGCGTGAATGGCTTCACGGTTCGAGCGCTCCCGTTTGTTACTATTCGCCAGCCTGACGATCAGGCGACGATTGGGGGCAATTGCCATGTTTCGTTCCGGACGCACGTTCTGGTCAGATCAGGTTTTGGCTAGGTTGATCATCCTGCTTGTCGCGCTGACTGCCTCGCCGATCGGCGGCGCCAGGGCGCAGGAAGTCGAGACGGTTCGCGTCGCGACCTTCAACGCATATCTGCTCTCGCCGATCTTCAAATGCGCCAACCCGAACTTCGCTGACTGCCTCGTGCAGATTCAGGGCCAGACCGAAAAACAGGCCGAGCATCTGGCCGACACGATCCTGAAGGACACCGACCGCTTCGACATAATCGCGATCAACGAGGCATGGGACGAGGATGCCAAGCAAATCCTCATCGACAAGCTCAAGCCCGTCTATCCGAATTATGTCCGCAAGATCGACGCTGCGCTGCTGAAGGTGCGGCCGCAGGCCATTGTCGACGCAATCACCAGTCTCGATCCGGCGGCTGCCGTGGCGATCTATGGCGAGCCGGTCGAGAAGATCGACGGCGAGGACAGCGGCCTGATGCTGTTCGCCAAGAGCGATTTCAAGTTCATGCCGCTGCCCGACGACAGCTTCAAATGGGGCAAGCACGACGGCGAGACACTGGATGCGGCGACTGACGAGGTCGGCTTCACCCTCTACGACCATTGCGGCGGTGTCGACTGCCTGTCGGGCAAGGGCGCGGCGATCGTGCGGCTGCTGCATCTGCCTTCGCAAAGCAACTATACGGTCGTCTTCACCCACATGCAGGCCGACTATTTCGAGAAGAGCCCGGCCGAGCTGCATGCCGACGCGCGCGATGCGCAGTTCGACCAGATCGAGAAGCTGATCGAGACGACGCTGTCGCCATTGACGCCAGCGCAGCGCAAGCGCGAGCGCGTTCTGGTGATGGGCGACATGAACGTGCCGCTGTTCCACCCGCCGACAGGCGAATGGGCGCGCCGCTTCGCCACCCCCGGCACGTACTGGACGTCCCAGCACTATGACAGCTGGGCGGCGACCAACAGCGCCGATCCCGGAATCTCCAACTACATCGACGGCGAGCGCTACGATTACATTCTCGCCGCGCCGAAGCCTTATCTGAGCGGCGGCATCGAGGGACCGATCTGCGTTCAGCACGTGACCATCCCGGTCGATTTTGTCGACCTCGAAAGCGACCACAATCTTCTGACCGCCGACCTCAACCTCGGCAATAATTTCTGCAGCCCGTCGATCGCCTATCCGGTCAATCTGACGACAAGGAAGGGCCCGGACGGCAAGCCGCAGGCCGAAGAGCTGATCGACTTCAGGAACGGCCAGGACGTCACCCAGATCCGCTATCCGGGTTCCATGCAATGGTTCCATGTCGTGCGCCAGGACGCCGGCAGCTATTCGATCGGACCCGACAATCCGGACGTCAACATCGACATCTACCAGCCGTCCAACATGACGACGCCGATCTCCAGCTACTATGGCAGCACCAGGACCGTGCAGGACGGTGAGCACATTTTCACCGTCCATACCTATGCCTTGCCCAAGGAGTTCTTCATCCGCGTGACTGGCAAGGACCGCAGATGGCAGGGCAACTATGCGCTGCTGGTGCGCCGCCACACCTGCGCGACCAAGGAAGAGGCCTGTCCGCTGCAGCCGGGCGAGCCGCCGCAATTCGCCTCGCTGACCGAAGCCGGCAGCCTGCTGGGCAGCCAGGACGAAGCCTGGTTTCGCTTCGACGTCGTCGGCCAGGCCGACAGCGGCGCCGACCAGACCGTGACGCTGACAGCCGATGGCCTGCCCGATCCGAGCCGCTACAAGGCGACGCTGGAGGAGTTCGACAACCCGCATGGCGGCGAGCCGCCGATCGCGGTCTCCGGCACCAGCCGCATCGTCAGCGACGCCATGGGCGACGGCACGCATGGCTATCTCGTCATCCATCAGGCGGCCGCAGGAAGCCAGGCCGTGCGGGTGCGCGCCTCGATGCAGACCACGGTGCGCAATCTCGAGCTCAAGGCGCTGATCTGCGAGGACGAGACCAATCCCGAATTCGGCTCCGACGACATCTTCACGCAATTGTCGATCGACAGCCGCACCATCCGCTTCCCGCCTGGGGGCGAGGTCGAGTTCGACTGCGACGACTCCGCCGACCAGAAGGACTGGGCGCGCTTCGGTAGCACGAACCTGACCTTTGTCGACCACGCCGGGATGAAGGTGTTCGAGCAGGACGACACCAGCCCCAACGACCCCAGTCATGCCAACGAGTTTCCCGACCTGCCGCCCGGCGCCAGTTCGCTCGACGGCGTGCGCAACCCGCTGATCTGGAATTTCGAAGGCGGCCGCTATCGGCTCAACTACGAGCTGACGATGAGAAGGAACGAACCGGTGGCGGCAGCGCCGTAGTGGGCGCTTCGCTTGCGGTTCGGCTAATCAGAAAAGCTGACGCTCACGCCGCGCTGCCGAAAATACGCCTGCATCAACTTGCGACCGGCGCGGTTGTTCTGCACCAGCCTGGTCGGATCGAACACCGCCTGTTTCTTCCCCTCGCGTGCCAGCGCCGCCTTGAGTGTCGCGATATGCGCGTCGATGTCGGCATTGTCCGCTCGGAGTGAGGCATAGATGCTTTCGGTCGCATCGGCCACGGTAAGTTCGCTCACAGCTGTCGTCCTTTGGTTGGTTGGGCGGCGCATAACACAGATGGTGGCTGCGCCGATACGATTTTTGTTCCTCGCGTTTTGAGGGGACGGTTCTATTTTGGACAGGCCTAACAGGAGGGTTACGCTGTGAAAATACGCACGACGACGCACAATCATCCCGGAGAACCAGGCGTCATTCTGCTGGATCAGCCATTGGCGAGCATGATCGTGGCTACCGACATTCGCGATGGCAAAACGACGCTGTTCGGAACGGTCGATCTGCAGGTGAACTATTCCGGCAAGTACGACATCAGGGTTGAATTGTCGCCGGACGAGCTCACGCGCGTCTACCAGCTGCTCGTCAAAAATCTCCTCGAGAAAATACAGAACCTGACCGCTGAACCGACTCCTTGAAGTTCTTTGACCCCCAGGGGAGCAGCGCGGAGTTTGCCGTGGCGGTATCACCTACCCTTTGACGATCTCCGTCACGCAGTGGACATAGTCCATCCGATGGCCTTCGGGGGCGCGCGCGACGTCGGCTTCGTACGCGCTGTAAAGATCATCGACGATCGCGGAACGGTCGGCCGCGGGACGCGAAGGATCGAGCGCGTTCGCAAAGACGGTTTCCGACCAGGAGCGGAGCGTCGGCACATAGGCCCTGGCGAAGGTCTGCGCATTGCCATGGACCCGGAAGGCCTCGGCATAGGGGCACGGCGTCACCATGGTGAAGATGTTTTCCAGCCTCAGTCCGGCCTGCGACACCGGCGAAGCGGGATCGCGGAAGGGTGCCGCGAACTCGTCCGGCGTCTTGTAGAATTGCTGGAACGTCGCGTTGACATATTCCGTCTCGCTGATCCGCCCTGCCCGGGCCAGATCGCGCCAATGGCGCGCGAAGCCGTCGAACATGTCGACCCCGGTCGTGTGTCCGAGATAGCGCCCTTCCTCGTCGACGCAGAAATTGGCCAGCGCCAGCCTGCCGCCGGACCTGAGCTCGCGCGCCCTGGCGAGCAGGATCGTCTCCCAGTCGCGCAGCCCCTGGGCGCGAAACTGCGCGCGCTCGGCCTCGGTCGCGCCGACCGCCTGGACGTGATCGGCGATCATGCAGGGCCGCTTGCTGATCCAGTGCATCGCCGTGGCGGAAAAGCCGAACGAGAGCGAATTGTCCGGTAGGATCTGGCGGTAGAAGCTGGTGCCGCTGCCGAAGATGTAGAGCCCGGGCGTCTCGGCCAGCGGGACCTCCGTCGAGGTGCCCAGCAGCCCCTGGCTCAACCTGAACAGGGTCGAGAAGTCATTGTGGGGCAGGTCGGTATAGGTGATCGATATCGCCCGGTTCGGCTCCCTCTCACGAACGGCGCCGACCAGCCGCCGCATCATGTCCATCGAGGTGCCGCCGTCGGCCGCGCCGAAATCGGCAACGGCGAATGGCTGGCCGTCGGCCAGCCGGGGCATCCCGGCGACGGCCTTGACGACGAGATCGCCGACCTTGTCGATGACGTATTTGGCGCCCACGGTGTTGGCCGAGTAATAGCCCGCCCCACGCATGGCGATCTTCTGGCCGTCGGCTGCACTCATTTTTTTCTCCCCTTATTCGTCGTCCACCCGGCCGCCGCCGGCACCACGCACGCGCGATCGCTCGCTTTCCGGCACATAGGTTTTGCCGGCGAAGGAATTGAGCGCCGCGAGCGTCCGCTCATTGGTCGCGCCGCGCCGGCCCGTGGCCGGCTGCTCGATCTCGGCCCGGTGTTCGACGACGACATCGGCGCGCGTCACCGGCCCCACGGGCTGCGCGACGCGCATCGCCGAACGGCGCAGCATTGCGTCGAGCCAGACAGGCAGGCCGACATTGATGATCGTCAGCGGCAGCGCGCTCGCCGGAAGCGGATCGTCAAGCAGTAAAGCCGCGGTGCGGATCGGGCAAAGCGGCGTTTCGGCAGGCATGTCCGTCTCGCCTTTTCGCCAGCGCGCCGCGCGGGCAGGATCGGGCGCCGCGAAGGACTGCGCGTTTTCGGCGAGGCTCAGCATGGCCTCGCCCCAATTGTCGTTCTCGGCCGCGATCCGGCGCGCCGCGCGGCCGATATCCTCGGCCAGTCCCCATGAAAATCCGGCGCCGCGCGCCGCCTTGGTGCTCAGCGTTTCCACCTCGTTGAGCGACAGGTCGATCACGCGGCCTCTCCTGCCGGCGCCATCGTGGCGACATCCTCGATCAGCGGCTCGCCGCTGAACAGCGCGATCCGCAGCCAGCGGTCGGAGCGCGGATCGAAACTGCGCGCGCCGAAGAAAGCCAGCTTGGCGCGCAATATGTCGACGGGCCGCAAGTCGGCGCCGATCAGATTGTCGTGGATCTCGGCATAGGGGAATTTCGCGACGATCTGGGCGCGCCGCACCGCGTGGCGCCATTCCGGCCGACGCAGCAGGAAGTCGGCGACACTGGCCGAAGCTGGCTCCTGCGCCAGCGCGGCCGCAAGGCTGAGCGCGTCGCGCGCGGTTGCGAGCGGCTGTTCGAGCTCAGCGCCGTCCTCCTCGAAACGCTCGCCGAGCCGGGGCTCGAGCTTCTCCGCCGACACATACCAGAAGCGCGCATTGGCGGACGGTTCGGCGAAGTCGACTTTTCCCGCCCAGGAATAGCTATCGAGAAGCGCCTGGCGAAGCGAACCGCAGGTGACGCTGCCGTCGATCGCATGTCCAGGCGTCTCGTCGGCCTTCATCGTGTCGCCGAGTTCGTCGACCAGCGCGCCATGCGGCTCGAGGATCAGCGAGACGCAGGCTTCCTGCCCTTCGAGCGAAAACTTGTCTTCCGCGAAGCGATAGACCGCATCCCAGGGCGGTGCTTTCGCCAGAAGCCGGTCGAGGTTTTCGGCCAGCGCGTCGAGATCGGCGGCCAGCGACCGGGTTGCGGCGGCCTGGCGGTCGTCGTCGCTGTGCCAGCGGGCCACGCGCTGCCGCAAATCGGCGAGCGCTTTCGAGAAAATGTCTCGTTCCGCCGCACCGGCATGCGGTTCGGCGCGAACCCGCGCGAGCGCGGTTTCGCGGGCGAGGAACCAGCTATGCGTCAAGAGCGGATGGCGAACGAGGAACGGAGCCATGCCAAGCCCCGTCGCATTGCCAACCCCGAGCGCCCGGCGCAATTCCGGCGCCAGGCTCGCCGCGCCGGCCGGATTGCGGCGACAGGCGATGTGATCGACCAGGTCGAGCGTGAAGGACCGTATCAGCCAGACGGTGAGCATCTCGGCCTGAAAGGATCCGGCAAGCTCCGGGCGTGCGGCGATCTCGTCGCGGTCGGCGATGCCGAACTTGCCGTTGCCGTAGACGGCCGTGGTGCGCAGCAGATAGCCGACACCGAGCAACTGCTCCTCGTCCGGTTGTCGCCCTTGCGCCAGCACCGCCACGACGTCCTCGAACAGCCGCACGCTTTTGTTGGCACGCGCCAGCACGAGTTCGCTTCTGGTGTAGCGGCCTGCCTCCTGCAGCGGCGCATTTGCCTCCAGCCGCGCGACTTCGGCGGCGTCCGGCAATCCGTCGTAAAGCACGTAGCTCGTGTCCCAGGCTTGCGCGATCACCCGGTCGGACCGCTTCTCGTCGTCGAGCGGCGTCGAGAAGGCGACCAGGCTGTAGGTCCTTGCCGGCGTCTCGACCGCATAGACCGCGCGCCCGAACCCATTGTCGTCCAGGTCGAACCGGTCCTTGCGCACCCGCCATTTCTCCCGGGTGGCGCGGCGGATCAGCTGGCGCAGAAAACTGAGACGTGTCGGATGCGCGGCGCCCAGCCGCTTAAGGCGCATGACGACCTCTGGCGGGCGCAGCGCGATCGCCGTCATGCGGCGATCCCGGCCAGCTTTTCGAGCGCGGCAAGCGTCTCGGCCGCCACCTCGATGCCGTCCTTGGTGTTCTGTTCGCGCGCGCCAAAGCGTCTTGTGCCCGGAAGCCTCGCTTCGCCGACAAAGGCGCCGGCAATGGTTTCCAGATTCCCCGCAAATGCCCCGGCCGAGGTCGCATCGGGCGAGATTGCCAGGAAGAACTGGCCGGTTCCAGGCGGACCTCCGGCGGTGCCGGAGAAGGGGCTGGCGACAAGCCCGGGATTGGCTCCCGTCAGGCATGCGGCGAAGACCTCCACCAGCAATGCTGAGCCGACGCCCTTGTAGCCGCCCGCCGGCGCCATCGTGCCCTTCAACGCCTCGCCGGCATCGGTGGTCGTCTCGCCGCTCGCGTCGAAGGCCCAGCCGGGAGGGATCGGCTCGCCGGCGCGGGCGCGCTTGATGACCTCGCTCTTGGCGACGACGCTGGCGCTCTGGTCGATGACGAAGCGCGCGCCGCCCTGCCCGTCCGGGACCGCCAGCGACCAGGGATTGGTGCCGAGCGCCGCCTTGCGGCCGCCCCAGGGCGCGATCGAGGCCGGCGCGTTGGTGAACCCCAAGCCGACAAGGCCGGCCTGCGCGATGTTTTCGGTGTGATAGCCGAGCGCGCCGCAATTGTAGGAATTGCGGACGGCAAGCGCCGCGACACCTTGCGTGCGGGCTGCCTCGATCAGCGCCGGCAGGCCAAGGGCGATGGCCGCATGGGCGAAGCCGTTGCCCGCATCGACGGCAACGACCGCCGGAGCCGGCCGCGTCAGGCGCGGCTCGGCCAGCCCCAGCACCTTGCCGCAGGTCAGATGCTCGCAATAGGTCGGCAGATACATCAGCCCATGCGATTTCAGCCCGTCGCGTTCGGCAGCCGCGACGGCTGCGGCGAGCGCACCAGCTTGGCGCTCACTGGCGCCGTGCCGCACCAGCGCCGTACGAGCGAGCGTTTCGATGCTGGCTTGCGTCAGGCGCGTCATCCCCTCACCCACCAATCATGCCGCCGCATAGCCGAACTCTCTCTCGCCGGCCTGCGCCTGCTGACGAATGCATTCGATGAAGCGCAGCGACGCCGGCTGCAGATTGCGGCCCTCCTTGGCGATCCAGCCGACGGTCCGGCTCGAACGCGGGTCGGCAAGCGGCACGAAGCGCACGTCGTGGCTGCTCTTCCAGCGGCAGAGCCGCGGCAGGATGGTGACGCCGAGCCTCGCCTCCACCATCGCCAGGTTGGAGCTCACATTGGTCGCGGTGAGTTTCGAGCCGGCGGCAAGCGCCTCGGTCTCGGCAAGCCCGAGTGCCGCGGCCGCGCCATTGCGGATGAAGCTTTCACCTTCGAGCTGCGCCCATTTCAGCGGACGCTTCGATTTTGCCAGGGGATGATCGGCCGGGCAGACGAAATCGAGCGGCTCGTGGAACAGCGGCTCGAAACTGAGCTGCGGCCGCTTGCTGGCAAGCACGCACAGCCCGACCTCGACCATGCCGTTTTCGACCGCGTCGACGATGGCGCTGGAATCGCTGTCGCGGATGTGGATGTCGAACCGGCTGCCCTCGGCGCGAAGCTGGGCGATGGCGCGCGGCAGCAAGGTCACGGCGACCGAAGGCACGCTGGCCACGTCGCAGCGTCCCTGCCGGTCCGCCGCATAGCTGGTCATCGCCAGGCAGGCGCGGTCGTAATGCGCGATCATGGCGCGCGCCTCGTCGAGCACGATACGGCCGACTGGAGAAAGCGCGCCCTTGCGTTCGCTCTCGAACAGCGGCGCGCCAATGTCGTCTTCCAGCTGCTTCAGGGTCATCGACACCGCCGACGGGGTACGGCCGATCTGATCGGCGGCGGCGCGCACGCCGCCGGTCTCGCAGACCGCGACGAAGCTGCGCATGCCGGTCAGGCTGATCGTTTTCGTCACTGTTAAGCTTGCCTGAACATTTGTGCCAAAAATTGAGCTTGATTGAAGTTCACAGCATTGATTAGGTCGTTGTCAACCGAATTTGATGCAGGTCGAACCCGATGCTGAACGGTCAGAACTTCGTTGCAGGCGAATGGCGCGACGGCGCCGACTGGGTCGAGGACGTCAATCCGTCGGATGTGACCGACATCGTCGGGCGTTTCGCGCAGGCGCGGCTGTCCGACATCCATGACGCCGTGGCGGCCGCGCAAAACGCGCAACGGGAGTGGGCGGCGGCCGGGCTCGAAGCGAGAGCCGCCGTTCTCGACGCCATCGGCCGCGAATTGATGGCGCGCTCGAGGGAGCTTGGCGAACTGCTGTCGCGCGAGGAGGGCAAGACGCTTCCCGAAGGTGTCGGCGAGGTCTATCGCGCCGGCCAGTTCTTCACCTATTTCGCCGCCGAGGCGCTGCGTAATCTGGGCGCCTCGGCCGATTCCGTCAGAGCCGGCGTGGATGTGCTGATCGAGCGCGAGCCGCTCGGCATCGTCGCCGTCATCTCGCCCTGGAATTTCCCCATCGCCACCGCGTCCTGGAAGATCGCGCCGGCGCTGGCCTTCGGCAACGCCGTGATCTGGAAGCCGGCCAGCATCACCCCGGCCAGCGCCTGGGCGTTGACCGAGATCATCAGCCGGCAGGCACTCCCGAAAGGCTTGTTCAACCTCGTCATGGGATCGGGATCGACGATCGGCCGCGAGCTTGCCGCCAATGCCGACATCCAAGGGCTGAGCTTCACCGGCTCCGGCGCCGTCGGTTCCGGCATCGCGGCGCTCGCCGCCGCGCGCTTCGTGAAGCTGCAGCTCGAAATGGGGTCGAAGAACCCGTTCGTGGTGATGGACGATGCCGATCTCGACCGTGCCGTCGACCTTGCCGTGAACGGCGCCTTTGGCGGTACGGGCCAGAAATGCACGGCGGCGTCGCGGCTGATCGTCCACCGGCCGATCCATGACGCCTTCGTCGAGAGGCTGCTGGCGAAAACCGAAGCCCTGAAGGTCGGCCATGCGCTTGAGGCCGGCGTCCAGATGGGACCGGTCGTCAGCGCCGAGCAGCTCTCGGCCAATCTCGATTATATGACGCTCGGCATCAGCGAAGGAGCAGAGCTTGCGACCGGCGGCGAAGCGCTCGATCTCGCGCATCGGGGCCATTACATGGCGCCCGCCGTGTTCCTCAACGGCCGCTCCCGCACGCGCATCAACCAGGAGGAGATGTTCGCGCCGATCACCTGCGTCATTCCAGCCGACGATCTCGACGAGGCGATCTTCCTTGCCAATGACACGCCCTACGGGCTGACGGCCGGCATCGCCACGCGCTCGCTGGCGCGTGCGACGAAATTCCGCCACGCCTCGCGCTCCGGCTGCGTCATGGTCAACCTCGCGACAGCCGGCACCGACTATCACGTGCCGTTCGGCGGCGTTCGCGCCTCGAGCTACGGCCCGCGCGAGCAGGGCCGCGCCGCGGTCGAGTTCTATACCCAGGTCAAGACGTCCTACATCCACGCGGGCGCGCCCGAATGACCAACGCTGCGCCGCAAGTGCTCATCGACGGGCTGCAATACTGCAACTGGTCGCGCGAAATTTTCGAGGAGATGCGCCGGGGCGGGCTGACCGCGATCCACGCCACGGTCGGCTATCACGAAGGTTTTCGCGAGACGGTGCGTCACCTGGTCGACTGGCGCACTTGGCTTCGCGACAATGAGGACCTGATCCTCCTGGCGCGCGATGCCGGCGACATCGAGCGGGCGCGGGCCACCAACCGGACAGCGATCCTGCTTGGCCTGCAGAACCCGATGCCGATCGAGGACGACATCGGCCTGATCGAGATGCTCTTCGATCTCGGCATCCGCTTCATGCAGCTCACCTACAACAACCAGTCGCTGCTCGGCTGCGGATGGATGGAACAGGAAGACAGCGGCGTGACGCGGATGGGGCGCGAGGCGATCGCCGAGATGAACCGGCTCGGCATGATCATCGATCTGTCGCATGCCGGCGAGCGGACCGCGCTGGAAACGATCGCGCTGTCGCAGCGCCCGGTGGTCATCAGCCATGCCAATCCGCGCTGGCTGCGCGACAGCAACCGCAATGTTTCGAGGGCCGTCTTGCAGGCGCTGCGCGAAAAGCAGGGATTGCTCGGCCTGTCGCTCTACCCGCTGCACCTTCCGAACGGCTCGGACACGACGCTGGAGCAGTTCGGGCAAATGGCTGCCGAAGCGGCCGGTATCATGGGAGCGGATCATCTCGGCATCGGCTCGGATCTTTGCCAGGACCAGCCCGACAGTGTCGTGCGCTGGATGCGCGAAGGCCGCTGGACCCGCGAGCTCCAGGCGACCGCGAGCTTTCCGCCGCAGCCGTCCTGGTTCAGATCGAACCTCGATTTTCCGAAACTCTCGGCAGGCCTTCTCTCGGCCGGATTCGCCGAGGCCGAAACCACGCTGGTCCTCGGCGGCGCCTGGCACCGTTTTCTCCAGGCCAGCCTGCCTTCGGCCCGGGATTCGCAGGCAGCGAGCAGATAGGCTCGCGGTCAGGTAGGCGCAGGCCGGGTCAAGCTCAGCCGTTCAGGGCAATCGGGCTTCGCTCTTCCGACGGCCCCTAGTTCGGCGCCTCACCGTGCTTTTCGGCGTCTCGACCCTCGCTTGGCTGTCGATCGTGGCGGTCGCTCGGCATGATCGAAGATGGGCTGCAGCAGCTTAATTTCATGGTAAAGTGGCGATGCTTCTGGGGAAACTTTGATGGATTTTGACGACCTAGTCGAACAAGTTGCCGCTCCCGAAAAGAGAGCCAGCAAGGTCGCCGATGGCATCGAGCATAAGATGCACGAGGGTGCCGTGATGGTGGCCTATGCCACCCACCTCCTGCGGACGACGGAAGCCAACCATGTCCGCATCCATCCAGATGGAGAGCACGGCAAGAGGTTCGACTTCACCGGTTGGTTGGCTCGACGCGGCTTCGATAAGGCAACGTCCACCGGTACGACAACATACGGCGGCGAGTATCGGCACGAGAACGGATGGAGGATCACCATCCATCCCAGTTCTGGAAAAGGGGACGTTGTAGCCGAGGTCGGCAACCATACCGTCTCGGCCGAATGCAAGGGCGGCATAATAAATACCCGCCACGCCGGCCAGGTGTCTCGGCTTTACAAAGGGCTTTGCGAGACTGTTGGCTTACTGATGGCAAGCGAAAACCCTGGTCGCCAAGTCGCTGTTGTCCCCTATACGGAGAACACTCTGAGACTTGCGACCAGGATGGCACCGCGGTGCGCACGAGCAGGCATCGAGATCGCGCTAGTCGGTAGTCGAGGCGAGGTCACGGACGTGGTGGCCACCAGTGGTAGGTAATGAGATCCCTGAAAACCTTGCCTTCCTGCATTCTGGCGAAGAAGTCGCGCGAGGTAAATCTATCGATTTCATCGAGAGACAGGAAGACCTTTTGCGGCACGTTGGCATGATCGAGACGATCATGGACCTCCTGCAGTTCTATCGTATGGACTACGCTGAAAAGGACGAGAACCAGCTTATCATAAAGCTATTGGGCGCTCGGATTTTTAATGCACAAGGGGCTGCCCTGAAGCTCATCCTGAGCGGCTACTATCAAGCTGCCGGCCTCCAAATCCGAGACATTCTTGAGACCGCATTTCTCCTTGATTACTTCAGCACTGATGACGCGTTGATCCAGCGCTGGAAGTTGGTGTCAGAGCAGGAGCGGACGAAAGAATTTGGTCAAGCCAAAATCCGGCAGGTGCTGGACGATCGTGACGGCTTCACCGAAAAAAGGCGTATGGAGCACTACAAGCTCCTTTCCTCGATCGCTGCGCACCCAACATTTGCAGGTTTCGCGATGCTTCGGCCGACACCTGAAGCTGACGCGCATATGGGACCATTCTATGTGCCCGAACTTCTGACGGCGACCCTCCAGGAATTGGTCAAAGTGACCGTGGCAGCGTGGGAGAATTTCAAATGGTTCTTCAAGCCCGAAACGATCCCGCAATACCGCGCCACTCTTCGATACCTTGAGACCAGCATGGAGTGGATCGAGAAGACCTACGAAAAGAAGGTGGACCGACGCGACATTGAGGCCGTGCGGTCTATCTTGGAAGCTCTAGAACGCCAAGAAAAATAGCTCGAGTTCTTGGATCACTCGTGAGGCTTATCGGCTGCGACGCCTGGAAGCCGAATTCCGAATCACGTCCATAGGCCCGCGCAGCGCGAACGGCTGTCCACGCCTTGGCTCCCATTCAGGTAATTAGGGTTTACCCTACCCCACGGCCGGCTTGCCGAAGATCAGTCCCAGAAATTCGCTCAGCCAGCGCTTCAGGTGAATGTCCCAGATCAGCCGGCCGCCCAAGTGGTCGCGGCCGGGCTGCGCGCCGGGCAATTCGAAGCGATGCGCGCCGCGCACCACCCAGCGCTGCATCATCACCCGGGTCAGCTCGCCATGGAACTGGATACCCCAGGCATTCTCACCGTAACGGAACGCCTGGTTGGGATAGGTCTCCGCCGTGGCCAGCAACGTCGCTTCCTTGGGCAGCGAAAAGCCCTCGCGGTGGAACTGGTAGACCATCTCCGGCCAGTGCAGCAGTTTCTTGCCGGCGTCAGTCGCCTTCAGCGGATACCAGCCGATCTCGACCAGGCCCTCGCCATGGCCCTCGACCCTGCCGCCGAGATGGTTGGCCAGCATCTGCGCGCCGAGGCAGATGCCGAGGAACGGCCGATTCTCCTTCAGCGGGATTTGCAGCCAATCGGTCTCGCGGCGGACGAACTCGTCCTCGTCATTGGCGCTCATCGGTCCGCCGAAGATAACCGCGCCGGCGTGATCATCCAGCGTGCAGGGCAATTCGTCGCCGAGCGGCGGCCGGCGGATGTCGAGATCGAAACCTTCTTCCAGCAGCATATGGCCGACGCGGCCGGGGCTCGAATTCTCCTGATGCAGCACGATCAGGATTTTGGGTCTCGGCCTCGGTCTGGGTGGCATGGAAGGCGAAGGGTCCTGTTATTCGTCGCTCGACTTGCCCCGTGCGCCGGGCACCTCGGCCGCCGCCTTGCGGCGCGCCTCGATGCGGTCGTGACGCTCGACGCCGATCAGTTCGGCGACCCGCCAGACCGTGTTGTCCTCCAGTTCGTCAAGCTCGCCATCGGCATAGACGATTTCCCACATCAGGCCGATAAAGGCCTTGCGCGCCTCCGCGTCGAGCTCGCGCTTGAGCACGCTGGTGAAGGCGTAGAGGTCGATCGCCTCATTGTCGGCGCGCTCGCCGGCCGCGGCCAGTGCGTCGAGCTCCTCGCCGCTCACCGAATAGGTCTCGGCCAGGATCTGCTTGAACCGCTCCCATTCCACGTCCTGGCGCACGCCGTCGGCGTTCATCACATGGTAGAGCAGCGCCGAGGCCGCGACGCGCGGATCGTCGGCGCTCGGCCTGGTCTCGCCGCCGGCCGGCAGATCCCTCAGGAAGGACAACACACGCTCGAACATCGACACCTTTTCCCTGCCCACCAAAACCCGGCCCCAGAACACAGCTTTAGAACAAACGAAAGCGGCGCGGCGATTTATCCGCTTCTTCTTCCGGCGCGACGCCTGGATCGTCCGGCAGAGGCGGCAACTCCGAACCCTGGCCTATGGTTTCCGCCTCACCGACGGTTTCGGCCACCGCCTTATCCTTCTCGCCGCCATTCGCCGATACCGGCTCTTCGACGGGCGCGTCGGCAACGATGTCGATCGCCTTTTCAGCGGGTTCGGCCGGCGGCGCGGCGGTGATTGCCGGCACGGCAACATCCGTGTCGCTGTCGATCAACTGGCCAAGCCGCTCCATCGGCGCGCGCCAGGTGAAGGCGTCGAGCTTGCCGGTGACCGGCGACACCGGCGCCCAGCGCTCGGAGATGACGCCGTCCGCCACCCAGGCCGGATCGCGCGGCGCGCGCACGGCTTTGGACAGCAGCTGCCGCACCTTGCCCTGGTCGCCGGTCTCGGCTTCCTCGATATCGGCGAGCAGAAGATAGGCGCCCTCGCGGCGATCCATGCGGATCGCGGCCTCCGCTTCGCGCCGCGCGGTGGCGAAATCCTGCGCGTCGAGCGCCGCGCGCGCCACGGCCATGGACGATTCGGCGTGGTTCTTCTTCAGTTCCTGTAGCTTCCTTGCCCGGTTGAGGCGATCGAGCACGGCGTCGCCCGGCCTGGCATGGGTGTAGAGCTCGGCGATGTCGGGATGCGGCTCGGCCTTCCACGCGGCTTCCAGAATCTTGGAGCCCTTGCGCACGTCGTTTTGCCGGATAACCAGATCGGCGGCGATGACCGCCGCCGGCGCGAAATCGGGCGCCAGCTTGTTGGCTTCGAGCGCCGCGGTGCGGGCCGCGTTCGGGTCGCTGTCGACCAGCGCCTGCGCCTTGGCGGTGAGCAGCACGGCGCGGCGGCGGTTGGCCGCGTCGCGCTCGATCTGCCGCGTCGATTTCTGCGCCTCGACCAGCTTCAGCGCGCCGTCCCAGTCGCCGCGTTCGGTCAGCTCTTCGAGCGTCGATTCCGCTGCCCAGGCGAGCTGCGGCGCGACCGCCGCCGCGCGGCCGGCATAGTGGCGCGCGGCATTGCGGTCGCCGAGGCGCTCGGCCTCGAGATAAAGCCCGCGCAGACCGAGCAGCCGCATCTCCGGATCGTCGAGCATGCGCTCGAATTTCTCGCGCGCGCCCTTGTGATCGCCTTCGAGCAGCGAGGCCTGGGCGTCGAGCAGGTTGATCAGCGGCTCCTGATCGGAGCTGATCAGCTTCACCGCTTCCTTGGTCTTCTTGCGCGCCAGCGCGCCGTCACCGGCGCCGGCGGCGATCATGCCCGTCGACAGCGCCTGGTAACCGCGATCGCGGCGGCGCACGCGGAAATAGCGCGAGATCGTATAGGGGCTGTTCCACAGCGACTTGATCAGCCACCAGACGATCATCACTGCCGCGACCACGGCGACGATCGCCACCGCCGCCACCATCAGCGTGACCTGGTACTGGTAGCCGTTGAAGGTGACGAGCATGTCGCCCGGACGGTCGGCCAGCCAGGCAAAGCCCAGTCCCAGCGCGAAGACGACGGCGAGGAAGACGAGGAGGCGGATCATCTTTTCGTCCTCACGCCTTCGTCGCGCCGGCAATCAGCGCTTCGAGCTGCTTCTCGACCTCCAGCCGCGCCTTCAGTTTGCCGGCAAAATCGGCGCCGGCCGCCTTTGCCGCGTCGGGCAGCGTGTCATACTCGCTGAGCGCCTTGGCGTAGTCGCCCTGGTTGATCGCCACTTCCATGCGGGCCACGGTTTCCGGCGCGCCCTTGCCTTCGACGGCGCCGACCGGCCGCACTTTGACCAGCGATTCCGCGCTCGACACCAGGCTCTGGAAGAACCCGGCATTCTGGTCGACGGGCTTTGCCGCCTCGATCATGGCATTGGCGGCGGCATCGGCTTCCGAAGCGATGGTGGCGCGGGTCGGCACGCCCTTCTCGGCATAGGAGCGCAGCGCCGCGAGCTCAGGCGCATCCGGCGCGATCGCAGCGAAGGTGTCGAGTTCGGTCGCGAATGGCGCGCCGCGGTCGAGAGCCGATTTCAGCGCCGAGGCGGCAATCGCCAGTGCGATCTTGGGCTGCGCGGCCTGCGCCTCGACCTTGCCGGAAAGCTGCGACACGGATTGCTCCAGCGCCGTGACCCGGCCGTCCTCGGCCTTGGCCGCGTCACCGGTCGATTTCACCAATGCGTCGAGCCCGGCGATCTTCTCGTTGAGCGGACCGAGATCGACGGGCGCCGCGTTACCGTTCTTCTGCAGGTCGGCGAGGGTCGTCTCGATCTGGCCGACCTTGTCGCCGAGCGCCTTGAGGGCCGTGCCGTCGCCGCTCTGTCCTGCGGTGGATTTCAGCGCCGCGATATCGGCCTTGACCTGCTCGAGCGCCGAGGAAAGACCGTCGACCTTGGCGGACGCCCCGGTGTCGCCGCTTTCCTTCAGCGCCGCGATTTCGCTCTTCAGCGAAGCGAGCTCGCCATTGACGCCGTCGAGCGATCCGCCGCCCGACCCCGGCGCGCCGAGCAGGCCGACCGACTGCAGCAGGCCGGCGCCGGCAAGCGCGATCACGCCGCCAATGACGCCCGCGGCGATGGCGTTGACGCCGGTCTTGCGCGATTGCTGCAGCACGCGATCCTCACCCCGTGTCTCGCTTGATTTCGTTGCCGAAGCGGCAACGCCGGCAGCGGACGCGTCCTCGAAATTGTACTCGAAGCCCTTGGCCTGGCTCTTCGGGGCATCGGAGCCGCCGGGATACGGCGCCTCCGGCTCGTCCTTGCCGGCCTCGGGCTTGTCGGCCGCTGCCTGCGTGGCGTCGCTATGCTCCCACGGCTCGATATCGGCCTGCTCGGCATGGATCGGCTCTTCTGGCGCCTCCGGCTGCGAAGCGACGGCGGCCTCTTCAGCCTTCGCCTCGTCGGTCTGCGCGGCATTGGCCTCGGCCTTGGCGGCATCCTCGTCGGTGATTCGCGAGACGGCGCCGGGCTCGAGTTCGATGGTCACCGGCTCGCGCCGGGTCTTCGAATGTCGCATCTTCGGCGTCTTGACCATGCTTGGGCTCCGCGAACTGGCTTGAGGATGGTTCAAAGGGTCCAGGGGATGCTCTAGCACATCACCAAGCGGTGAAAAGGGGCGGTGTGATGACGCGGCCTAGCGCGGTTGCGACAAAAGCGCGAGAAGCGCATCCTCATCCGGTTGCAGCGCGATCTGGATCCTGCGCCCAGCGACCCTGTCTAACGGCTCGGCGACGCGCGCGGAGAGCATCAAAAATTCCGTTTTTTCAAAAAGATGCTGCAAAGCCGGCCGGGTTATCAGCTTGACCAGCGCGGCGCTGGCCTTGACCGAATAAAGCAGCGCGGCCTCGACCGGATGGTCCGAGAGGCGGGCGACCACGTCGGCATCGCCATAGTCGATCCCGACCGTGTCGTAAGTCTCGATCGCCTGGACATGCGCGCCGGCCGCCGCCAGCCGTTGCTCGAATCCCGGGAAGCGGATGCGGCCGCACAAATACACGATTGCCTTGCCGGCAAGGCCGCCGGCGATGGTGTCGGCCAGCGCCTCGGCATCGCCCGGACCATCCGTGACGGACACAAATCCCGCTGCGCGGCAGGCTTCGGCCGTCCTTTTTCCAACCGCGTGGCAGGGCAGGTTTGCAAGCGCCGCGATTAGCGCCGTCGGCGCATGCCGCACCGCATTGGCGCTGGTGACGGCGACCGCGACGGGATCGCCGCCGATGGTCACCTCGGCAGGCAATGCGCTCGTCTCCGTCAGCGGCAGCAGGACGGGCTGAAATCCCAGGGTTTCGAGGCGTCGTGCCGTGCGCGACGCGCCGGGCTCCGGCCTCGTCACCAGGACGCGGACCATGTCAGGCCCAGCCGTCGAAGAATTTAGCACCAGCCCTGGCGCGAACCGTCCGCGCGGCATCGAGGCCGATCTCGGCAGCGTCCGCGGCCTCGCCTTCCAGCCGGACCTCGTGCGATTCCGTGCCGTCGGGTGAGATGATCAGCCCGGTGAAGGACAGTTTCTCGCCCGATACCGTCGCATGGCCGGCGATCGGCGTGCGGCACGAGCCGTCGAGCGCGGCGAGGAAGGCGCGCTCGCACGCCAATGCCTGGCCCGTCGGCACGTGATGGATCGCCGCCAGCATTCTCTCGACATCGCGGTCGCCGATGCGCGTTTCGATGCCGATCGCGCCTTGCCCCGGCGCCGGCGGAAAATCCTCCAATGACATCAGGTCGGTGACGACATGTTCGAGCCCGAGCCGCTTCAGCCCGGCATAGGCGAGGATGGTGCCCTCGGCGACGCCCTCGTCCAGCTTGCGCAGCCTGGTCTGCACATTGCCGCGGAACATCACCACCTCGAAATCCGGCCGCATGCGGCGAAGCAGCGCCTGGCGGCGAAGCGACGACGATCCGACGGTCGCGCCATGCGGCAGGTCGGCGATTCGCTTCACGGTCTTGCCGATGAAGGCGTCGCGGGCGTCCTCGCGCGGCAGGAAGGTGGTAAGCTCCAACCCGCCGGGCAGCACGGTCGGCATATCCTTCGACGAATGCACGGCGATGTCGATGCGGCCGTCGAGCAGCGCTTCCTCGATTTCCTTGGTGAACAGGCCCTTGCCGCCGGCCTCCGACAGCGGCCGGTCCTGGATGCGGTCGCCGCTGGTCGAGATCGGCATCACTTCGAATGCCTGCTCGGGCAGCCCATGCGCCTGCATCAGCCGCGCCCGCGTCTCATGCGCCTGGGCGAGCGCCAGCGGGCTGCCGCGTGTTCCGATTTTCAAAGTTTGCATGGCGCGCGGTCCGTGATAACCCCCGTCGTTGACCGAGGTCTGTCGAGATTCAGGTCAGGCCGAGCCGAAAGTGGTGGCTTCCGAGAACCGGAGCGGAGCGTACTTAAGTACGTGAGCGCCGGAAGCGCAGAAAGCCGCCACTTGCAGGCCGGCATCACCTGAATATCGACAGACCTCCGGTGACACAATCTTTATGGACAGCGACCAATTGATCCGCGTTCTGGGCATTGAGACGAGTTGCGACGAGACGGCGGCCAGCGTGGTGGCGCTGGACGGCACCGCTGCGCCCGAAATCCTGTCCAATATCGTGCTCAGCCAGATTGAGGAGCACGCGGCCTTCGGCGGCGTCGTGCCCGAGATTGCCGCGCGCGCCCATGTCGAGGCGCTGGACGGCATCGTCGAGGCAGCACTTGCCGACTCGTCCGTCTCGCTCGACGAGGTCGACGCGATCGCCGCGACGGCGGGACCGGGTCTGGTCGGCGGGCTGATCGTCGGCTTGATGACCGCCAAGGCGATCGCCGCCGCCGCCGGCAAGCCGCTGATCGCCATCAATCACCTCGAAGGCCACGCGCTGACGGCGCGGCTGACCGACGGTCTCGACTTCCCCTATCTGCTGCTGCTCGTCTCCGGCGGCCACACCCAGATCGTCGCGGTGCGCGGCGTTGGCGACTACCAGCGCTGGGCGACCACCATCGACGATGCGTTGGGCGAAGCCTTCGACAAGACCGCCAAGATGCTCGGCCTGCCCTATCCCGGCGGACCGAATGTCGAGAAGGCGGCCACCAGCGGCGATCCCCGTCGTTTCGCCTTTCCGCGTCCGATGAAGGGCTCGGCGCAACCGGATTTCTCCTTCTCGGGCCTGAAGACGGCGGTGCGCCAGGCGGCAACCGCCATCGCGCCGCTGAGCGACCAGGACGTCGCCGACATCTGCGCCTCTTTCCAGGCGGCGGTGGCCGACGCGCTGGGCGACCGTGTCGGCCGCGCCCTTGCCCGCTTCCGCCAGGAATTCCCCGGCCAGGCAAAGCCGGCGCTGGTCGTCGCCGGCGGCGTTGCCGCCAACCGCACGATCAAGGCGACGCTTGAAACGCTTTGTTCTGAAGCCGGCTTCGCCTTCATCGCGCCGCCGCAAAAACTCTGCACCGACAACGCGGCGATGATCGCCTGGGCCGGCATCGAGCGGCTGCGCGCCGGCATCGCCGACGAGAACACCGCCGATTTCGTGCCGCGTTCGCGCTGGCCGCTGGACAGCGTTTCGGCACCACTGGTCGGCTCTGGCCGGCGCGGTGCCAAGGCATGACCGCGAAGAGATCCGCAAGCTGCTGGCGCGTGGCGGTGCTGGGCGGCGGCGCCTGGGGCACGGCGCTGGCGCTTGCCATGCTGCGCGCCGGCCATGATGTCCGGCTCTATGCGCGCGACACCGAAACCGTCGCCGCCGTCGCCCGCGGCGAGAACCCGCGCTATCTGCCCGGCATCAGGATCGCGCCCGGCATCGCGGCCACCAGCGATATCGCCACGGCGCTCGACGGCGCCGACTGCGTGCTTGCGGTCACGCCGGCGCAGTCGCTGCGCGCGGTGCTGGCTGCCGCCGCCGGCCACGTGCCGAAGGGCGTGCCGCTGGTGCTTTGCGCCAAGGGCATCGAGCGCGATACCGGCGCGCTGCTCTCGGCGATCGTCGCCGAAAACCTGCCCAACAATCCGGTCGCGGCGCTGTCCGGTCCGAGCTTCGCCAGCGACGTCGCGCGCGGCCTGCCGACGGCCGTGGTGGTCGCTGCCCGCGATGGCGATCTGGCGGCAGAGCTCGCCGCCCGCTTTTCGGCGGAAAACCTGCGCTGCTATTCCAGCGACGACCTGATCGGCGTCGAAATCGGTGGCGCGCTGAAGAACGTCTTTGCCATCGCCGCCGGTGCCGTCACCGGCGCCGGGCTTGGCGCCAGCGCCCAGGCTGCCATGGTGACGCGCGGCTTCGTCGAACTGCGCCGCATCGGCGCCGCCTTCGGCGCCAGGCCGGAGACGCTGATGGGCCTTTCCGGTCTCGGCGACCTCTTGCTCACCTGTTCGTCAGCGCAGTCCCGCAACTTCGCCTACGGCCTGGCGCTCGGCCAGGGCAAGCCGCTTGCCGGCCTGCCTCTGGCCGAAGGCGTGCCGACGGCGGGCATTGCCGCCCGCATCGCCGCCGAGCGCGGCATCGAAGCGCCGATCATTTCCGCCGTCGCCGCCATCCTCGACGGCAAGGTGACCATCGGCCAGGCCGTGACCGCGCTGATGACACGCCCGCTCAAGACCGAAACCGACATCTGAACCCTCGGAGTGAAAAAATGCTGTTTGCGTTGATTTGCAAGGACAAGCCCGGCAGCCTGCAGCTGCGCGTCGACACGCGGCCGGCGCATGCGGCGTTCCTGGAAGGTCTGATCGGCGAAGGCAGGCTTGCCTTTGCAGGTCCCTTCCTCGACGCCGACGGCAAGCCGGATGGCAGCCTGGTGATGATCGAGGCGCCCGACATGGCTGGCGCCCAAGCCCTGGCTGCCGCCGATCCTTATGCCAAGGCCGGCCTGTTCGAAAGCGTCCAGATCCGTCCGTGGAACTGGGTGTTCCAGAAGCCCGCCGGCGCATGATCGTTCGCTGCTCTCGCCGCGGCAAGGGCGAGAGGGTAAGCATAGATGGGAACGCCATGCGTGGCGGCAAGCGATGGGACAAGAGATATGAACTACTGGCTGTTCAAGTCCGAACCTTCGGTCTTTTCCTTCGAGGGGCTGAAGGCCAAGGGCAAGGCCGGCACGCAATGGGACGGCGTGCGCAACTATGCCGCCCGCAACAACATGAAAGCGATGCAGATCGGCGATCTCGGCTTCTTCTATCACTCCAATGAGGGGCTCGACATCGTCGGTATCGCCGAGGTCTGCGCGCTAGCGCACCCCGACACCACCACCGACGATCCGCGCTGGGAATGCGTCGACATCCGCGCCTTCAAGGACGTGCCGAAGCCGGTGACGCTTGAACAGGTCAAGGCCAATCCCAAGCTCGCCGAGATGGCGCTGGTCCGGCTTGGCCGGCTTTCCGTGCAGCCGGTGACGCCGGCCGAGTGGAAAGAGGTCTGCCGCATGGCCGAGCTCAACCCGGCACCGTGACGAAGCTCACGCCGAAGAGCGCGAAAAAGTTCATCCTCGACAACACGGCGCTAATGGCGCCGCCGCATGTGCCGGAAGTCATTTTGCATCTCGCCGACGAGGCGCATGAATTGTGGCTGCGCACCGAGGAGGAGCTGGCCGCAATTGGCTTGCCCCCGCCCTTCTGGGCTTTTGCCTGGGCCGGCGGCCAGGGTCTCGCCCGGTATGTACTCGACCATCCCGAAACCGTGCGCGGCAGGCGCGTGCTCGATTTCGCCTCCGGTTCAGGCCTCGTCGCCATCGCCTCAATGAAAGCCGGCGCGAAGCAGGTGATCGCCGCCGACATCGACCCGTTCTGCGAGACGGCGATCGCGCTCAACCTCGAAGCCAATGCCGTCGAAGGGCAATTCCTCGGCGCGGATCGCGTCGGCTCCGACGACGGCTGGGACGTCGTGCTTGCCGGCGACGTCTTCTACGACAAGGCTTTCGCCGACAGCTTGCTGCCCTGGTTCGCCAGCCTGCGGGCGCGCGGCGCCGAGATCCTCGTCGGCGATCCGGGCCGAGCCTACCTTCCCAGGGCCGGGCTGGAATCGCTCGCTGTCTACCACGTTCCGGTGACGCGGGTGCTGGAGGATGCCGAGGTCAAGCGCACGACCGTCTGGCGCCTTGCTTGACGGGATGAGCGAACAAGCGTTCCATCGCATTTCGATCTGGAGGGGAAAGCATGGATTTTTCGGTCGTGAACTGGCTGGCGGTGGTCGCCGCCGCTGTCGTCGCATGGTTGTTCGGTGCCGCCTGGTACATGGGCTTGAGCAAGCCCTGGCTGAAGGCGGCCAAGCTCGACCCGGCCACCATGAAACGCTCGACCGTTCCGTTCGTCGTCAGCTTCGTCGCCGAGCTGATCATGGCGCTTGTCCTGACACTGGTGGTGGGTGCGATAACCGGCGGCGAGCCGAACCCGATCGCGGGATTGCTGTTCGGCTTCGTGCTCTGGCTCGGCTTCATCGCCACCACGCTCACCGTCAACCATCGCTATGAAGGCTTCGGCTGGGCCCTGACGCTGATCGATGCCGGCCACTGGCTCGGCGTGATGCTGATCATCGGCGCCGTCATCGGCTGGTTTGGCGCGCCCGCCGCGCCCGCAGCTTGAGGCGGGTTGAGATTCAGGTCAGGCCGAGCCGAAAATGGCGGTTTCTGAGAACCGGCCTACGCCGGCCGTAGCCTTCATGGAGCGGAGACCCTTATGAGGGCTTCGGCCGGCGAAGGCCGGAGCGGAGCGTACTTAAAGTACGTGAGCACCGGAAGCGCAGGAAACCGACTTTTGCAGGCCGGCCTCACCTGAATATCGACGCGCCTTCACGTCGGCGTCCTTGCCGCTTCCTCGGTAAGCCATTCGCGGAAAGCGACGACGCGCGCGTCGTCCTTCACGGCCTCGGGATAGACCAGGAAATAGGCAAAGTCGGGCGCCACCTTGATGCCGAGCTCGAAAGGCTGCACCAGCCGTCCTTGCGAGAGGTCGCTGGCGACCATGGCGAAATCGGCCAGCGCCACCGCGTTGCCGTCGAGCGCCGCCTGCGTGGCGTCGGTCGAGGACCTGAACACCAGCGTGCGGCTGTCGTCGAAATCGTCGACGCCGGCCGCCTGCATCCACATACGCCAGTTCGGCCATGTCACGCCCTGCCGCGACCATTCGATGTGAGCGAGCGTATGGTTGAAGAGATCGCGTGGCTCCTTCAGCGGCGGACCTGACGCCAGCAGCGCCGGGCTGCAGACCGGGATGATGATGTTTTCGAACAGCCGGTGCGCGGCGAGCCCCGGATATCTGCCGGTGCCGAAGCGGATGCCTACATCGACGTCGTCGAGGTCGAAATCCCGGACATCGTAGGTGATGTCGAAGCGCAGCTCGATGCCCGGCTTCTGCTGGCGGAAGTCGTCGACCCGCCGCATCAGCCATTTCGTCGCGAACTGCGCGTCGAGCGTCACCTTCAGCAGTGCCGTGCCGCGCGTCATCTTGCGGGCGCGGCTGACGGCGCGGTTGAGCAGGTCTAGCGCATCGACCGAAGCCTCCAGCAACACGTTGCCCGCTTCGGTCAGCCGGATGGTGCGGCTGGTGCGCGTGAACAGCACCAGATCGAGCTGATCCTCGATTTCCTTGATCTGGTGGCTGACCGCCGCCGGCGTCAGGCCGAGCTCGTCGGCGGCGCGGGTGAAGTTGAGATGCCTGGCGGCCGCTTCGAACGTCCGCAGCGCACGCGTCCCGGGCAGCAGCTTGGCCATGCGATCCCCAAATAAAACTTGATGATCAGAAAAGAACTACTCGTTTCCCGTTTGTTTTTCAATCCGGCATGATGGCTTCATCGAAACACCATCAAACCGGATTTGACATCCGGAGAAACACGGATAGAGCCATGTCTGATATCGCCCTGAAGTCCTGCACCCCCCTGGAATCCCCCTCCGGCCTCACCCTTTGGCTGCGTTCGGCGCGCGATTGGCTGCGCCAGGCCCGGGTCGCCGCCCGGCTGCCCCATGAGTCGGTCGAAGACCTCTCCGACAGCCAGTTGCGCGACATTGGCGCCGAACACCGGGACGTCTCAAAGACAATGGACCGGGAGCTTCGCGAGATCGGGCTGCTCGGCACGGGTTGGCAGAAACCGGGAAAGAGGCAGTAGGGATTAGGCAGTAGGCAATAGGGACTAGGCAGTAGGGCAGGCGGACGCATCCCCCTACTCCCTACTCCCTACTCCCTACTCCCTACTGCCTATCTAACCACCCTCACCACCGTCCTATTCGACAGCAACGGAAGCAACCTCGCCATGGTACGCGCCGTCACCGCCACACAGCCTTGGGTCGGGGTGAAGCCCGGCCGGGCCAGATGGAAGAAGATCGCGCTGCCGCGCCCGCGCCGGCGCGGCGCGATGTTCCAGTCGAGCACCAGGCAGACATCGTAGAGCCGGTCGTCGCGCTTCATCCGCTCATGGCTCGCGCCATAAGGGATCTTCACCGGCCGATTGTAGTTGCGGTCGTCCGGCACCTCGCACCAGCCGAGATCCGGACCGACCGGCGCCATCGGCACCTTTGTCCTGCGCCCGCCCGGAAAATGATCGCCCCGAAAATAGCCTGACAGGATGCGCATCGACGCCAGCGGCGTCGCGCCATCCCCTTCATGCTTGTTGGCGGTGACGCCGCTGCGCCCCAGGGCGCAGGGAAACACCGTTTTGCCGGCTTGCAGGAAGCCCTGCGCGGGGTTGCCGGGCCGTGCGCGCACGACCAAAACCCTCAGGCCTTTCGGCAAAAATGCGCCCGCCTCATTGCGCGCGCGTTTTTTCTTGTATGATTGTGTCACGGAACAAATCACTGTGATCGGCTGTTGCGCCGGTGAGCTTCCGCATAAATGGGGGGAGGTCAACTGAATATTCTTTTTAAAACAACGGATTGATCCATGACATCACGCACCATCCTGATCGTCGATGACGACGACGACCTGCGCGCCACCCTGGTTGAGCAACTGGCGCTCTACGAAGAATTCGACGTCCAGCAGGAATCGACCGCCGCAAAAGGCGTTGCCACGGCGCGCGGCGGCGTCGTCGACCTGCTCATCATGGATGTCGGCCTGCCCGACATGGATGGCCGCGAGGCGGTGAAAATCCTGCGCAAGGGCGGCTACAAGGCGCCGATCATCATGCTGACCGGCCATGACACCGATTCCGACACGATTCTGGGTCTCGAGGCCGGCGCCAACGATTATGTGACCAAGCCTTTCCGCTTCGCCGTGCTGCTTGCGCGCATCCGCGCCCAGCTTCGCCAGCACGAGCAGAGCGAGGACGCCACCTTCTCCGTCGGCCCCTATACGTTCAAGCCCAGTCAGAAGCTGCTGATCGATCCGCGCGGCGCCAAGGTGCGGCTGACCGAGAAGGAAGCCTCGATCATCAAGTATCTCTACCGCGCCGACCAGAAGGTGGTGACGCGCGACGTGCTGTTGGAAGAGGTCTGGGGCTACAATTCCGGCGTCACCACGCACACGCTGGAGACCCACGTCTACCGGTTGCGCCAGAAGATCGAGCGTGATCCTTCCAATGCCGAAATTCTTGTGACAGAAAGCGGCGGCTACAAGCTGGTTCCTTAAACATTTCATGATCTAGAGCAATTCCAGGAAAAGTGTGAGGCGGTTTTCCGTCCGGAATTGCGTCAGAACCAACAGAATGAGCGGTCGGGGCGGGACCGCTTCGGGTACGATCCTGATACTGGAGGGTGATGGATCGGCTCGATGGATGCCTCGCACGGTGTGCAGGCTGTTAGTGTTGGAGCGTTTCTCGCGCGTCCTTTTAGAACGCGCCGCTCCAAAGGAGGGACTGGACTGACCGCTCGGGGACACAGCTAGGATGGCGCTGGATGACGACATCCAAATCCTGTCCAGCGTGAAGCTTTTCCAGGGCTTCACGCAGGAACAGCTGCGCCTGCTCGCCTTCGGCGCCGAGACCACGGTGCTCCAGGCCGACCATAAGCTCTACCGCGAGGACGACGTCGCTGACTCTGCCTACATTGTAGTCAGCGGCTTGATCGCACTCTATCGGGAGCTGGGCGGTGAACGCGTCCCGATCGGTACGGCAGGCCCGGGCACCATGCTGAGCGAACTGGCGCTGATCGCCGACACCAACCGGCTGACCAGCGCCTCCGCCGCGGTCGATTCGGAAGTGATCCGATTGAGCCGCAAGATGTTCCACCGAATCCTGGAAGAATATCCGGAGATCGCTGTGCTGCTGCATGAGCGCATCCTGGAGGAGTTCCAGCAGATGATCGCCCGCATTGAGAAACTGGCGCCGCGATTTACGGGTTAAAGCATGTCTCCCGAAAGTGGGCCCGGTTTCGGGACAAAGACATGCTTAAAATCAAAAACTTAAAGCAGGTCGCGTGAATTCTTTTTCACGCGACCTGCTTTAGGTCGACGCCAAGTACCGGTCCAGGTGGTCGGCCGTCTCACGTCCTCCCGCACGAAGACCCCGGATCGGGCGACCCGGGGTCTTTCGCGGAGGGGTTATTTGTTCAATTTCGCCTGCAGCGCGTTGACGTCATCCGTCGTCATCTCGCCGTCGGTCGTCACCTTGCCGTCGACGATCTTCCACAGCCGGAATGGCCCGGTGATGTCGCCATATTTGTCGAAGGAAACCGGGCCAATGACGCCTTCATAGCGGATCGGCTTGCCATCCTTGATCAGGCCGAGTGCCTTGGCGAATTCCTCCTTGCCGGCATAGATCGGCGTGCCCGTCGGATCGACCGCCTTGTAGATGGCGTCCTTGATCTTGGCCGGGTCGTCCGAACCGGCGATGGCGATGGCAAGCCCGACAATGGCGCCGGCGTCGTAGGAGCGATCGGCGGCCGGGTTCGACGGCTCGATGCCGGAGAACTCCTTGTAGTTCTTGTTGAAATAGTCGGTCGACGCGGTAGGGCTGGTGCCGGAGGAGGTGCCATAGGCGTCCTTGAGATAGTCGGCCCCAACGGAATCGATGAAATCGGGGCTGTTCATACCGTCATTGAGCAGGAACTTCTGCACGCCGCCCTGCGAGATCCAGGTGCGCGCAACGGTGGCGCCGTCGACCGGCGTGCTGACGAGATAGAGCCCGTCCGGTTCGCCGGCCATCGCCGCCGTCACTTCCGAGGCATAGCTCGACTGCTTCTCGTTGTAGGGCGTGTCGGAGACGATGGTGCCGCCGAGCGCCTTATAGGCGCGCGAGAACTCGGCCACCATGTTGACGCCGAAATCGTTGTTGACGTGGATGATCGACAGCTTCTTGAAGCCCTTGTCGATGGCGTATTTGGCGGCGGCCACGCCCTGCAGCGCATCCGAGGTGATGGTGCGGAAGAAGATACCGTTGGTCTTCCCGTCGCGGCCGAGCGCGGTCAGCGTCGGCGAGGAGGACGCAGGCGACACCTGGACGATCTTGGCCGGCGCGGTCACCGAAGTGAGGATCGGGATCGAGACCGAGGAGATGATGCCGCCGATGATCACAGGCACTTTCTTGACCTGCACGAGCTGGGTCGCGGCGTCGACCGCGACATTGCCCTGGCTCTGGCTGTCGCGCGTGTCGGTCGCGAGATCACAGCCGCGCACGCCGCCTGCGGCATTGATGTCGCGAAAGGCCATCTCGACCGACTTGGCGCCGGCCTGGCCGTACTCGCCGGCCGGGCCGGTCAGCTCCATGACAAGGCCCACGGTGATCTTGCAATCGGCGGCGTGAGCCACACCCGCCAACGTGATGAGAGCGAGCGCGCTGGTGAGTTTCAGTATCGTGTTTCTCATTGTTGTTCCCCTTGAGTTACTCGACTGTGGTTTGATCTCTTGAGCCTGTTCAGTGTTCCGGCACCTGCAGCCAGGTCTCATGCAGATGTCGCCATTCGACGCCGTTGGGCGCCGATGAACTGGTAGTGAAGACGGCGCTCGACTGGCGGCGGCTGCGCTTGCCGTCGCGAAGCTGCGCCTCGACATAGAGGACGACGATCGTGTCGTCGGTCTGCCAGCCGGGTTGGATATCCTCGATCGAAATCGCAAAGCCGTCGTCGCAGGTGGCGCGGCTTTGCCTGACATGGTCGACGACGGCGTCGCGATCGAGGACCGCACCGCTCGGCGCGACCATGGTCAAGCCTTCGCCCATGACGGCTTCGAAACGTGCGAAGTCGACAGTGTCGGCGCGCGCGGCGACGAACCAGTCGACGAAGAAGCGGTGCAGGTCGACGATCTCGGTGCTGGCGCGGGAAAACAGCGAGGCCTCCTGGCTCATGGCGCTCATACCCGGCCTGCGTTCAAATTGTAGTGCATGATCGAGCCGTGGCGGCCATAGCGGTCGCGCTCCAGCGTGTAGACGTCGCCTTCGAGACCGGGGCTTTGCGCGATCACCGCCCCGATCGCCGCCTTGTCTTCAAGGCTCAGTTGCACGTCCATGATTGCCGCATTGGCAAGCGCATGCGCCTGGTTGCGGGCGCCCACGATGACGGCCGCTACCTGCGCTTGTTCCAGCACCCAGGCGCTGGCGATAGTGGCGATGTCGACGCCATGGCGATCACCGACAGTCTTCAATGCCCGCAGCAATTGCTGGAAAAGGTCCCAGCCGCCGAAATCATCGATGATCAGCTTGTATTTGACCAGCGAACGGTTTTCGAGCGGCGTCGCCGGTTCGGCAGCGCCAAGCCATCGATCGCTGAGGAAGCCGCCGGCGACGGAACCGTAGCAGAGGAAGCTGACGTCGTTCCTGGCGGCAAGAGCTGCAAGGCTGCCCGCCGGCCGCTGATCGAGCACGGAATATTGCAACTGCTGACTGACCAGCGGAATGCCCGCCGCGAGAATCTCGGCGAGCCGCGGCGTGTCGAAATTGGTGGCGCCGAGATTGCGGACCTTGCCCTCGCGGCGCAGTTCGTCGAGCCAGGCCATAGCCTCGACATAGCGAGGTTGCGCATAGTCCCACCAGTGGAACTGCACGAGGTCGATGCGCTCGGTCTTCAGCCTGCGCAGCGACTGGTCGACGATTCCCCTGATATAGTCGCGGCTGATGCCGGCCAGCCGCTCAAGGTCGGGCACCAGCTTGGTGTGCACCTTCATCCTGGCGGCGGCATCGAGGCCGCGTTCGTTGGCAAGCCGCAGACGCGTGGCGCCGATCAGTTCCTCGACGCCGGTGTAGATGTCGGCGCAGTCATAGGTGAAGATGCCGGCGTCGAACGTGGCGATAAGATCGGCCACCGCCTGCTCACGGTCTATCGCGCCATGGCCGCCGGCCAGTTGCCAGCCGCCGCGAATGACGCGCGAGATGGTGTAGCCCGAGGCGAGTTCGAAAGTCTTGGCGGTCATTTGTGCTCCGTCTCCCCCGGCAGCGGCACAGCTGTCGTTTCGGCATGGCTGAACCGCCGCTTGGCCACCCTGACGATCCTGAGCCGGCTGGCGCAGTTCGGATCGGGACAGGCGATCTCGGCGTCCGACGTCATCCAATCGTTGGCGTGTGTCGGCCGCTGCTTGGCCGCGAGCAGCGGCAGCACGGCGGCAATGGAATAGATCGAAAAACCCTGCCCCGCCGGCAGCGACAGCATCTCGCCCTTCAGTTCGAAATAGTCGCCGGCCTTGGCACCGCAATAGATCGGCTTGCCCTCGGGGATGACTGCCTCGACGCGAAGGTCGAAGAGCTCGAAACTGTCGTCGCGCCCGGCCATTTTCAGGTCTCCACTCGCGTGAAGGTGACGTCGCAGGCGCCATTGCGGCGAATGACGCCGCAGGCGGCAGCGAACTGTTCCCGTTGCTCCGGCAACACCTGTGCTACGACGCTTCCAGCGAGCCACCCGATCGGAAACAAGAGCCGCGCGCCCTGCCCGTAGAACAGGCCGATGTCGAAGATCGCGTCAGGATTGCCGCCCCACATGCGCGGCGGCACATAGGAGAGCACGATGTCGCCGGGCTGGGGCGTCAGCGTCGCATTCTCGGCCGGCAACGGCTGGGCATAGAGCTGGCCTTCCAGATGCGACGGCGGCACCGGACAGGAGATTTCAGGACCGGTCCACATCGCGTGGATGCCGGCGACCACGCGCGGCTCCTCCAGATAGCTCCAGAGAAAGGCAGCATTGCCCGGCGCCTTTTCCGGCAGCAACAGCGCCGTCGCCGACAGGCCCGAACGTGGCTCGGTGATTTTTATGGCGCGCTTCGTCATGTCACTCCGTTCGGGCCTTGGATTGCAGCTTGTCGCGAAGGAAGGCAAAGGGCCGACTGATGTCGGCCACCAGTGCTTCGCGCGCGGCCTGCGCGTTCTGCGCCGCAAGCGCGGCGACGATGCTGCGATGGTAGTGCGCGGTGTCCACTTCGCCGGCTTCGGAAAAGGCGTAGATGGCGACGCGAATGCATGGGCCGGATTGCAGCCAGAGACTCTCTATCATCGGTATCAGCACTGCAGACCCGCAGGCACGGTAGATTTCGAAGTGAAAGCTCTGGTTGAGCGTAACCTCGCGGTCGACATCCTTCTTGTGCTTCAGCGCCCGGACCTCGTCCCATTCGCGCAGCAGGGCCTCGACGGTCGCGATTCCACGCGGCCCCATCCGCGTTGCGGCGAGCGAGATCGCCTCCCCCTCGATCAGGATGCGCACGCGCAGCAGGTCGTCGATCCGCTCCAGCGTGATAGGCGGCACGCGCACCGAGCGGTTGGGCAGCGCCTCGAGCGCTTTTTCCGTGATCAGCCGTCCGAGCGCCTCGCGCACCGGCATGGTCGAGGTGACCAGCGCATCGGCAAGTCCGCGAATGGTCAGCACCTGGCTTGGTTCGAACAGGCCGCCAATCAGAGCGCGGCGCAGCTCCGAATAGACGCGATCCTGCACAGTCTCGCGGCCGACCGGCGCAAGTTGCGCGGCGAAAGCGTCATTGTTCCGCTCCACGGCTGCCTTGTGCATGCGCTCCCGACTCCAGCCTTTTTGGCCGACCTGCCTGTTTTCGGCTTGCGGAGAAAATTAAAGCTGATTAGCGTGATCAAAGCAAGTGTGATCACATATCAAAATCAGGAACGATAAACGCTTCCGGCCCGAGGGACTGATGGGTGAGACAGTGAAACGGCACGGGCCTGGAACTCAGGAGCCGGTGCTGGCGGCAAAAAACGTCGTCAGGCGCTTCGGCGGGCTCGTCGCCGTGAACGATGTCTCGTTCGATGTCCGCCCTGGCGAGATTCTGGGCCTGATCGGCCCCAACGGCGCGGGGAAGACGACAATGTTCGACCTGCTTGCCGGCAGCATCCTGCCATCCAGCGGAGAGATCTATCTGGGCGGTCTGCCCGTTTCCGGCGAGGCCGCGCACCGCCGCATCGGACGAGGCCTCGGCCGCACGTTCCAGATCCCACGGCCGCTTCCCAACCTGACGCTGATCGAGAACGTCATGCTTGCCGCGCAAGGGCAGACCGGCGAACGGCTGCTTGCCAATTTCCTCACGCCGTGGCGGGTCGCCGCCGAGGAGAAAGCCGCTAAGAAGAAAGCCGCCGAGCTGCTGGAGCTCGTCTCGCTGACCCGTCTGGCGTACGAGCCGGCTCGGGTGCTTTCCGGCGGCCAGCGCAAGTTGCTTGAGCTCGCCCGTGTGATGATGGCCGATCCGGCGATCATCCTGCTCGACGAGCCGGCTGCCGGCGTCAACGCGACACTGCTCGAAGTCATCATCGACCGTATCCGCGATATCAACGAGAGTGGCATTACCTTCCTGTTGATCGAGCACAACATCGACATGGTGACGCGGCTTTGCCACCGCGTTCTGGTGATGGCGAGCGGCGAACTCCTGTGCGAGGGCACCGCCGACGAGGTGGCGCGCGACCCACGCGTCATCGAGGCCTATCTCGGGGGTGTGGCATGACCGAACCCGTGCTTGACGTCAGCGATCTCGAGGCCGGCTACGAGCCTGGCGTGCCGATCGTGCGCGGCGCCTCGATCACCGTCAACAAGGGCGAGATCGTCGTCGTCCTCGGCCCGAACGGCGCCGGCAAGTCGAGCCTGATCAAGGCCATCGCCGGCCTTGTCCCGATCAGCCGGGGCAAGGTGCTGCTCGACGGCAGGGACATCACCACGGCGCCCGCCCACACCATGGTCCGCCTCGGCCTTGCCTTCGTGCCGCAGACCGAAAACGTCTTTCCGCGGATGTCGGTGGAGGACAATCTGAAGGTCGCCTGCGGGATCCTCGAACGACGCCAGGCGCCCGCCCGCATCGACGAAATGTACGCGGCCTTTCCCGACCTTCTGCGCCAGCGGTTGACCCCTGCCGGCAACCTCTCGGGCGGACAGCGGCAGATGCTCGCGGTGGCGCGGGCGCTGATTGTCCATCCCAAGGTGCTGGTGCTGGACGAGCCCTCGGCCGGGCTGTCGCCGAAATTCGTGTCGACGGTGTTCGAGATGCTTTCGGCCATTCGCAAGTCCGGCGTCACCATCCTGCTGGTCGAGCAGAACGCCAAGGCAGCGCTCGCCATCGGTGATCGCGCCTATGTGCTGGTCGAAGGCAAGGAACGGCACGAGGGGGCTGCCTCGACGCTGTGGAACGATCCAGTCGTCGCGGAGCTCTATCTCGGCCAACGGCCGCTTCAGAAGGACAGCGCAAGACGCACCGAGACGGGAGGCGCGGCATGAGCCTGCAATTCGTCGTCGACGGGCTGCTCACCGGTTCGATGATCGGACTTGGCGCCATCGGCGTGACGCTGACCTATTCCATCCTGCGCTTCTCCAACTTCGCCCATGGCGATTTCATGGCCTGGGGCACCTATGCGACCTTGGCCGTCGTCGGCGCCATTGCCGCCATGTTCGGCAAGGTGGCGCCGATCGCGCCCTTGTCCTTCGGCTGGCCGCTCATCGTTGCGCTGGTCGCCGGCATGGCATTTACGGCCCTGCTAGCGCTGCTGCTCGACAAGGTGCTGTTTTCGCGACTGCGCAAGCAGGAGCAGGCGATCATCGTGGTGATGGGAAGTTTCGGCGCCTCGATGGCTCTCAGAAGCCTGCTCGAATTCATCTTCACCTCGCGCCCAACCTATTTCAGCCGTGCCATCCAGATCGCGATGCCGGTCGGCTTCGGCATCCGCATCACCCCCGATCAGATCGCACTGCTGCTGCTGACCGCCGTGCTTGTGCTTGGCGTGCACCTTTTGACGACACGCACCCAGACCGGCCGCTCCATGCAGGCGATGAGCCAGAACCCGGCGCTAGCCCGCATCGCCGGTATCGACGTCGCCAGCGTCGTGCGTGTCACCTGGGTCATCGGTGCCGCACTCGCCTGCGCCGCCGGCGTGATGATCGGCGTCCTGGTGCAGATCCGCCCGCTGATGGGCTTCGACATGCTGCTGCCGATGTTCGCCGCCGCCATTCTTGGCGGCATCGGCAGCATTCCGGGCGCCGTGCTCGGCGGCCTGATCATCGGCCTCGCCGAAGCCTGCGCGGTACAGTTGATCGGCGCTGAGTGGCGCGCCGCCGTTTCTTTCATCATCCTGATGGCAGTGCTGATCGTGCGCCCCATCGGGCTCTTCGGGGTGCGCGAAAGATGATCGATCTGGTGGGCTACGGCGCCTTCTTCCTGACGACGGCATTGATCTTCTCGCTGATCACGCTGGGCCTCAACCTGCAATGGGGGCTGACCGGCCTGTTCAATGTCGGCCTCGCCGGCTTCGTCGCCATCGGAGCCTACACCTCGGCGCTACTCACCACGCCCGACGACCCCGCGCGGCTGGGCGGCTTCGGCCTGCCGATCCTCATCGGCTGGCTGGGGGCGATGCTCGTTGGTGGGGTTGCCGCGGCGCTAACCGGCATCGCCACGCTGCGGCTCAGATCGGATTATCTGGCTATCACGACTTTCGGTGTCGCGGTCGTCGTCCAACTGGTCGCGCTCAACGCGCAGAAGCTCACGGGTGGTCCCTTCGGCATCGGCTTCATCCCGCGACCCTTCGGCGACCTCGCCGAAACGCCGTTGCTCTTCAATCTGTCGAATCTGGCTATCATCTCAACCGTGACGCTCGCCGCATATCTGGCGCTCGAACATCTGACGCGCAGTCCGTGGGGCCGCGTCCTGAAAGCCCTGCGCGAAGACGAACGCGCCGCAATCTCGCTCGGCAAGAGCGCGCGCTTCTATCGTGTCCAGGCCTTTGCCGTCGGCGGCGCGATCATGGCGCTTGCCGGCGCGCTCCAGGCGCATTTCATCGGCTTCATCGCGCCCGACAATTACCTGTCGATCCTCACTTTCCAAGTCTGGGTGATGCTGATTGTCGGCGGCTCCGGGAGCAATGCCGGCGCCGTTGCAGGCAGCGTGCTGGTCTGGGCGATATGGGCAGGCTCGGGCGCGCTCACCAGCGTGATCTTCGCGCCGGAGCAACAGGCACGAGCCGCATCTCTGCAAATCGTCGCCATCGGCGTTATGCTGTGCGTCATCCTGCTGGTTCGGCCAAACGGCCTGTTCGGTCAACGGCCAGGGCAGGTTCGTTTCGGCAAAAAGGCGAAGGTCATCGCCGGCGAGAGCGGGTCCTGAACGCAATGGCGCGGCAGGAGGCGCTTTCCCTGTGGCACGCGGTCAGCCGCGATCGCCATCCCCGGCCAATGCTGGAAGACAGGCTCGATGTCGACCTTGCCATTGTCGGCGGCGGTTTCACCGGCCTGTCGAGCGCGCTGCATGCCGCCGGCAAAGGCCTTTCGGTTGCTGTCCTCGAAGCCGAAATCATCGCCTGGGGCGCGACCGGCCGCAACGCAGGCTTCGTCGTGCCGAACTTCGCCAAGATGGATCCGGACGCCATAGTGGCGCATCTCGGCGCGCAGCTCGGCGAGCGGCTGATCGGGTTCGCCGCAGGCAGCGCCGACCTCGTGTTCAACCTGATCGAGCGCCATGGCATCGCCTGCGACGCCGTGCAGAACGGCTGGATACAGGCGGCGCACTCACAGGCTGCTCTCGGAACAATACAATCCCGCGCCAGGCAGTGGGAGGAGCGCGGCAGGCCGGCGGTGATGCTGGACAGTCAGCAGACCGAAGCGTTGACCGGCGCGCGAGGCTATGCCGGCGGATGGATGGATCGCTCTGGCGGCGTGCTCAATCCGGTTGAATTCGCGCGCGGCCTGGCCGATGCGGCCGAAAAAGCCGGCGCGCGGATTTTCGAGCGCGCGCGCGTCACCTCGATCGACCGTGCGTCCGATGGCTGGACGCTGACGACGCCGTCGGGTCCAGTCCGTGCCGGCAAGGTGCTGATCGCCACCAACGCCTATGGCGGAGCGCTCAACCCGACACTTCAGCGGACCTATTTTCCGCTGAAGGTTTTCCAGATCGCGACACGGCCCCTGCCGTCGAAGATGCGTCAGCGCTTGCTGCCTGGAGGGCAGGGTTTCTCCGACACCCGACGCAATCTCATCACCTTCCGCTTCGATGCCCGAAATCGGCTGATCAGCGGCGGCATGCATGTGGTGGGCGCGGGCGCCGACACGCGAGTGCCACAGACAATCTGGCGAAGACTAGCGCGGTGTCTGGAGCTGCCTGACTTGCCGCCGCTCGAGTATAGCTGGTCGGGGATCGCCGCCGTCGAACCGGATTTTCTGCCGCATCTGATCGACCTCGGCCCAGGTCTGATGGCGGCCCGCGCCTGCAATGGGCGCGGCATTGCCATGACCACGGCCATGGGCAAGGTGCTGGCCGACTGGGCGGCTGGGACAGAAGGCCGCGACCTACCGCTGCCATTCGCGCCGCCGGCGCCGATCCCGTTCCACAGCCTGTTGCGCTACGCGCCCAACATACTGCTGCCTTGGAGCATGTTGCGCGACCGGCTGGATCAGGCTGGTTAGGGCAGGTTCCGACCAAAAGATCGCTGGATTGTGTTTCAGGGCCAAATTCAAACCATCGCCTCATTTCGACAGATGGAAAGGCAGATGGTCCGCGATACCTCGAAGGACGGACAGTGAGGGAAATCGGCTCGCAGCGAAGTTCAGGCTGAAAGCCGGTCCAAGTTGGAGCCGGCTCTTTATGTCTGTCCGATGACCGTTATTGGGCGGCTTGTTTCTGACGACTAACGTCCACTTGGCGGCGCAAAGCAGCCGTTCGCTTCGCGGAAAACGTACGTCGACAACGGGGCAACCATACCGTTCCCTGGTCTTTTGTAGATCCGGGACAGGCCAACTCGTGGAAAATATCAAAGCGTTTCCGAATGTACGAAAACGCTCAGGCGGCCGACGAGACCATTTCTCCGGATCATCTGCAGCGTCAGGCGGATGCAGCACCCTACCCGGCCAAGCAGGCCGGCCGCAACCGGGTGGTGCTTCACAGACCGGAGTCTGTCGCGCCAAAATATTCGGTCGACACGATGATGCCTCGATTAGGCCGCGGGCGCGTAAATCCGCGCGGCGTTAACCACGACAGCATCCAGTAGCGAACTCCCACGCCGGTTTCCCGTTTCTGAACCATGGAAGGTCGCGGAAAAGCTGGATTCCATTACCGTTCTGAAACATCTGGCACACGAAGATCGGGGAACGTACCTGCGAGCTTTGTTGGCCGCACTTGGCGGCGCGCCAAGATAGCTTGCCTGAAGCGCTTTTATGGCACCGGCCGGAGCTCGATCGTCGGAAGCAGCATGAAACCATCGGTCGAGCCGGCAGACCGCGTCAGCGACCTCATCAAATCCATTCGTAAGGGGCGATTGGAAGGCAGCGGAGACTGCAAACCACAATCCTCGTCTCGAGAGAACCTTACGAGTCCGTAAGGTCGTTTTCCATAAGCCGCAGTCACCGGCTTAGGTTCCTCGGGTGATCTTATCCAACCCTAGCCGTATGCGCTGGCCTTCCGCGAAAGCCAACGCATACGATTCCAGTTCGAATGAGCGGGTGAGTTCTTGCTGGTCTTCCACCACGAGGACGAGCCATTCGTCGCTGGCTTTCACCACCTCGACGCGAGCTGACATCTTGGGTCTTATCGGAATGACGTTATCCATCGCATGCTTCCCGAGAAAGCAATGGGAACGTCATGTTTTATAAGTCGGGAAAATTGGGCATTTCAACTGAATTTTTCGTGCGTGTGCTGCGCAATGAAAGAGCCCGCTCTTCTGGCGTGGGGCGGGCTCTTTGTCGGGACCTCCTAAGGAAAGCCGGCGTCTCCCATCTTTGCGGTGAAAGGCGACAATCCATCCCGACGCGGCGCGCTCTAGGTTGGAGAGAAGATGCGCCGTCCAATGAATCAACATGAGCTGAGAACAAAGGTTCCGACCCCATCAGCTCACTCATGCAGAATCGCTAAAATAGCTTGTGCAAATGACTCCTTTGAGGTCGCCGAGTTCGGCCTGTCGGTTCATTCTGATCGCGCGGCGAACTCCGATTCGCCGGGCCGGCGCCAGGACACTCTCCCAACAGGCAACAGGCGCCGGTCACCTATCAAGGGCTCTCCGGCGCGGCGGCCCTCATTGGCCGGTTGCTTGAAGCTGGAAGTCCCGCATCCAATATCTTCCGAATGGCGCCGCGAGCGCTATTCGACACGTTGTGGATGTTTGCTTCTAATGCATGTCGCGCAAAAGTGACCTCGGTTTTGCGGCAACGACATGCATCAAACAAAGGACCTAAAGCGCGTCGCCTGAATCCGTTTCAGCGCGACGCGCTTTAGCCGCCGCAGAGCGGCCGAAACTAAGCGGAGGAAAGTATGGCAGACATTTTTGAACCGCCGGTGCTGGTGGACGACCCATCTTTCGGCATGAGGGCGATCCGGAATGCGATGGACGCGATCGAGTTCCTCGAAGAGTGGCCTTTCGAACAACGAAGCAAGTTGCATGCATGCGCCTGCGAGGCCTGCTGCGCCGCGTATGATGGACGCGGTGAGGCCGACGTGGCTCGGAAAGCGTTTATTGCATGGGCACGCTGGGCGGGCATCCGCGCCTGTGGATCGGCGATGTTCGATGGGGTGGAACGGAGCGGCGTCGTCGAATTGTTCTGAGAAAGACCTCGGCCTCAAACAGCCACTCCTGTTTGGGCCCGGCTGGGCAGGATAATCCGGCAGCACGTAAGTCGTATCCCCGGCAATACCGAGATAGCCCTTATCTATTTCGATGCCGATAAAATAAGAGGACCTGCTTCACAAGCCACCACCGGACCTGCCCGAGCCCATGACAGAGTCTAGCGACGTCCCTCCCCGGCAGGAGGGTGAGGCGAGGCAAAGCGCTACCCCCGGCCCCAGAACTGGCGGATGATCACCTCCTACTGATCCATGGGACTTTAGTCCGATGGCTGCGCGCATTGGTCTCAATCGACCTTCGCAGTGAAACATCAAAGCCGGAACGACATTGCTTTGGTGGATCGCTGAGAACGGCCCCTATCGGCGGCTCTGCCGGTCTCGCATCGGCATTGGGCAAGGGGCACATATAATGGAGGTATCGAATGAAGACGATGATCACCAATTCTATCGCCGGCCTGTTGCTCTTGTCAGGCATCAGCGTCGCAATAGCGGATACGGTGGTTCTGGCACCTGAACAGGAGACGACCATCCGCGAGTATGTGAAGAAGGAGCCTCTTGCCTCGATCAAGTTGCCAGGCGTGGAGTTGAAGATCGGGAGCACGGTGCCGGAAAAGGTCGAGCTGCATAAAGTACCCAACGTGACGTACGAATACACCGTGATCGACAATCGGACCGTGGTCGTCGATCCGAAAACCCGTACCGTCGTCAAAGTTCTCGACTGAAAGGCGAACCCTGGCGGGAGCGCAATTCGGCGCCCCGCCATTTATTCGGAGTTCGCAACATGTTTGGAACTGACGCTCCTACAAACTGAAGGGCAAGCGCAGGATAAATCTCCCCGAACATAGGTGCGATTATCGATCGCAAGCTCTTCAAGCGGGCGCAGGCATCTGGGGCACGCAGTTTGCGCGCCCGAGCTGGATACAGGCTGAGCAGAGAGCTGCGGCTGTGGAGCGACGTGGGTCACGACTGGGGTTATGGCACCTGATTGGGCCTCTACCCGGACGACCAGCTTCCAGAGACCGTCAACGAAGTCGCCCGGGCTGCGGCGTGCGGGCCGCAACCCAGGCGTCGATGCATCAACTCTTGATGTCAATGCGCTTGACTTGCGACTGTGCCTTCTCGCTCTTCGGCAAGGTGACAGTCAGCACGCCATTCCTGAAGCGCGCCTCCACCTCGTCTTCCTTGACCTCGTAGCCGACCGGGATGCGGCGCTCGAACCGGCCATAGTAGCGTTCGGAGAACTGCCTATCCTTGTCGTCCGTCTCGGAGCGTTTCTCGCCCCGCAGCGTCAGCACGCCGTCGTCGAGCAGGACCTCGATGTCTTTCTGTTCGAGGCCCGGCACCTCGGCGGTGACCTTGATCTCCTTCTCTCCGTTGGAGATCTCGACGCTCGGCCAACCGGCGCCGAGGGCGGAGACACCGCCGAAAGACGGCAAACGGCTGTCGAAGCCGCGGAAAACATCGTCGAACAGGCGGTTTACCTCACGATGCAGCGACAGGAACGGATCGCGTTCGCCGTCGTGGAACACGCTTGGAAGCTGGTTGCCGTTGCTCCGGCCCCAGGGGATCAGATCACGGACACTCATAATTTCCTCCTCTCTGTTGAAAAGGCTTCCTATTGCGCCGGGCAATGTGCCCGGCGCTTGCGCGAGTGCGCCGACAAGAGACACTCAGGCGGCGTGCTTTTCGGCTTCGATCTTCTTCATCGCGCCTTTGGGCATCGCCTTGTCGGCTGCGATCTCGATCCGGCGCGGTTTCATCTCTTCCGGAATCTCACGCTTCAGGTCGATCGTCAGCAGGCCATTCACCAGGCTGGCGCCGACGACCTTCACATGATCGGCAAGCTCGAAGCGGCGCTGGAATGCGCGACCGGCGATGCCTCGATGCAGGTATTCACTCTTATCCTCGCCGGCTTTCTGGCCTGAGACCATGAGCATGTTCTGCTCCTGGGTAAGGTCCAGTTCGTCCTGCGCGAAGCCGGCCACCGCCATAGTGATGCGGTAGGCGTCTTCGGCGGTCTTGGCGATGTCGTAGGGTGGCCAATTGTCGACGGTTTCGATGCGGCTCGCCGTTTCGAGCGCGTTCAACATTCGATCGAAACCGATGCTCGACCGGAACAGCGGAGTGAAGTCAAAATTGGTTCTCATAGCTACATCCTCCATTGAGCAACATAGATACGAGGCGCGCCAAGGAAGCGGCGCCCCTTGACCTTGCCAGTCTCTCAAGCACCGGCAAAATCGATCTGGGAATTCAACACCGGAACGTCAAGACCCGGCCGCGAACCCGCCTTCAAGGTCGTGAAAAAGTCACCCTTTTCGTCTGCATCCAGGCGAGCAAATGATGAAGTGAAGGCGGCCGCACGACACGACCGCCTTGCGGCGCTGATCTTCACTGGAGCGCGATGACCCCGTCGACAGCCCGCCATTCTGAGGGCCTAATGAGCCGATGGTGGGCGACCCGGACGGAATGCAAGGCGCCCGCCAGTTCGCGTTCCCAAAAGCCTAGAAAGCCCCTCAGCGCGGGGAAATCCGGGGCGAGATCATAATCCTGCCACACGTAAAGCTGGAGCAGGCCGGGATGGTCGGGCAGATGATAATGGATCTCGGCAGTGGTCAAGCCGTAGCCGTTCATCTGCAAGCGGAATTCCCTGCTGACCGCGTTCGCCATCGCCTTCTGCGTCTCACGCGCTCAGCCGATCGATCAACTGCGGATGGTCGTCATCGGCAGCGCCGCTGGGCGGCGGGGCGAGCGCATCAAGCCGGCGCAACGCATCCATGATGTCGTCGAAGGAGACCGGCCGCCCGGTGCCCGGCGGCTGGCGCAGTGCCGGCATCGATTCCACGGCGCAGGCGTCGGACGCCCAGGACGAAAGGATCGCCCGCTTTTCCCATATGTCGAGCGAGCCGTCCTCCAGCACATCCCGCGGGTGCTGAAAATGGCTGGCCGGCGACAGCAGCCGATCGAGGGAAAGGTCTGATATTTCGGGAGCAAGGGAAGGGATGATCGGCGAAAGCGTCTGTCGGTTCATTTCTGTCCTCCGTCTCCAAAACTCCTTGTTTCGGGGTGCAACTTCTCAGCGGCCCCGGCGGTGCCGATAATTTTGTTCAGCTCAATCGCGAATTCAAGTCTCTCATTTCGTCGACGCGACCCGAATTTACCGCATGTTTTCAGAGCAGTAGCACTCAACATTCGAGAGTGCCAAAAAATTTTCACCCCCCTCTTGAAAGTGAACGGAGGCAAAATTAGCTCGACATGCGCGCGACGCCGAAAGGGTCGCGTGAGCCCCGCTCCGGTCCTACCGGCCCGGAGCGGAGGAACCTCAAAAATCTGTTTGTCCTGAAGGAGAACGATATGACGTTCCGTCCATTGCATGACCGTATCCTGGTCCGCCGCATCGAAGCTGAAGAGAAGACCGCCGGCGGCATCATCATCCCCGACACTGCCAAGGAAAAGCCGCAGGAAGGCGAGGTTATCGCCGTGGGCCCGGGCGCCCGCGACGAGAGCGGCAAGCTCGCGCCCCTCGACGTGAAGATCGGCGACCGCATTCTGTTCGGCAAATGGTCCGGCACCGAGATCAAGCTCAACGGCGAGGACCTGCTCATCATGAAGGAAAGCGACGTGATGGGCGTGATCGAGCAGGTCGCGACGCTGAAGAAAGCCGCCTGACCGGGGGCTTCGATCGAACCGCAACCCAGTCAAAGACAACTGCCTAGAAAAGGAGTGATCCAATGGCTGCCAAGGAAGTCAAATTCCATTCCGACGCCCGCGAGCGCATGCTGCGCGGCGTCAACATCCTCGCCGACGCGGTGAAGGTCACGCTTGGTCCGAAGGGCCGCAACGTCGTCATCGACAAGTCGTTCGGCGCTCCGCGCATAACCAAGGACGGCGTCACCGTCGCCAAGGAGATCGAGCTCGAGGACAAGTTCGAGAACATGGGCGCGCAGATGGTCCGCGAAGTTGCTTCGAAGACCAATGATCTCGCCGGCGATGGCACGACCACCGCTACCGTTCTCGCCCAGGCGATCGTTCGCGAGGGTGCCAAGGCGGTGGCTTCCGGCATGAACCCGATGGACCTCAAGCGCGGCATCGACAAGGCGGTGGACGCGGTCGTCACCGAACTCAAGACGAATGCCCGCAAGATCACCAGAAACGACGAGATCGCTCAGGTCGGCACCATCTCGGCCAATGGCGATGCCGAAATCGGCCGCTTCCTGGCCGAGGCTATGGAAAAGGTCGGCAACGAGGGCGTCATCACCGTCGAGGAAGCCAAGACCGCCGAGACCGAGCTGGAAGTCGTCGAAGGCATGCAGTTCGATCGCGGCTATCTCTCACCCTACTTCGTCACCAACCAGGACAAGATGCGCGTGGAGCTCGACGAGCCCTATGTGCTGATCCATGAAAAGAAACTTGGCAACCTGCAGGCGCTGCTTCCCGTGCTCGAGGCCGTGGTGCAGGCCGGCAAGCCGCTGCTGATCATCGCCGAGGACGTCGAGGGCGAAGCCCTGGCTACGCTCGTCGTCAACAAGCTGCGCGGCGGGCTGAAGGTTGCCGCCGTCAAGGCTCCGGGCTTCGGCGACCGTCGCAAGGCCATGCTGGAGGATATCGCCATCCTAACCGGCGGCACGGCCATCAGCGAGGATCTCGGCATCAAGCTGGAGAACGTAACGTTGGCGATGCTCGGCCGCGCCAAGAAAGTGGCCATCGAGAAGGAGAACACTACCATCGTGGACGGCGCCGGCAAGAAACAGGAAATCCAGGGCCGCGTCACGCAGATCAAGGCGCAAATCGAGGAGACCACCTCCGATTACGATCGCGAGAAGCTGCAGGAGCGGCTGGCCAAGCTCGCCGGCGGCGTCGCGGTGATCCGTGTCGGCGGCGCGACGGAAGTCGAGGTCAAGGAGAAGAAGGACCGCGTCGACGACGCGCTGCATGCCACGCGCGCCGCGGTCGAGGAAGGTATCCTGCCTGGCGGCGGCGTTGCCCTGCTCAGGGCGGCCAAGGCGCTCGACGCCGTTGCGGTCGACAATCCCGACCAGAGATACGGCGTCGACATCGTGCGGCGGGCGATCGAGGCTCCGGCGCGCCAGATCGCTGAGAATGCCGGATCGGAAGGCTCGATCGTCGTCGGCAAGCTGCGCGAGAAGACCGACTTCGCCTTTGGCTGGAACGCCCAGACCGGCGAATATGGCGACCTCTACACGCAGGGTGTGATCGATCCAGCCAAGGTAGTGCGCACCGCGCTTCAGGATGCCGCTTCGGTAGCAGGACTGCTCGTCACCACGGAGGCCATGGTGGCCGAAAAGCCGAAGAAGGAAGCCGCCCCCGCCATGCCCGCCGGCGCCGGCATGGACTTCTAAAACGCAGACGTCGCCCGCTCCCGGTCCGGGGAGCGGGCGCTTGCGACGGACAAGATGGGAGAAATCTATGGACACGATAAGCGGGTCGGTTCCGGGACCGACGCATCCGGCAAGCGAATTCCTCGCCTACGAAGCCGAATGCCGCAACGCGCTGAAGCCGCTACTGGCAGGCTTGCTGGACACCGCCGAATCCGTCGGATGGAACCGGCGTACTGTCGCCTCGACGTTGATGTTTTTGGCGGCGCAGCATGTGTCAGCGGAAACGTCTGGACGAAGTTGACCGGGACGGGCCAGCCTCGGCTTCTATCGCCTCGGGACGACGTTTCATGATCGCGGATGGAGGAGGATAGCCATGATTGCGGGACGATTGCGCGAATGCCTGAAAAGACTGAGATGGGGCGCCGCCGACTTGGCAGAGGAACTTGACTATCCGCCGAGCGAGGTGGCTCGCTGGCTGGACGGTAGCGCCCAGGTGCCGCTTGCCGTCGCCGCGTGGCTCGAGGCATTGGTGAAGGCTCACAAGGCGCTGCCGCCGCCAGGACTGGCCCAGTCGGGATCCGTGTTGCTGGCTTGGCCAATGGAGCGGTTGGCTGTCCTGAGTTCTGAGACCGACACAACAAAGCATGAAGCGTCGAAAGGGATTGTCCTTCGACCTTCCTATCCGCGTCGCCACGCCGTCGCAGGTAACCGTCGCGCCGGCGGGATGGCGGCACAGTCGAAAGGAGCTTCAGACAATGAAACACGACCACTTTAAGGAAGCGGTTACCATCCTCGTCGGCATGGGCCTGCCGGTGAGACTTGAGACGGTGATGCAAGCCTATGCCGTGCTCCAGGACTGGCCTGCCGCGACCAGGAGCAATGCCCATGCCATTGCTCTCAATGCCTGCAAGGCTGGCCTTGCCGGCGATATCGAGCCCGAAACAGTCAGAGCAACCCTCGTTGCCTTCGCCCGTCGTCACGACATCCTGGTGCCGGATATCGTTTCGCTGGCGCCGGCGGCACTGGCGGGCAAACCTGCCACCACAAGCAGCAACAGCTGAAAGACTGGAAACGCAGCACCCAAGGCAACCCATATGCTCCGTGTGATCTCATATGGCCTTGCGAACCGTAGCCGAACGGAGGGACCACGCCGCATGCTTTGGCAGCGTCGCGCCACCACGTCCTTCCATTCAAGTCTTAGCTGACGTTCGCCGTCGCCAGAGCCGGTCTCGTGTCGACGATGCAGCGATAACCGCTTCCGCCGTCTGGCAATTCAGGCTGTCAGCCATCGGCCGCTGCTGTGGCCGATTCAGGCGAAAACCGCACTCCAAGAAAATGTCTGGAACGGGCCGGAAGCGAACTGGCAGCATAGCGTGCGAAACCGGCCCGAAGGTGCTCTTCTATCCTAGTGGTCCGCGGCGCCTTACCCAAGCGAGGCGCCTACGCCCTCTGAACGCGGCGAATCCGAATACTCCGCCTCCTGGCGGTTTGCGATCGAGACGATCCAGGCGCGAAGCTCCGCGCCATGAGGCTTTTGCAGCGCCGATCGATCCCAGGCAAGGAAATAGGGATCGGGCAGTCGAAGGGGGACGTCGAATGGCACAACCAGCCGACCGGAGGTAATGTCGTCCTTCGCCATCGACAATTGCGCCAGGACGAAGCCGCGACCGTTGATGGCTGCGTCGATGGCCGCGCTAGACAGCGAGAATGCAACCTCGCCCGATGTCTTGCGGTATTTCGCGCCGATGCTTGCCGCCCACTCGCTCCAGGTCGGCGGCGAGCGATGCTCGCGTGCCCATTCGATCGCCAGCAATGGCCGTTCGAGGATGTCGACCGGCTTGCGCAAAGGTAGCCGCTCCAGCAGCGCCGGCGAGCAGGCCGGCACGACCCAGTCGGTGAATAGTTCGACATAGTGGTCGTAGCCACGATTCTTCGCGCCATAGGAAATGCGAAAGTCGAGCTGCTCGTCGCCGAAGCGCGCCTCGGCCTCGGCGCCGATCAGGCGCACTGTGGCGCCCAAATGATGCGCCTGCCAGTCGAAAAGCTGAGGCGCCAGCCACTTGCTGGCGAGCGAAGGCAGGCACGAGACAGTCAGCGCGCTCTCGGTGCGCGCCCGTTCGAGCAGTTCTCCGGCGCCCCGGATGCGATCGAAGCCCTCTGACACCGCCGAGTGGTAGAGCCGTCCCCAAGAGGTCAGCGTGAGTATCCTGCCGCGGCGCTCCAGAAGTTGCACACCGAGAAATTCTTCCGTCTTGCGGATCTGCTGGCTGACAGCGCCGGGCGAAACGCCGAGCTCGTAGGCAGCGCCCGTCACGCTGCCCAGACGTCCGAAGGCTTCGAAGGCCTGTATCGCGCGCAAGGGTGGCGAGGTTCTCACGATATATGTTTCCGAGGCTTTGTTTTAGTTTTTCTAAAATAGAAGCCAGCTGCAAGCGCTTTTTGCACCCCCTCCGCGACACTAGAACTTTTCCCGAAGGATCGATATCTCGGAGAGGAAGCGGCCATGTTTCTCAGGAATTGCTGGTATGTCGCCGCTTGGGATCACGAGGTTGGCTCCAATGAGCTGAAGCCGGTGAAGGTCCTCGGCGAGGACATCGTCCTGTACCGCAAGACCGACGGCGCCGCCGCCGCCCTCGAAGATGCCTGCCCGCACCGCAAGCTGCCGCTGTCGATGGGCCGTATCAAGGGCGACGATGTCGAATGCGGCTATCACGGCCTCACTTTCGATTGCACCGGCACCTGCACCCGCGTTCCAGGCGCGGAGAAGATTCCGCATGTGGCACAGGTGCGCAGCTATCCGATCGCCGAGCGCTACGGCCTGCTCTGGATCTGGATGGGCGAGGCTGGCAAGGCCGATCCGGCCAAGATCTTCCAGGTCGAGCATTGGGGCGACCCAGCATGGGGCGTCAATCGCGGCGAGTCGATGATGCTCGAATGCAACTACCTCTACATGACCGACAACCTGCTCGACCCCTCGCACGTCGCCTGGGTCCACCAGAGCTCGTTCGGCAATGCCGCCGCCGAGGAGGCCCCACTCGAAACGACCGTCGGCGAGGACGGCGTCACCGTCTGGCGCTGGATGGTGGATGTTGAGCCCGCGCCATTCTACGCACCCTATCTCAAGTTCCGTGGCAAGTGCGACCGCAAGCAGCATTACGAGGTACGCTATCCAAGCCACGCCATCATCAAGGCGATCTTCGTGCCAGCCAACACAGGCGGGGAGGACAAGCCCCTTCATGAAGATGTCTTCCTCATGGACAGCTACAACTTCATGACTCCTGTCGATGGGAACCACACCAGGTACTATTGGTTTCAGATGCGCAATTTCGCGCCCGACGACGAGGAGATCTCGCGCCAGTTCGCCAAGTCCGTGCGTGGAGCCTTCGACGAGGATCGCGTGGTGCTCAACGCCGTGCACAAGGGCATGGCCGACATGCGCACCCCGAATCTCGACCTGAAGATCGACGTCGGTCCGCTGCGCTTCCGCCGCAACCTGGCGAGGCTGATCGCGGCTGAGGAACAGCAGCTGGCGGCCGCCGAATGAACGCCTACGCCGCGCCCGTCAGCGCAGGCCGGAGCGGGTTTCGCGAACTTAAGGTGGTGGCCAAGGTGCGTGAAAGCGCAACCATAAGCTCCTTCCACCTGGAGCCGCTGGAACCAGCAGGTTGGCGGCCTTTCGAGCCTGGCCAGTTCCTTGTCTTCCGCATACCAGTCCAAGACGGCAACGCGTTCGTGCTCAGGAATTACAGCGTGTCGTGCTCGCCGCGGCGGCAGGGCAGCTACCGCATTACCGTCAAGCGCGAGGCTGCACCGAGCGCCGATGTGCCCGACGGCGTCAGTTCCTGCTATTTGCATGATCATGTCGAGGTCGGTGACGTCCTGCTGGCCGAGGGGCCGCGCGGCGATTTCACGCTCGATGGCGAGAGCAAGCGGCCGGCGGTGCTGCTGAGCGGCGGCGTCGGACTGACGCCACTGGTCGCGATGCTGCATGCCCTGGCCGCCACAGAGCGGAAGGCGTTCTTCATCCATGCCAGCGACAATGGCGTCGTGCACGCCCTGCGCGACGAGGTCGAGGAGGTCGCCGCTTCTCGATCAGATATGACGGTGCATTTCTGCTACCGCTTCCCGACCGAAAAGGACAGGATCGCCGGCCGCCACCACAGCGAAGGTGTGGTGACGCGAGAGCTATTGCAGCGGCTGCTGCCGCTCGACGACTACGATTTCTATCTTTGCGGCCCTTCGCCCTTCATGCAGGCCGTGTATGGGATGCTGCGTGGGCTCGGGGTTCCCAAGCAGCGCATCAGCCACGAGTTCTTCGGTCCGGCAACCCTGCTGGAAACACCAGCCAAGGCGGCGCCGGTCGAGCTGCAGCCGACGGCACGGGCGGTTTCGGACGAAGCTCCGACGGTGGAGTTTCGCAAGTCGCGCCGCACTGTGGTTTGGGACGCGACTGCCGAATCGCTGCTCGCTTTTGCGGAGGATCAGGGCCTTTCCCCCAAATTCAGCTGTCGCGCCGGCGTATGCGGCACCTGCAAGTCGCGCCTGATTTCCGGCGAGGTCGATTACTTCGAGGAGCCGTTGGACGAGCCGCCTGCCGGCGAAGTCCTGTTGTGCTGCTCCAAGCCAAGAGGATCGGTCATCCTGGACATTTGACCGGGCGGAAGCCCGTTAAAGTACGCACTCCCTCAGAGAACGGAAGCTTCGGCGTGGACAATTCGGTCAAAAGCGGCTCGCAAAACGGCTTGGCATTCAACCCCAACGTCGCTGCCCTGCCGCCCTACAATGCCGGCATGAATATCGCGGTCGCCCGTTCGATCTCGGGGCGCAACGACATCGCGCGTCTGGCCAGCAATGAAAATCCGGACGGGTGCTCGCCGGCCGTCCTCGCGGTGCTCGCCTCGCCGACGCTCGAGCCATGGCGTTACGCCGACCCCGCCTGCGCAGCTCTGCGTGCCGCCCTCGGGCAGAGGCTGTCGATCCAGCCGGACACTATCGTTGCCGGCAACGGTTCGGAGGAACTGATCGCCGCGGTGTCGCGCGCCATGCTTGTTCCAGGTGTGGGCGTGGTCACTGTGGTTCCGAGCTTCGGGCTGCACGAGATCGAGCCGCTGGCGCAGGGCGCGGTCGTGACAAAAGTAGCGATGACCGACGATCTCAGCTTCGACATAGCGGCACTCGAGCAGGCTGTCGCCAGCGGTCCCCGCGTTGTCTTCCTGTCCTCACCGTGGAATCCCGTCGGCCCTGCGCTCGATCGCAAGTCGCTGGATCGGCTGATTGCAGCGGTGAGACCCAGCACGTTGTTGGTGCTGGACGAAGCCTATTTCGAGTTCGCTGACGGTTCCTGTCCCGACGGGCTCGAAGTGCTGCGCTCAAGCGACATTGCCTTCGTCGTGCTGCGCACCTTCTCCAAGGCCTACGGACTGGCGGGACTACGCGTCGGCTATGCCATCTGCTCCGACGCCGAACTGGCGCGCGTTGTGGCGGCGGCCAAGACGCCCTTCAACGTCAACGCCGCGGCGCAGGCTGCTGCCATCGCGGCACTCAGCGACGAGGCGTGGATGCGTGCATCGGTCGCTCGCCTGCGCAGCGAGCGAGCTCGCGTCGGCGCCGCCCTCGAAGAGCTTGGTTTCCGTGTCGCGTCCTCCCAGACGAATTTCCTGTTCTTCGATTGCGGCCGCGACAGCGCGGCCCTGGCGAGCGCCTTGCTTCAAGAAGGCATCATCGTCAAGGCATGGCGTGAAAGAGGCTACGAAGCCTATACACGCCTCACCATTGGCTCACCCGCCGACAATGACCGCCTGATCGGCGCGCTGGCAAGGATCGCGCGTCAATGAACGGCCAACACGTCAGCCAGGCGAGATTGCAACATGCTCCTCGGGCAGTCCCGCATGCGCTTCTCGACGACCTCGGCGCCGTCGTCGGCGCGCAGCACTTGCGAACCGGCGCAGCCGCGGATGTCGATCCCGGCACCAATCTTGAGAATTTGGCCGCCGGCATCATCGTCGCACCCGCCACAACCGACGAGGTTGCCGCAGTGATGCGCTTGTGCAGCCAGTATGCGGTGCCGGTCGTTGCCCAGGGGGGACGCACAGGATTGGTCGGCGGCAGCATTTCAAAGCCCGGCGAGATCGTGCTTTCGCTTGAGCGGATGAACCGCATCGAAAGGCTGGACGCCGTCGAGCACACGGCCGTTGTGCAAGCCGGCGTCGTTTTGGAAAATCTGCAGAAGGCGGCTGCCGAACACAGGCTCGAACCGGGCATCGATCTTGCGGCGCGCGGTAGTGCCACCATCGGCGGCATGATCTCGACCAACGCCGGCGGGGTCATGGCCTTCCGCAACGGCGTCATGCGCCACCGGGTGCTCGGCCTTGAGGCGGTCCTGCCGGATGGCAGCGTCTATTGCGATATGACCCGGGTGGTAAAGAATGCCGCGGGCTATGACCTGAAGCATCTTTTCATCGGCGCGGAAGGCACGCTCGGCGTCGTAACGTGCGCGGTGCTCAAACTCGATCCCATGCCGTGCGCGACGGCAACGGCGCTGTTCGGCCTGCCGTCGGTCAAGGCGGCGCTGGACCTCATCCGCTTGGCGCTCGACTGCGAAACGGGCGAGCTTCGCGCGGCCGAGGCGTTGTGGCCGTCTTTCATCGATCTCACAGCTGCCGCGCGTGGCTGGTCGGAGCCCGACTTCGAGCTCGGCCGGCCGATCTATCTTCTGCTGGGGCTTGGCGGCGCGCGCGAGGAGGCACTGCGCGTCGAGTTCGAAAAACTCTTCGGCGATATTCTGGATCGCCATCCCGGGACGACCGGCATCCTCGCCAGCTCGAAGCGACAGGAAGAGGCGCTATGGGGACTGCGTGAGGACACCGAGGTCATCTATCGAGCACATCCGGCGGCGCCTTCCTACGACGTGTCGGTGCCGCTCTCGGAGATCGACGGATATGTCGAGAGAATCCTCGCGGGGCTGGCCGGTATCGACCCTGAATTGAAACCGTACGTCTTCGGCCATCTCGCCGATGGGAACCTGCATATCGTGCTCAACCGCGGCGGACCTCTACCGGCGGCGCTCGCGGCGGCCGTAGAGGCGGTGCTGTACGCCGATCTTGTCGCTCTTGGGGGCTCATTTTCGGCCGAGCACGGCGTCGGTTCCAAGCGCATCCACTCGCTGCTCGCCACCGCCGACGAGACCAAGCTGAAGCTGATGAGACGCGTCAAAGACACGCTCGACGGCCATTCGCTGATGAACCCGGGAAAGGTGTTGCCGCTTGCATCGCATCCCATCAACGACAGCAGCCGGAACGGAGTGGAAGCCCATGCGTGATGTAGCCGCGGCGCGCTCCTATTCGGTCGGCTTTGCCGAGCTTCGCCAGCGCTTCCGCAACGCGGCCCAGCGCGCCGGTGCCGAGCTGACGGAATACGTGCATCCCCTCCACGGCCCGGCCGGGGAGGTGCTGGCCACCGACGTCGCCTTCATCGGTCGTCGCAGCGCGCCCAAGGTGATGGTGCTGATCTCGGGCACGCATGGCGTCGAAGGCCAGTTCGGTTCGGCCTGCCAGACGGCCTGGCTGGAGGAGAATGCGCCGTGGCGGCTGCCGGACGATACGGCAATCCTCGCCATTCACCTCATCAACCCCTGGGGCACGGCCTGGTCGCGCCGCGTCAACGAGGACAATGTCGACCTCAACCGCAATTTCATCGACTGGCAGGCCGCGGCGCCGAAGAACGAGAAATACGCAGATCTACATGCGGCGCTGGTCTGCCATGAATGGGAAGGCCCCGACCGCATCCGGGCCGACGAGGCACTGGACGCAGCAAGGAAGCGGCTCGGCGGCCATGCCGGTATCGCGCCGATCGTGGAGGCCGGTCAGTACCAGTTTCCTGACGGTCTATTCTACGGCGGTGCGGGACCCGTCTGGTCGAACCGCACGCTCAACGACATTCTGGCCACATTCGCCGCGCAGGCGCGTCACGTCCTGGTCTTCGACATGCACACCGGAGCTGGCCCCTATGGCTATCCCGCGCTGCTGTCGGTCGCCGAAAGCGAGCATGACGGCCTGGCATGGGGCAAATCCGTGTTCGGCCCGGCGCTCTCGGTGGTGCTGACCGGCAGGGACGCCAAGACGGACACCGGTATCGCCGCGACAGCGACAGGCTATGTCTCGGCGGCCGTTCGCAAGGCGCTGCCCGACGCGCGCGTGCTGCCGCTGGTCGTCGAGTGCGGCACGCTGGACGGCGCCACGGTCATGGACGCGGTGCAGGCCGACAACTGGCTGCATCTCTACGGCAAGGTCGATTCCCCGCTCGGACAGCGCATAAGGGCTACCTTGCGCGCCGCCTTCATCCCCGAGGATGCCGACTGGCAGTGGAACTCGCTGGCAACGAGCCTACGCTATTTCGATCGCGCCTTCGCCGATCTCAAGGCGGTGGACGCCGCCATCGACGACAAGCCGCGAACGGCCGCGCCATTCGCCGTGACCAGCATCGCCCAGCCACATCCCGCGGCCGTCGCCGTGCGGCTTAGGCCGGCCGTCGAGATACTCGACCTCCACAAGAGCTTTGGTCAGGTCGAGGTGCTGAGCGGCGTCAACCTCTCGGCCAGCGCGGGCGAGGTGGTGTCGATGATCGGTTCGTCCGGTTCCGGCAAGAGCACCTTCCTGCGCTGCATCAACATGCTTGAGCAGCCCAACGGCGGCCGCATCATCGTCGACGGCGAAGAGATCAGGATGAAGAAGACCGCGGACGGACGCTCTCATCCAGCCGACATGCGGCAGGTGGAGCGCATCCGCGCCCGCGTCGGCATGGTGTTCCAGAGCTTCAACCTGTGGCCGCACTTGACGGTGCTCGAAAACATCATCGAGGCGCCCGTTCACGTGTTGAAGGAGCGCCGTGAAGAGTCCGTCGAATACGCCCATGCGCTGCTGAAAAAGGTCGGGCTGTCCGACAAGCACGCCCAATATCCCGGCCAGCTGTCTGGAGGCCAGCAGCAGCGCGCGGCGATCGCCCGCACGCTCGCCATGCGGCCCAAGGTGATCCTGCTTGATGAGCCCACGTCCGCGCTCGATCCCGAACTGGTCGGTGAGGTCTTGCGCGTCATCCGCCAGCTCGCCGAGGAGGGCAACACCATGATCCTCGTGACGCACGAGATGCAGTTCGCGCGCGAGGTGTCGCACAAGATCCTCTTTCTCCATCGCGGCAAGGTGGAGGAGGAGGGAGCGCCGGCGGAGCTGTTCGCCAATCCGCGCTCGGAACGCCTGCGCCAGTTCCTGGCTCGGACGCTCTGACCGTGGCGCAATCAAGAAGCAACAGGGCGTAAGCCCGATGCACACCCACAAACGCCAACCATGGGGAACTCAATGAAACTGAAAATCTTGTCACTGCTCGCCTTCCTCGCGGTGGGAATGAGCAGCTCTTACGCCGGAGACGAACTCGCGATCGGCACCGAGGGCGCCTATCCGCCTTGGAGCATGGCCGATGCCTCCGGCAACGTCACGGGCTTCGATGCCGATGTCGGCGCCTTGTTGTGCGCCAAGCTCAACAAGAAGTGCCACTTCGTCGTGCAGGCCTTCGACGGCCTGATCCCGGCGCTGAAGGCAAAGCGCTTCGACGTCATCATCTCGGGCATGTCGATCACCGCCGAGCGCAAGAAGGAAATCAACTTCAGCGTCGGTTACGCTGAGCTCGCCAACATGTTCGTGGCGCCGAAGGGTTCCGACCTCGCCGGCATCAAGGACATCGACACGCTGCTCAAGTCGCTCGACGGCAAGAAGGTTGGCGTGCAAGCCGGCACCACCCATGCGCATTTCCTCGAGAAGCGCGCGCCCAATGCCGATCTCAGGACCTACGACACCCTCGACCAGATGCAGATCGACCTCGCGTCCGGCCGCATCGACGCTGCCTTCGCCGACGCTTCGGCGCTGCAGGACTTCCTCGACAAGCCGGATGGCAAGAACTTCCAGTTCGTCGACGTGAAGATCAAGAGCAGCTTCGATCCGTCGCTGGGTGAAGGCATCGGTGTTGGTATCGCGCAGGACAACACCGCGCTGAAAGCCGACATCGACAAGGCGCTGTGCGAGCTGATTGCCGATGGTTCGGTCGGCAAGGCGAGCGAGAAGTGGTTCAAGTCCGACATTTCTCGCCCCTGCAAATAAGCACCCCGAGGCGACCGTCCGCGAAGCGAGGACGGTCGCCTCGACTAGGTCCGGAGGCGGCAATGTCGCCGTCCGGGCGAAATTGGCATCGGAACGCTTGGGCCACGCAATGGAATTTGGTCTTTGGCAGGTGTGGGAAGGTGGCTGGGTCAGCGCCATCATGCGCGGCGCGGCAATCACCATTGCCGTGGCTATTGCCGCCATGGTGGGTGGCTTCGTCGTCGGCGTGATCTGCGGCCTGATCAAATGGGGGCGCGTGCGTCCGCTGACGTATGTCGTGGACGGCTACACGGCGCTGGTTCGCGGTGTACCCGAATTGCTCATCATCTACCTGCTGTTCTTCGGTTCGGTCGAGTTTGTGACGCGGGTGGCGACGGCCTTCGGCTATGCCGGCCTTGCCGACAGCGGCTATGCTTTCGTCATCGCGGTCATCGCCATCGGCTCGATCTCGGGGGCCTATTCCACCGAAGTGGTGCGCGGCGCGCTCGCCGCCATCCCGCAAGGTCAGATCGAGGCGGCCCGGGCGCTGGGCATCCCCGGCGTCCGCATCTTTCGCCGTATCATCCTGCCGCAGATGCTGCGCATCGCAATCCCAGGGATGAACAATGTCTGGCAGGTCACCATCAAGGACACAGCCCTCGTCTCGGTGGTCGGCCTTCAAGAGTTGATGCGAACGGCCTTCATCGGCTCCAACACAACCCGCCATCCCTTCATCTTTTATCTCATCGCGGCGGTGGTGTATCTCGCGATCACACTGATTAGCCAGGCCGGCGTCGACCAGGCCGAACGCATGCTCAGGCTTCGCGCAAGGAAGTGATCCGATGGACCTCGAACTCATCCAGCAGGCGGTTCCGGTGCTGTTGAAAGGGCTGAAGGTCACCGCGATCCTCACCGTCCTGTCGGTGCTGATCGGCTTCAACCTCGGCCTGGGGCTCGCCATGATGCGCCTGTCGTCGAACAGGCTCGTTTCCGGTTTTGCCAAAGGCTACAGCACGGTCTTTCGCGGCACGCCGCTGCTGGTGCAGATCTTCCTGTTCTATTATGGCCTCGGCCAACTCTCCTTCGTCAAGGACAACGCGGCACTGTGGTGGGTGGTCAGCGACGGCGCGCGCTGCGCGGTGCTGGCGCTGGCACTCAACACGGCCGCCTACACGTCGGAGATCCTGCGCGGCGGCTTGCTGTCGGTGCCGACGGGTCTGGTCGAGGCAGCGCAGGCCTGCGGCATGTCGCGCGCCTTGCGCTTCCGCCGCATCGAGTTTCCCCTCGCGATCCGCCAGGCGTTGCCTGCTTATGGCAACGAACTGGTCCTGACGCTGAAGGGCACCAGCCTTGCTTCCACAATTACGGTCCTGGAAGTCACTGGCTACGCGAAGCGGTTGATGAGCCAGACCTTCGCAGTGTTCGAGATATTTGCCATCGCCGGAGTGTTCTACCTGGCGATCAATCTTCTACTGATCACCTTAGTGCGTCTGCTGGAGCGCTATCTCAATCGCCACCAGTCGCAATGAAAATGTCCGCTTGCGGGAAACATCGCAGTCGACGTCGCCCGATCGAGCCGCGACAGTGAAGCGTTGGCGTAGGCTGGCGAAGCAAGCGGGGCTCAGTCGAAGAAGCCCGCGTCCTCTTCCTTGAGATACTTCCGGGCGGCTTCGGCGTCGATATCGAGACCGAGCCCCGGCGCTTCCAAGAGGTCCACCATGCTGTCCTTCACGATCTGCTTCGGCAGACCGATGACCAGATCCTCCCACCAAGGGTCGGAGGCGCTCGGATATTCGAACGCGATGTAGTTGGCCGGCAAGGTGGCGCAGACGTTGATCAGCGCGCCGAGGCCGAGCAGGCCGTTCGCCGTGCCGTGCGGCGCCATCAGGATCGAATGCATATAGGCGTGCTCGGCGACCCATTTGAGCTCAGCGATGCCACCAATATCGGCCGGATCGGGGCCGATGACGCGCACCGCCTGCGTCTCGATCAGCTCCTTGAAATTATGCCGCAGGTAGATCTGCTCGCCGGTATGGATCGGCGTCGAGGTGGAGGTGGTGAGCTCGCGATAGGCCTGCGGATTGACCCACGGCACATAGTCGCCGGTCAGCATATCCTCGAGCCACATCAAATTGTACTTTTCGACGGCGCGGGCGAATTTGATCGCATCGGGCAGCATCCAGCCCGGGCCGCAGTCGAGCGCCAGGCTGACCTTGTCGCCCAGCACCTCCTTCATCGCGATCACGCAGTCGAGCATGTGGTTGAAACCGCGCTCGCTGATCACGCCTTGGTCCATGGCGCCGTGATAGCCGGCCTTCTTCTGCGTCACGCCGTAATGGAAGCCATCGACGCTGTCCTTCATGTTGGAGTGGAACGAGATGCCCTGCTTGACCATGAAGAAGTTCTGCGGCTGCTCCATCATCCATTTGACGTCGGCGGCATAATCCTCCGGCCGGTCGCCCGTGCGCTTGCGGCGGATCGAGCCGTTGTAGACGCGCACCTTGTCGCGCACCTTGCCGCCAAGCAGTTTGTAGACGGGCACGCCCGCGGCCTTGCCGGCAATGTCCCACAGCGCGTGCTCGATAGCGCTCACCGCCGCGCCATAGGGCTTGAACGAGCCGCGCTGGCGGATCTTCAGCATTACCCGCTCGACATCGGTCGGGTCCTCGCCGATCAGCGCCTCGCGGAAGTGCAGCACGAAGGGTTTCAGGTAGGTCTTTGTGTATTCGACTTCGCCCAGCCCATAGAGCCCCTCGTCGGTCACGACGCGGACGATCGGGTGCTTGCCGATGACAGCGCAGCGCAGGTCGGTGATCTTCATGGCGCAGTCCTATTTCACAGACGAGAAAGCTGTCGGCGTGAGCAGCTGGCTGCTGATATTGGCGATGATCTGCCCGTCGCGCTGAGACTCGTCCACGGCCCTGTGCCATGCCGGATCGGCGACGAAAGCCGCCCATTTCGCCTCACGCTCGGCCATCGATTCCCAGGCGAGGAAATAGGTGAGGCGATTGCTGTTTTCGCCGATCGCCGTGGTGAAAAACCCGGCCTGGCGGATGCCATGCCTCTCCCAGATGGCCAGCGTTTGTTCGGAAAAGCGCTTGAGCAAAGCCGGCAGCCTGCCCGGCAGGCAGTCATAAATACGCAGCTCGTAGATCATGGTTTCGTCCGTTTCTTTCTTCGCCTCTCCCTTGGGAGAGGTCGATACCAATGGTCGGTCGTTGGCCCTCTAAATCTTGGGGAATGAGGCAGGGGGCCGGGCTAACTCCAGGTCCGGTCCCAGCTATATTCATTGTCCCAATGCTCGGTGGATTGCCATATCCCCGTGACACCGGGCTGCAGATGCTGGCTGATCACCTCGTCGACGACGTCGTCGATCCCCAGGCCCGGCTTGTCCGGAACGGTGATGAAGCCGTCCTTGACGAGCGGCTTGGGAAGGCCGGTGACGATATCGTCCCACCAGTCGACATCGACGGAATGGTATTCGAGCGCCATGAAGTTCTCGGTCGCGGTCGCGACATGGGCCGCAGCCATCGCGGCGATCGGACTTTCGGCCATGTGGATGGCCATGGCGACGCCGTGGTCCTGCGCCATGTCGCCGATCTTCTTGGTCTCGAGGATGCCGCCGCTGGTGAGCAGGTCCGGGTGGATAATGGAGAGGCCACCGCTCGCAAGCAGCGGCTCGAAGCCCTCCTTGAGATAGATATCCTCGCCGGTGCAGATCGGCACCGAGGTCGCCTGCTGCAGCTGCCGGTATTGCGCGGTGTACTGCCAGGGAATGACGTCCTCGAGCCATGCGGGGACATATTTTTCGATGCGGCGCGACAGGCGGATCCCGTCCTGCAGCGAGATGTGGCCGACATGGTCAATGGCTAAAGGGATCTCGTAGCCGATGACCTCGCGAACCTCGTGGATATACTGCTCGAGCAGGTCGATGCCCTTTTCGGTGAAATGCAGGCCCGTGAACGGATGCTGCACATTCTGCGCATCGTAGGCGAGATTGCGGGCCTTGCGTTCCTCCAACGAGCCGCCGCGGCCGCGCGGATTGCCGCGAAGCTCTTCGAGCACGCCGGCGGGCGCGACAACCGCGCCCGGGACATGGGCGATCTGCATCAAGCCGAGGTCCATTTTGAGGAAGGTGAAGCCGCGCTCCATGCGCGCCTTGAGGCGCTTGCCGGTCTCGGTGCCGCTCGGCTTCTCGGCGTCGGTGTCGCAATAGACGCGCACGTGATCGCGAAACTTGCCGCCGAGCATCTGGTAGATCGGCACGCCATAGGCCTTGCCGGCGAGATCCCAGAGCGCGATCTCGACCGCTGACACGCCGCCGCCCTGCCGCCCATGGCCGCCGAACTGTTTGATGCGGCGAAACAGACGGTCGATGTCGCATGGGTTCTCACCGAGCAGCCGGCTCTTCAGCATCAGCGCAAAGGTGGCGCTGGCGCCATCGCGCACCTCGCCAAGCCCGACGATGCCCTGGTTGGTGTAGATTTTGAGAAGCGCCGAGGTGAATGGCGCGCCGACGATCTCGGCCACCCGCATGTCGGTGATGCGCAGCTCGGACGGATTGGAATTCGTGTTCACCCGATTGAGGGCCTCATCGGCTCCGCCGGTCTTTGGCATGACTTATCCTCGTTCTGGTCGATAGGGTTTATGCCCCGCCCTTGCCGACTTGGAACGCCGCTAGCCCAGCTCGATCTCGTGGGCCTGCAAATAGTCACGGTTCATCTCGACGCCGAGGCCAGGCTTCGATGTCAGCTTGAGGTTGCCGTTCGAAACATCGAGCGGTTTGTCGATGAGGTGATCGTATTTGGAGAGGTCCCACTCCGAGGTTTCGAGCTTGTAGAAATTGGGAACCGTCATCATCACCTGCGCCCCCGCGACCACGTTGATCGGTCCGGCGGCGTCATGCGGCGAGACCGGCACGTAGTAGGCTTCGCACAGGGCGGAAATCTTCTTGAGCTCGGTGATGCCGCCGGTCCAGGTGACGTCCGGCATGATGTAGTCGGCGAGCTTGCCCTCGAGCACCGGCACGAAATCCCACTTGGTGTGGCCGCGCTCGCCCCAGGAGATGGGGGCGCTGACCTTGTCGCGCACCTGCTTGAGGGCATTGAGGCTTTCGGGCGGGCACGGCTCCTCGAACCAGTCGATCTGGCCCGCCTCTTCGAGGCTGCGGCAGAGGCGGATGGCGGTCGGAACATCGAAGCGGCCATGCGCGTCGATGAGAATGTCGACATCGGGCCCTGCCGTCTCGCGGATCAGGGCCGTGAGCTCGGCGGCTTCGCGCTCGTCCTTGCGGGTCATGCCGCCGTCGAGGTAGCCGTCGCGCCTTTCGCGGGCCACGCCGTCGACGCTGGGGCCTTGGTGGGGAAACGGATCGAATTTGAGCCCGGTGTGCCCTGACTCGACGATGTCCTGGATTTCGCGGACCACGGCCTCCTTGCCGGTGAACTTGGCCTGGTTGGGATGGGTGTAAAGAGCGATCTCATCGCGTACCGGGCCGCCCAGCAACTCGTAGATCGGCTTGCCGAGGACTTTGCCGCGGATGTCCCAAAGCGCAATGTCGATGGCGCTGACGCATTCGACCGCGGCGCCGCGACTGCCCATATAGGTGAAGCTGCGGAAGATCTTGTGCCACAGATGCTCGATGCGCGCCGGATCCTCGCCTGCGACGGCTAGCCCGATCTGGCGCAGGATCGTGCACAGCGCGCGGTTGGCGAGCTTCGTCGTGGTGGTGATCTCGCCCCAGCCGCTCACTCCCTCGTCGGTCGTCACCTCGACGAACAGATACTCGCCCCAATAAGACGCATCGGACTTGATCAGCCATGGCCGAATGCTCGTGATTTTCATCTGAACTATCCTCTCTGAAATGGCCAGGCTGACGATGTTGCGGATGCGCTACCCCGCCCGGGCGGCGCTGCGCGCGCGCATATGTTCCAAGACATGTCGGCCGGAACCCTCGACATGGCGAGCAATGAGCTCGGCCGCCTTGTCGGCCTCTCCCGATTTCACGAGCGCGATGAGTTCGCGGTGCTCGCGGATGATCGCGGCGCGACGGGCAAGCGTGAAATTGAAACGCCGGCTGACTGCCCGCAGCACCTCGCGATGCTTCCACCAGAGCTCGGCGGCGTGGCGGTTGTAGTGCCGCTGGTACATCACGGTATGGAAAGCGGTATCCAGCTCGCTGTGCCTCAACGGATCAGCGAAGTTGTTCTCTTCGATCAGGCCCTGGAGACGTTCGAGCTCGGCGATGTCCTCCTCGGTCGCCATTCCCACAAACCAGCGCGTCAGGGCGGGCTCGATGAGAACGCCGATCTCGTAGATATCGCGCACGAAATCCTGATCTATGGGTCGGACGCGCGCACCCCGGTTGGGAATGAAGGTGACGAAGCCCTCGCCGCGCAACAGCTGAAGCGCCTCGCGCACGGGGTTGGTCGAGGTGCCGTGACGGCGGGCGAGATCGGTGACCACGAGCCGCTCGTTGGCAGCCAGCCGTCCCTCGATGATGTCTTCCCTTATCTGCTCGTAAAGCGAGGCGCCCTCGCTTGATGCCCCGAGAGCGTCAATCCCCTCGGGTGGCTCTGCTTTGAAATCGCTCGTTTCCGCCAAGGCCGTCCCCCTTAGTCCAATACACGATCTGACCGATATCATGCACATCTTCGACAAACAATGTACGATTTGTTGCGTTGACAGCTATTCTGCGATCTGAAAACGTATAAAGTGATCGAAGGGATACATTAGGGCGGAGGAATATCCCGACGATCGAACGACCAAGGACCGCTTGCCTCGACGCAGAGCGGCATGGGAGAACCTGGAGGAGACTTATGAGGAGGATCACAGTCGGCGGTGCCGTTTTGCGCGGCGCTGTCTCCACTGCTTTGACGATATCGTTGATGTCCGCTTCGGCGCTTGCCGCGCCGCCGGTCGACCTGAGCAAGTGGTCGCCGGAATATGTGCGTTCGATTGCCGGCACGCAGGATTTTGACACGGCGGGCGATTGCGCCAAGGTCACCCCGCTCGACTACAAGGGGCGACTGACATTCTGGTACCAGGGCGTGTTCGAGGGCGACCCCGACCTCCTGCGCCAGTACTACAAGGATTTCTTCGCTACCTTCCGCAAGACCTACCCGAACATCCAGCTCGAGGAACAGGCCCTCACCTACAACGACCTGCTCGACAAGTTCCGCACCGCGCTCCTTGGCAATGCCGCGCCGATGGCGGTCCGCCTGCAGATCCTGGGCGGAACCGAGTTCGCCTCGAAGGGCTATCTGCAGCCGCTCAAGCCCGAGGACGTCGGCTATTCGACCGAGGATTTCTGGCCCGGCGCCATGAAGGCGGTCACCTGGGACGGCGTGACCTACGGCATTCCGACCAACAACGAGACGATGGCTTTCATCTGGAACGCCGACATCTTCAAGCGTGCGGGCCTCGATCCGAACAAGCCCCCGGCAACCTGGGACGACGTCGTCAAATATTCCAAGCAGATCCACGACAAGCTCGGCATTGCAGGCTACGGCCTCGTGGCGCGCAAGAATGCCGGCAACACGCCCTACCGCTTCATGCCGCAGCTGTGGGCCTATGGCGGCGGCGTCTTCGACGAAGCCACCGCGAACCCCACCTACAAGGACATCGAGCTCAACAGCCCGCAGAGCAAGGCGGCGCTGCAGGCTTCCTACGACATGTATGTTCGCGACAAATCGGTTCCGGTTTCGGCGCTCACCAACCAGCAGGCCGACAACCAGCCGCTGTTCCTCGCTGGCCAGCTCGGCATGATGATCTCGCACCCGTCCGACTACAACGTCATGCTCGACCTGCAGAAGAAGGCGACGGGCACCGACAAGGACAAGGCGCAGACCGTCATCGACAACATGCGCTACGGCCTGATCCCGACCGGCCCGGACGGCAAGCGCGCCGTCGTGTTCGGCGGTTCGAACATCCACATCCTCAAGCCGGAATATGTCGAGGGCGGCAAGGTGGACGAGCCGGCCGCAAAGGCCATCATCTGCATGTGGACGAGCCCCGAATGGTCGCTGAAGATGGCCTATGCCGGTTCGAACCCCGGCAACCTCAACGGCTTCAAGACCAAATGGATGAAGGAACGTCTGGACAGCATCAAGTTCCTCGACGTCACGACCTCGATGCTGCCATACGGCATCCCCTTCCCGGCGCTGCCGCAGTCGCCCGAGATCATGAATATCATCGTCCCGGACATGCTGCAGAATGCCCTGACCGGCGCTATGACCGTCGACCAGGCGGCGGACGACGCGGCCAAGAAGGTGAAAGACCTGATGGGCGGCGGACTGTAGCCCAGGCCTGACCTGAGATCCGACCGGTTGCGCGCGCAGGGCGCAGCCGGCCCATTCCTGAAAACAAGGGCACGCCACAGTGACGATCGTGACCGGGAAGGCCGAGGCTCGCCCAGGATTGCAACCCGGTGGATCCGGCATGCTGCGCCAGGTCTGGCAGCATCGCGCCGACTACGCCTATGTGCTGCCGGCGATCGTCGTGATGCTCGTCGTCATTGCCTATCCGATCTACTACACGATCGAGCTGTCCTTCTTCAACACGCCGCCCGGCCTGCAGCTGCGCGACAAGATCTTCGTCGGTTTCAACAACTACACGGCGATCCTGACCAGCGAGGTCTTTTGGCAGGTCACCTTCAACACCCTGATCTGGACGATAGGGTCCACCTTGATCTCATTTGTCCTGGGGTTTGCCGCCGCGCTGGCGCTCCACCGCGACTTTCTCGGCCGCGGCGTCCTGCGCGCCATCCTGATCATTCCCTGGGTCATAAGCGCGGTCGCCGCATCCTATATCTGGAAGTGGATCTACCATTCGGATTTCGGGATCATCGGCGCGGTCCTGGTCGAGCTCGGGTGGGCTGATCGGCCGCCGAATTTCATCGACAGCGTCTCAACGGTGCTGCCCTCGCTTATCGTCGTCAACATCTGGCGCGAGTTCCCCTTCGCCATGATCATGATGACGGCCGGTCTGCAGACGGTTCCCGAGCAGTTGCTGCGCGCCGCCAAAGTCGACGGCGCCAACGCGTGGCAACGCTTCTGGCACGTCACCTTCCCGCATTTGCGCAATGTCTCGACGGTGACGATCCTGCTGCTCGCGGTCGCCAATTTCAACTCCTTCATCATCCCCTGGATCATGACCGGCGGCGGTCCGTCGAACGCGTCGCATATCTGGATCACCCATATCTACGAGCTCGCCTTCGGCCGCCAGCGGTGGGGCGTGGCATCGGCCTATTCGGTGCTTCTGTTCATCATCCTGATGACGCTTGGCTACTTTTATGTCCGCGCGCTCAGCGGCAACGAGCGGAAGGATGGCGGCGCATGAGCACGGTTTCCGAGACCGCCTTTCGAGCGCAGCCCGTTCGTCGCATGCGCTTCGACGGATGGCGATGGGGCGGGCGCGCCTTCCTGGTGTTTATGCTGCTTTACACCGCCTTGCCGATGATCTGGATGCTGCTCACCTCGATCAAGTCGGGCTTCGCGGCAATGCAATTTCCGCCGCAATGGTGGCCTGACCAACCTACCCTCGCTAGCTACCAGAAACTGCTCGATCCGCAGAACAGCGTCGGCCAGGATTTCCTCCGCTTCTTCTGGAACAGTCTCATCGTCTCGACCGCCACAACCATCCTCTCGGTCATCGTTGCGGTGCCTGCGGCCTATGCGTTCTCGCGCTTCACCTTCCCGGGCCGGAACTTCCTGTTCTTCGCCGTCCTGTTGCGCAACATGTTCCCGGCGGTGATCTTTCTCGTGCCGCTCTTCATCCTGATGCGCGCGATCGGACTGGTGAACACGCACGGCTCGCTTGTTCTCACCTACCTAACCTTCGGCCTGCCGCTCGCGATCTGGTTGCTCAAGGGATTTTACGACAACATTCCCGTGCAGCTCGAGCAGGCGGCGCGCATCGATGGCGCAACGCGGTTCCAAGCCTTCGTCCTGATTGTGATGCCGCTCTCGACGCCGGGCATCATCGCGACCGCGATCTATTCCTTCATCGGCGCGTGGAACGAATACATCTACGCCTATACCTTCCTCTCCAAGAACGAGCAGTTGACGCTGCCCGTCGGTATCCAGCGCTTCTTCTCGGAGAACACGACCGATTTTCCGGGCCTGATGGCCGCCAGCTTCATGATGAGCGTGCCCGTCGTGGTGCTGTTCCTCCTCCTGCAACGATATTTTGTGCGCGCCCTCACGGAAGGCGCCGTGAAGCACTAGGAGCTGCCGATGGCCCATGTGGTCCTCAAAGATCTCGTCAAGACCTATGGCAGCTTCAAAGCCGTCAACAACGTCTCGCTGACGGTCAATGACGGCGAGTTCATTGCGCTCGTCGGTCCTTCAGGCTGCGGCAAGACAACCACGCTCAATCTGGTCGCGGGCCTGACCTCTGTCACATCGGGCGACATATTCATCGGCGACCGGGTGGTCAATGACCTCGACCCCAAGGACCGGGACATTGCCATGGTGTTCCAGAACTACGCGCTCTATCCGCAGAAGTCGGTTTATATGAACCTCGCCTTCCCGCTGCAGATGCGCAAGTTGCCCAAGGACGAGATCGACAGGAAGGTCAGGGAGGCGGCGCGGGTGCTCGATATGACCCAGCTGCTCGAGCGCAAGCCACGCGAGCTTTCCGGCGGGCAACAGCAGCGCGTGGCGCTCGGTCGCGCCCTCGTTCGAGATCCGGCGGTGTTTTTAATGGACGAGCCGCTCTCCAATCTCGACGCAAAGCTGCGCGTGCAGATGCGGTCCGAGATCAAGCGGTTCCATCAGGACCTGAAGGCAACGATCGTTTATGTGACGCACGACCAGCTCGAGGCCGTGACCATGGCCGACAGGATGGCGGTGATGAATGGCGGCTATCTGCAGCAATATGATTCACCGGCGCAGGTTTTCGCGCATCCCGTCAACATGTTCGTGGCAAGCTTCGTCGGCAGCCCGGCGATGAGCCTAATTCCGCTGGAGGCATCCGCGGCTAACGGCGACGCCGTCCTCACAAGCGCGGAAGGCTGGACCCTCCAGCTGTCGCAACGCAACGCCCGCAAGGTCCAGAACGCGACCACCAGGAAGATCGTGCTCGGTGCGCGCCACTCGACGATCAAGCTGCACAAGAGCGCGGTGCCGGGCGCCATCCCGGCCAAGGCCTATACGGTGGAACCGACCGGAGACGTCACCTTCGTGCAGGCATTCCTGTCCGGCGCGATCGTCAATGTCAGCGTGCCGCCGAGCGTTGCCGTCGCGCCTGATGAGCGGATCTGGCTCGAGTTCGACCAGGAGCGGGTGCATCTGTTCGATGGCGAAACCGAAATGGCCCTCAAATCCGACTGAGATCCGGGTGACGGATACGGGGCCGACTGAAAGATGGGACGCGCGCGGAACGTGGGTAGGAATGACTGCGAAGCTTAAAATCACTGCGATCAAGCCCTACCCGGTGTGGGTCGGAACGCGCAACCAGATGCTGGTCAAGGTCGAGACCGACCACGACATCTCGGGCTGGGGCGAGAGCGGCTTGAGCGGCCGCGAGAAGGCCGTCGCAGGCGCGGTCGAGCATTATCGCGAGTTTCTCATCGGCCGCGACGCCATGCAGATCGGCCGGATCTGGCAGGAGCTCTATCGCAGCCAGTACTTCGAAGGCGGGCGGGTCCTGCAAGCGGCGATTTCCGCCATTGACATCGCCCTGCATGACATCAAGGGCAAGGCGCTGGGAGTACCGGTCTATGAGCTGCTCGGCGGCAAGCAGCGCGACCGCATTCCCACCTTCGCCTCGACCGGAGACGAGGCCGAGGGCGACGCGGCCATCGAACGAGCTCGTGAGCTTCGCTCGCAAGGATGGCAGGCGATCCGCTTCTTTCCCGCAGGGCAAAGCAGCAAGGACATCTTCGAGCCGCGCGAGTCGATTGGTACTACGGCGAACATGCTGAACAAGGCGCGCGAGGCGCTTGGCGACGAGGTCGTCCTCGGCATCGACTATCATCATCGGCTGTCGGTGGCCGAAGCGGCGAGCTTCTGCAGCAAGCTCGACCGCGGCGTGCTTGATTTCCTCGAGGAGCCGATCCGGGACGAGACACCGGAGGCCTACGAATCCCTGCGCAGGATGACGGACATCCCCTTTGCCATCGGCGAGGAATTTGCCAGCAAGTGGCAGTTCCTGCCCTATATCGAGCGCGGCATCCACCAGTTCAATCGGCTCGATGTCTGCAATGTCGGCGGGCTCACCGAAGCGATGAAAGTCGCCGGCTGGAGCGAGGCGCATTATGTCGACTTGATGCCGCACAATCCGCTTGGTCCGGTATGCACGGCCGCGACTATCCATCTCGGCGCGGCGGTGCCCAACTTCGCCTGGCTCGAAACCAGGGCGCCCGAAAGGAAGCTGGGCTTCGACAATTCCGACTTTTTCCCCGTGCAGCCGCGGCTCGACGGCACCGATTATCCGGTCGGCGATTTGCCGGGGCTTGGTGTCGAGGTCAACGAGGCAGCGATCCAGGCGCAGAGTTTCAGTTTCTGGGAAGCGCCGCATCTCAGGCGCCGCGACGGTTCCGTCACCAACTGGTAGTTCCATTCCAATCGGAGTCCATCATGACGCATACCCCCGACATAACCCGGCCGCCCAGGGACCTGATCGACGCGCTGCGGGAGATCGGCGCCGCGACGGTTGCCGGCACGCTCGGCCACATGGGCTTCCGCAGTCCGCACATGGTCGGTCCGGTGGCGCAAAACCATGGCAAATCGATCGTCGGGCCGGCGCTGACGCTGCAATTCCTGCCGCAGCGTCCGGACCTCTTCAACGAAGGAGAATATGCCGATCCGGAAACGCAGTTGCATCGGCACGTGCTTTACCATGCACAGGAAGGCGACGTGGTCGTGGTCGACGCTCGCGGCGACATGAGGTCGGGCGTCTTCGGCGATATGATGTCGACCTATTTCAAGGGTAGAGGCGGCGCGGGCATCGTCATCGACGGATGCATGCGCGACCGACCCAATGTCGAGAAGCTCGATCTGCCTTTATGGCTGCGCGGCTGGACGCCCAACTATCATGTGCAGACCAGCATCTATCCCAATGCCGTCAACGTTCCGATTGCTTGCGGCGGTGTCACGGTCATTCCCGGCGACATCATTGTCGCCGACGATGACGGTGCGGTGGTGGTTCCCGTCGCAATGGCTGCCAAGGTCATCGAGGAAGCGAAGAAGCATCACGACTGGGAGGAGTTTTCCCGCGAGAAGCTGATGCAGGGCGCACCTTTGCAGCGCTACTATCCGCTGCATGACGATGCCCGCGGGGAGTATGAGGCCTGGCGTAACTCCAGGAATATGCCGAGCTAGCGAGGCCGGCGCCAACGGGCGCCGGCCTGATGCTGGTCTAAAGCGCGTCGCGCAGAAACGGATTCAGGCGACGCGCTTTAGGTCCTTTGTTTGATGCATGTCGTTGCCGCAAAACCGAGGTCACTTTTGCGCGACATGCATTAGCTGTGCCGGATTTCCGTGCCGAGCACCTTCAGGCACTCGCGGATGAATGCGGCAAGAGCGGTCCAGCCTTTCGCCGAAACCATAGTGCCGTCGACATAGGCCTCAGTTGGCGACAGATCGATGTAAGTACCGCCGGCAAGCGTCACTTCCGGCTCGCAGGCCGCCAACGCGCCGACCTTCTTGCCGCGCACCACGCCGTCGACCGCGATCAGGATCTGCACGCCGTGGCAGATGGTGAAGATCGGCTTTTTGGTCTCGTGGAAATGGCGCACCATGGCCTGAACCCGCTTGTCGGTGCGGATGTATTCCGGGCCGCGGCCGCCGGCGCAATAGACGGCGTCGTATTGATCGAGCTGCTTTTCGGCGTCGGCGAACGTCTTGTTGATCAGCGCGTAGTGGCCGAGCTTTTCGGTGTAGGTCTGGTCGCCTTCGAAGTCGTGCAGCGAGGTTTTGATCACGTCGCCGGCATTCTTGTCGGGGCAGACGACGTGGACCGTGTGGCCGACCGCTTCCATGGCCTGTTGATAGACGAAGATTTCGTATTCCTCTGTGAACTCACCGGTCAGCATCAGGATTTTCTTGGCTGGCATGATTTTTCCTCTTCGATTGAGATGGCGAGGCGTGAGCGCGCCTCGCCAAGGATTGCGACGGCGGTCCTCGGAACGGAGAATCGGGGAAGTAATACTCCCTGGCGTTGGCCTGGGTGATCAGCGGCGCGTCGAGCTTGACGTGACCGCGAACCGGCGCCTGGCCGATCAGATTGGCAACCGTCATGTAGATGGCGGTCTTGATCATCGCCGGCGGATAAGGCGTCTCGACCGGCGTCATGGCGTCGCCGTCGATGACTTTCCTGACGACGTGGCAGGACATCGAGCGTGACATCCGACAGGACCATCGCCGCGCCGTATTGCTTGGACAGCCCTTGGGCACGCAGCACCGCGGGAGGGACCAGCATGCCGTCTGCCGGCGCAATAACGCATTCTTCGTCGATACGAGCGGCAATGGACATCGGTGCGGTTACTCGAAGGCTGGCAGGAGCCGGTCTCGCGAATTCTCGATATGCACTCGCATGGCCTTCGCGGCGGCGCCCGCATCGCCCGCTGCGAAGGCAGCCAGGATCGCCTCGTGTTCGTCCAACGCCTCTTCGGTGACGCGCGAATGATACATCAGGCGAAAGATGTGGAAGTGCGTGTGCTGGTGGTTCAGCGTCTCGCGGATGAGCTCGTTTTGGGCGAACTCCATGATCTTGTCGTGGAAGATCGCGTCCTGGCGCGCAAAGTTCGAATAGCGCAGACGCTCGTCCTTCCCAACCCGCCGGGCCATCACGCCCGCCGCCTCTTGCAAGGCCGCAAGGCGCTCCTCGTCCAGGGTTGCCACGGCCTTCGCCGCGGCGGCTGGCTCGAGCAGAAGGCGCAGTTCATAGAGCTCGTCGAACCGGCGCCGGGTGATCTGCGGAGCGGCGCGATAGCCGATCAAATGGGTCTTCAACACCAGCCCCTCACCTTCCAACCGGCCGAGGGCTTCGCGGATGGGGGTGTGGGAGACGTTGAACTCCCTGACGAGATTGTCGACGGTGATCCGCGATCCCGGGGGAATCCTCAGCGACATCAACTGCGCGAAGATCGCCTCATAGACATCTCCAGCCAGGCTGTTGGCCCGCTGGATGCGGCCGCTCGCGCGGGCCTCGTTGTCGACGGTCAGACCGTGGTCTTGCATCGTTTTGCCTCTTGACAGGAGAAAGCCCTAACACGATGCTCCGGCCAATTCAATACTATATCCTATACGATTTTATAGAGGATATAATCGGATGGGCTAGAACCCTTTATGGACGCGGCCGTGGTTGGCTGCCGGTCCGCCAAGAAAGCTGAACGCATGAAACTCGCCAAGCCGGGTTCGGCGACGAACACGGCGCTTGGCCAATCAGTTTCGTTTGAAAGATCGTGATCCATGACCTTGTTTGCAGCCGCGCGCCTTCCGCGCGAAATCCTGTTCGGCAAAGGCCAGCGCCATGCGCTGCCCGCGATCGCGGCACGCCACGGCGGTCGCGCCTTCATCTGCACGGACGAGCGCCTGTCAAAGACGGCTGAATTCGTCGAGATCCTCGCCGGCTTCAAAGCCGCCTCGGTCGAGACACTGGTTTATGACAGGACCTTGCCCGATGTGCCGCGCGACAGCGTGGCGACCTGCGTCGCCGAGGCGAAGGCGTTCAAGCCGGACATGGTCATCGGCATCGGTGGCGGCAGTTGCCTCGACATGGCCAAATGCGCCGCGCTGCTTCTCAGCCACGGCGGCCAGCTCCAGGACTATTATGGTGAGTTCAAGGTCCCTGGACCCACCCTCCCCGTCATCGCCGTGCCGACGACAGCCGGCACGGGCTCGGAAGTCACCCCGGTCGCAGTGATCTCCGATCCGGACCGGACGCTCAAAGTCGGCATCTCGAGCCCGCATCTGATCGCTGCTGTGGCGCTTTGCGACCCCGACCTGACCGCAACGTGCCCGCCTTCGCTGACCGCCATCGCCGGTGCCGACGCCCTGACCCACGCCATCGAAGCGTTCACCGCTTCAAAACGCGGCACCGATGCCGACCTGCCGCAGAAACACGTTTTCATCGGCAAGAGCGCATTGACGGATCATTTCGCGCTTTTGGCGATCAAGCTGCTGGGCCGCAGCCTGGAAACCGCTTGCCGCGACGGCTCAGATGAATCGGCCCGCGCCGACGTCATGATGGGCGCGCTCGCCGCGGGCTGCGCTTTCGGCACCGCCGGAACCGCTGCCGCCCACGCCGTGCAGTATCCGGTCGGCGCGCTGACCCACACCCCGCATGGGCTCGGCGTCGCCACCATGCTTCCCTATGTGATGCGTTACAATCTTCCCGTCGCGGCGGCGGAGATTGGCGAGATCGGCATTGCCCTTGGCCTGTCCGGCCAAGGCCATGATGCCCAGAGCCTGGCCCGCGCGACCATCGCTGAGATTGCCCGCCTTTTCCGCGCCATCGGCATCACCGTGACGCTGGCCGAACTAGGGCTTGCCGAGGACAAGATCGACTGGACGGCCGAGCAGGCGCTGGGCATCGACCGGCTGATCAAGAACAATCCGCGACCCTTCGACATCGCCTCGATGCGCAGCCTGGTCAGAGCCGCCTACGAAGGTCAGATTGCGCCGGGCACCGTGTGAGCTGGAGCCAAATCCATGAACATCCTCCAAGACCAATTCGACCAGGATCAAGATATGTCCGACTACATCACCTTCGCCCACGGCCTCTATATCGGCGGCAAGTGGCGGCCGGCGTCCGACGGCCGTGTCATCGAAGTGGTTGACCCTTCGACCGAAGCCGTGATTGCGGCGGTGCCGGACGCGACGCTCGGCGACACCGCCGACGCGGTGGAAGCGGCCGCAGCCGCGGCCGAAGCGTGGCGCGGAACCCCGCCGCGTCGCCGCTCCGAGATCCTGCGGCGCTGCTTCGAGCTGATGACCGAACGCGCTGAGACCTTGGCCGCGCTGATCTCCCTGGAGAACGGCAAAACCCTGCGCGATGCGCGCGGCGAAGTCGCATACGCGGCAGAGTTCTTTCGCTGGTACGCGGAGGAAGCGGTTCGCATCAGCGGCGAGTACAATCTTGCGCCGTCCGGCGCAAACCGGATCGTGGTTGACTACCAGCCCATCGGCATTTGCATTCTGATCACGCCGTGGAATTTCCCTGCCGCCATGGCGACGCGCAAGATCGCGCCGGCGCTCGCAGCGGGTTGCACTGTGATCCTGAAGCCTGCCAGCGAGACGCCGCTGACAGCTTATGCGCTTGCGGCGCTCTACGAAGAGGCAGGCGTGCCGCCCGGCGTCGTCAACGTCATCACCACGTCCGATCCTGGACCGCTGACCGCGGCCATGTTGGCCGATGCGCGCGTGCGCAAGTTGTCGTTCACCGGCTCGACCGGTATCGGGCGATTGCTCCTGGCCGAGGCCGCGAAGCATGTCATCTCCTGTTCCATGGAGCTTGGCGGCAACGCGCCGTTCATCGTCTTTGACGACGCCGATCTGGAAGCCGCCCTCGACGGCGCCATGATCGCCAAGATGCGCAATGCCGGCGAGGCCTGCACGGCGGCCAATCGGCTCTATGTCCAGGCCGGCATCCATGACGCTTTCGCCGAGGGCCTGCGCAGACGCATGGCGGCGCTCCGTGTCGGCCCGGGCACGGAGGCCGATACGGAATGTGGTCCGATGATCACCAGGAAAGCTGTCGCCAAGATCGACCGCCTTGTCCAGGACGCGGTGACGCGTGGCGCCAAGGTCCTGTGCGGCGGCGAGGCGCCGGCGGACAGGGGGTTCTTCTATCCGCCGACGGTGCTCGCCGACGTCCCTTCGGATTCAGAAATGGCGCATGAGGAGATCTTCGGACCGGTGGCCCCCATCAGCCGATTCGAGAATGAGGCGGAGGCCATCGCTCGGGCCAACGACACCGAGTACGGTCTCGCCGCCTACATCTACACCCGGGACTTGGCCAAGGGCATGCGGGTTGCTTCCAGGATCGAGTCCGGCATGATCGCGCTCAATCGCGGCCTGATGTCGGATCCCGCCGCGCCCTTCGGCGGCGTCAAACAGAGCGGGCTCGGACGTGAAGGCGGCCAGAAGCACGGCATAGCCGAGTTCATGGAAGCGAAGTATATCGCCGTGACGATCTGATGAGCCAGATGCCGAAAGATCCGTTCCGCATTCGTGATCACGTCGCAGAGTTCGACGAGATCGTCGCGGACATCGTTCAGCGCAGCGCCAAGACGAGGCAGAACATCCCGATGGTCGCTGACGTCGCTTACGGTGCTGCGCATACCGAAACCCTCGACCTGTTTTTTCCGCAAGGAGAACGGCACGGACTGCCGGTGCACATGTTCATTCACGGCGGCTATTGGCGCATGTTTTCCAAACGCGATTATTCCTATATCGCCGACACGGTGACGGCCGCCGGCGCGATAGCAGCCATTGTCGACTATGCGCTCATGCCGACCGTCAGAATGGCGACGATTGTCGACCAGGTGCGCCGTGCGCGGCATTGGATAGAGCAGAATATTGCCAGCTACGGCGGCAACGCCGGCCAGTTCACAGTTAGCGGCCACTCTGCCGGGGCGCATATCGCGACAATGCTCTTCAACGATCCTGACCGCCTGTCTGGCGTCAGAGCCGCGCTGCTGCTCGGAGGGCTCTATGACTTGAAGCCGCTGCAAGACTCCTTCCTCGCTGCAGAGATCGCGATCACCGACGATGAAGTGGCCCGGTTCTCCCCAGTCACCCATCGGTTCGACAGTACGGTGGCGGTCGAAATTCTTTTCGGCGCCACGGAAACACTCCCATTTCAAGCCCAAGCTCAGGCAATGGCCGAACATTTTTCCCAACAGAAACTGGCCGTGTCGATCTGTAGCCTTCCGAACGCCAACCACATGAGCAGTGTGAGCGACCTCGGACTTACGAGCACTCGTGCCGGCGCCAGGTTGGCGGAGCTGATCGAAAGTATCAATCAATAACGGAACTAACGCTTCTAACCGCGCAACCCTGCCTAAAGCGCGTCGCTAATGCTTCAGGATCTGGCTGAGGAACAGCTTCGTCCGAGCATGCCGCGGGCGGGCGAAAAACTCGTCTGGCGTGCCCTCTTCGACGATCTGTCCGGCGTCCATGAAGATGACGCGGTCGGCCACGGCGCGGGCAAAGCCCATTTCATGCGTCACGCACACCATGGTCATGCCGTCACGGGCCAGTCCGGTCATCGTCTCCAGCACCTCCGAGACCATTTCCGGGTCAAGAGCTGAGGTCGGCTCGTCGAACAGCATGACATCGGGTTTCATGCACAGGCTGCGGGCGATCGCCACGCGCTGCTGCTGGCCGCCGGAAAGCTGGACCGGGAACTTGTTCGCCTGCTCGGGAATGCGAACCCGTTCCAGGAACTGGAGAGCGGTCTTGCGTGCCTCCGCGGCGGACACGCCCTTGACCCACATCGGTCCGGCCATGCAGTTCATCAGCACCGTCATATGCGGGAACAGGTTGAAGTGCTGGAAGACCATGCCGACGTTGGAGCGCACGGCAGCGACGTTGTTCATCTTGCCATGCAGGGCAATACCGTTGATGACGATGTCGCCTTCCTGATGCGCTTCAAGGCGGTTGAAGCAGCGGATCAATGTCGACTTGCCCGAGCCGGACGGCCCGCAGATGACGATGCGCTCGCCCTTGTGCACAGTGAGGTTGATGTCCTTCAGCGCGTGGAACTGGCCGTACCATTTTGAAACGGCCTTAGCTTCAATGATGGCTTGAACACTCATCGCACCTTGCTCCTGGCATAGTGCCGTTCGATGCGGGACTGGATCAGCTCGAGGCAGATCGACAGCACCCAGTAGATCATGGCGGCCGAGATCAGCATTTCCATGTGCTGGAAGGTCTTCTGGCCGAGCGTGCGCGCGAGGAACATCAGCTCCCACACGCCGATGACGGAGACCAGTGAGGAATCCTTCAGCATCGAGATGAACTGGTTGCCGGTCGGCGGAATGATGACCGGCAATGCCTGCGGCAGGATGATGCGGCGCATGGTCAAGGCGAAGCCGAATCCCATCGAGCGCGAAGCCTCCCACTGGCCGCGATCGATGCTCTGGATGCCGGAGCGAAAAATCTCGGTCATGTAGGCGCCGTAGCAGAGCGACAGCGCCAGGATGCCAGCGGGCACGGCATTGATGACGAAACCGAGCTGCGGCAGCCCGAGATAGATCAGATAGACTTGCATCAGCAGCGGCAGGCCGCGAAAGAAGGAGGTGTAGAAGCTGGCGATCGCGTAGGCGAAACCGTTGCTGGAGAGCTTGGCGACCGCGCCCGCCACCGCGATGACCGAAGCGATGACGATGGAGATCGCCGAGACGTAGAGCGTGGTTACCACGCCCTGGCTGATCAGGAACGGAAGCTTCTCGCGGATGAAAGGCAGGCTGAGGTGAAACGTCTCGAAGAAGGCGATGAACAGGAGCAGCAGTTCGAGCCATACGATGCCGATCTGCAACTTAAGCGGCGCGAAACCGATCAGCACGACGTTCAGCGTGAAGATCACCGCAATCGCAAAGCCGATGGCGAAGCGTCCGTAAAGGCCGCTCGTCGAGGGCTCGCCGATCACCGGACGCATCAGTTCGGCGAAGCCGGTGCCAGACAGGTTGAAGGCCATGAACACCAGCAGGACGACGCCGAACATTGTCGCCACGAACCAGGGCTTGTGAACGAGGACTTCGGCCTCGACGGTATCCGGGTAGAGCATATTTGAGCACCGGCGGTTCGGCGGCCCGCCAATGGCAGGCCGCCTTTGGAGGGACTAGTTCGTCTTCGAATAATCCTGGCCGTACCATTTCTCCGAAAGCTTGCTCAGCGTGCCGTCCGCCTTCATCGCCTTCACGGCGTCGGCGATCTTGGCCGACAGTTCCGGATCGCCATGCTCGATGGCGATCGCCAGCGGCTCGTAGAACACCGGCTCGCCCACCTGCTTGATCGGATAGCCGGCCTTCACCGCATCGAGGATCGACGGAAGCGAGGAAACCACCGCGTCCAGCCGCACGCCGTCGCCGAGGCGCAGGTCGTCGAAGGCGGTGGTCGAGTTCTCGTAGGAATGCACTTCCTTCGGGTTGAGCTTGTACTCGAATGGCGGCGCGCCGGCGGCGTCGAGCGTCAGTTCCTTCTTGGCATAGGCTTCGAAGGTGGAGGTGCTGGTGGCGCCAACCACCTTGCCGTCGAGGTCGGCAAGCGTCTTGGCCTTGCTGTCCTTGTGCACGGCGACCGCCGCCGGCGTGTAGTAGTATACTGCCGGGAAATTGAAGATCTCGGCGCGCTTCTTGGTCGGCGTCATTGAACCGACATGCATGTCCCAGCGCCCCGCCCAGTTGCCTGCCGTGATGATGTCCCAGCCGGGTGTGACGAACTCGACTTTGACGCCGAGATGCTTGCCGATCTCCTTGGCGACGTCGACGTCGAAACCGTCGAGCTCATTGTTGGCATTCATGAAGGATTGCGGCGCCCAATTAGCGTCTGTCGCAACCTTGAGCGTGCCGGCTGAAGTCACGCGGTCGAGCACAGCCCCGGCGTGGGCGGGATATGCGCCAAGCGCAAGCGCCATAGCGGCCATCGTCAGCTGTCGTCTGTTCCAGAATGTCATGTCTCTATTCCCCTGTTGTTGTTCAGTTCCATGCGGTCACGATCTTTCTGTCTGGTCATGACCCGCAATTTCGTGCTGGCCGGGCCGGCGTGCTCCCCCAAAAAGCATGCGGATTTAGCGACGGGCTGGCCGCTCCGGTCTTCCGATGCCGCGGAGGATGTTTGCCGTTCCCCTTCCCCCGATCACAGGGAAAGCCGGCGCTGTCAGCCATGAGAGGCAACTCCCTTCGTCCGACCGGCGCCCGACAGGAAGTCGCCCATCACGGCGGCAACTTGGGCCGGTGCCTCGATCAGGATCGAATGGCGAAGCCCGGGCAGGATGGCGAGCTCGGAGCCCTGCACCTGTTCGTGCATCAGCCGCGCCATGCGCGGGCTGGAGCCCTGGTCGTCCTCGCCGGTCACGATCAGCGTCGGGCAGGTGATGCGATCGAGGATGCCGCCGAAATCGGTTTCGGCCAGAACCCGGTAGGCGGCGGCATAACAGTCACGGTCGTTCTCGGCGTCGCGCCCGCGCAGCTCGGCGATGATCTCCGGGTTCCGGTCCTGGAAATCCTCCGTCAGCCAGCGCGACAGCGAGGCGGCGTGATGCGCCGAGGCGTCGCTCGCCATCAGCGCCGCCAGCCGGCCGCGCACCGCCTGCCGCTCCTCGGGCGTACGGCCGGCGACGGTCGACAAAAGCACCAGTTTTTCCAGCCGCTCGGCATGCGTCAGCGCAAGCCGCTGCGCGATAAGGCCACCCAGCGAAAACCCGGCCAGATTGAAAGTCGAAAACCCCAGATGATCGGCCAGCGCCAGCGTCTCGCCGACGAAATCGTCGATCTCGTAGCGGCCCTTGACCCGGCTGGAGCGGCCATGGCCGCGCAGATCGAAGGTGAGCACCGCGAAGTGGTTCTTCAACCGGTCGGCCACGCCATTCCAGGCTTCGAGATAGGAACCGACGCCGTGGATGCAGACCAGCGGCACGCCGCCCTCGCCCTCGAGACGCCAGTTGAGCAGCACGCCTTCGACGTCGAGCTGGCCCGAGCGCGCCATGGTCACGCCCTCGCTGCCTGGCGCGCCTTGTCGCGCTCGCGCGCGGCAAAGATCGGCATCACCTCGTCGACCCACAGCTTGATCGTCTTCTTCTGCAGTTCGAACGGCAGGTTGAACGTGAGGCCGAGGCAATATTGATCGACGCCCGCCGCCTCATAGTCGAGCAGTTTCTCGATCACCTCGTCCGGCGTGCCGAACATGAGGTTGCGACGGATGTTTTCGGGATTGTAGTTGTCCTTACCCTTGACGCTCTCGTAGGGCACCGCTTCGGGGAAGCCGTTGTTCACAGTGCCTATGTTCTGGAACAAGTTCTCGAAGGCGCGGCCGTAGTCGATGGCATGCCCAACCGCCACCTCCCAATCCTGTTCCCGTTCGTAGACGCAGGTGCGGCGCTGCATCATCAGGCGCGGACGCGGCACCTCCGGATGATCGGCGACGGCCTTGCGGAATTTCTCACCGAGCACAGCGATCTCGGCCGCCGGCGCCGACAAGGGCGTCGACAGGATCGAGGCGCCGATGCCGACCGCCCAATCGAATGTGCCGGGATCGCGCGCCGCGACCCAGACCGGCGGATGCGGCCTCTGCAGCGGCTTCGGCACACCGGCGGCTAAAGGAAACTTCCAATAGTGCCCGTCATGGGCATAATCCTCGGCCCACAGTTTCTTCACGGCCGGAACCAGTTCCTTCAGATAGGCGACGCCTTCCTGCTGCGGCATGCCGCCTGCCATGCGGTCGAACTCATACTGGTAGGAACCGCGCGCGATGCCGAACTCCAGCCGCCCGCCGGTCAGGTGGTCGCAAAGCGCGGCCTCGCCCGCCAGCCGGATCGGGCTCCAATAGGGCGCGACCAGCGTCGAGGTGCCGAGCCTTATCTGCTCGGTGTGCTGGGCCAGCCAGGTCAGCGTCATCAGCGGATTGGGCGAGATCGTGCATTCGATCGTGTGGTGCTCCGCCGTCCATAGCGTCTCGAAGCCGCCCTCGTCGGCCATGCGCGCGAGTTCCAGCAGATTGCTCTTCACCCTTTCCATCGGGATGTCGGGCGAGAAGCGCTCCATGGTCAGCGATACGGCGAATTTCATGTCGGTCTCCCGGTCGTTGCGTCGGGTTATGGTCAGCGAAGGCGGATGACGAACGGGTCCTGCATGGCGCCCGAATAGTCGATGACGACGTTCTTCAAGCGCGAGAACTCCTCCATGGCGTCGAAGCCGCCGCGCCGCCCGTAGCCGCTCTCCTTGAAGCCGCCATTGGCGGACATGAAGGAGGACGCGCGATAGGTGTTGATCCAGACCGTGCCGGCCTCGACATTCCTGGCGAAGCGCAGGGCGCGGTTGATATCGCGCGTCCAAATGCCGGAGGCGAGCCCATAGCGTGTGTCGTTGGCGAGCCGGATCATCTCGTCTTCCGACGAGAACGGAATGACGCCGACGACGGGACCGAACAGCTCCTCCTGCATGAACTCCATGCCGTTGTCGGCATCGGTCATGACGGTCGGTTCGAAATACCAGCCGCCCGCGAGCTCGTCCGCCTGCGGCCGCTTGCCGCCGGCCGCGATCCGGGCGCCCTGGCGCACGCCCGAGGCGACATAGGTTTCCACCTTGGCAAGCTGCGCCGACAGCGCCAGCGGGCCGATGTCGGTGTCCTCCTGCATCGGCAACCCGACCCGAACGCGACGGGTGCGCTCGACCAGCGCCTCGACGAAGCGGTCATAGGCGCTCGCCTCGACAAAGCAACGCGAGCCGGCGACGCAGGTCTGGCCCGCGGCCGCGAAGACACCGGACACGACGCCGTTGACGGCATGCTCGATATCGACGTCGCCGAAGACGACATGGGGTGACTTGCCGCCGAGCTCCATCGAACAGGGGATGAGGTTCTCCGCCGCGTTGGCGGCAATCCGGCGCCCGGTTCCGGTCGAGCCGGTGAAGACGAATTTGGCGATGCCTGGATGCCGGGTCAGCGCGTCGCCCGCCACGGCGCCGGTGCCGGTCACCACGTTGACGACGCCGGCGGGAAACCCGGCCTCCATGATCAACTCGGCCAGGGCGAGCGTCGAAGCCGAGGCGTGCTCGGACGGCTTGACGACCACCGTGTTGCCGAGCGCCAGGCATGGCGCCAGCGTGCCGGTGAGCAGCATCAGCGGCGAATTCCACGGCGTGATCATGCCGACAACGCCGATCGGCTCGCGCAGATTGAAATTCAGCATGTCGAGCTTGTTGACGGGAATGGTGTCGCCGAGCAGTTTGTCGGCCATGCCGGCGAAATAGGTGTAGCTGTCGGGCATGGCGCGCATCTGTGCCCGCATTTCCTTGAGCAGCTTGCCATTGTCGCGCGTCTCGATCAGCGCGAGCTCGTCGGCGTGCTCCAGCACCAGCTCCGCCAGCCGGCGGACGAGCTTGCCGCGGTCGGTCTGGGTCATGCGCCGCCAGGCCGGATTGACGAACGCGGCTCGAGCTGCCTCGACGGCCGCCCCAACATCCTCGGCGTCGGCCTCGGCAAACTGGTACCAGGGCTTGCCGGTAGTCGGGTCGAAGCTGTCGATATATTGCCCCTGCTTCGGCGCTACGAACGCGCCGTCGATGAACAGGTCCTGGCGTGAGCCTTCGAGCGATCCGACCGTCGTTTTCATGCTGTCAGTCCTGCGTGGATCATCATTCGGACGCGGCCTGCGTCCACGATTGCGACTGGCCGTCGATCATGGCGACGCGGCCGCCGTCGCCGGTGTCCATGTAGATGCCGAAGCGCTTGTCCTGGCGCTCGCGCGCATAGCGGCGCAGCATGGCGCGCAGCTCGTGCGTGGTGATCTTTTCGTAGGGCAGCGCATCGACGGCAAAGAAGGCGTGACCGTCCGGCAGTGCGGCTTCAGTGCTCTCACGGTTGAGCTCGGCGCGGTAGATCAGGTAGCCGGGATCGCTATCGGCGACGTCGAACACCGAATAGAGGAAGGTGTTTTCAGGAACGAGGCTCAACGCCTCGCCTCCATCGAGGACGAGCCGGCTGTCGGCCTTGCGGCGCTGCGCGGTCGGCAGCACCCAGCCGCCCTTGCCGTCGCCGCGCAGAAGGATGCGGTTCCCCGCTTCGACCAGATAGCCGATGATCATGTCCTGCGAGGCCAGCCAACCGGCCGGCAGCGGATCCTTCACGCTGGCGTAGCGGCCGCGGCAGAAGCCGAGCGGCGCCGACGGGCTGGTTCCGAAGGCCTGGACCCGGCCGATCAGGATGATGTGATCGCCGGCCTCGATGCGGTTGTGAACGGTGCAGTCGAACCAAGTCAGGCTGTCGGTGAGGACCGGCGCGCCGGTGTGCGCGCGGTCATGTTTGACCGACTGGAATTTGTCGGCCGACTTCGAGGCGAACGCCGACGAGACATCCACCTGCCCCTCATGCAGGAAATTGACCGCGAAGGACTGAGTTTCGTTGAAGGCCGGAAAGCTCGCCGCCGACTTGCCGACGCAGACCAGGAGCAGCGGCGGGTCGAGCGAAACTGAGGTGAAGGAATTGGCGGTCATGCCACGCGGATTGCCGTCGCGATCGCGCGTGGTGATGACGGTAACCCCGGTGACGAAGGTGCCGAAGGCACGACGCAAAGCGATCGGGTCGATCGTCCTTTGTGCCACCGCGTCCGCCATTGCTTCCTCCATTGTGCGGGATGGAAGCTAGGCAGGTGCCGGCACCGGTTCTTCCTCCGATCTGTAGGAAAGACTTCGCGACAGGCTGCTGCCATCCCGAGCAAGCACGAGCGCGACGAGCCCGTGCCCGGCGCGGATGCGATGTGGCGGCAGCGATCTTGAGATGGAGTGGTTCTAGCGGGCTGCCGGCACGCGGCTGTCGATGATGCCGCTGAGGCGGATTGCCAGCTCGACCGCGAAGCGTTGTTCGGGCGTGTCGAGCTTGATCCCGAACAGCTCCTCCATGCGTGACAGGCGATAGCGCAAGGTGGTGACATGCAGCCCGATGGCGTCGGCGCAGGCCTGGCTGCGGCAGCCTTCGCGCAGATAGGCGAACAGGGTGTCCAGATAGGGCGTGCCGTGCTCGCGGTCATGCGCGATCAGCGCGCCGACGCTTTTGTCGACGAAGTTGCGCACGTCGGGCACGTCGGCGGCGGCGACCAGCATCGGCAGCGGACCGAAGTCCTGGCCGGCGAAGACGCCGGTGCGTCCGAAGGAACGGCCGATGCGGATCATGCGGCGGCAACGGTCCCACGCGGTCGGATAATCGGCCAGCGAGGTGCACACTTCAGAACCCAGGATCGCCGGCTCACGCTCGAAATAGCGGCCAAGCTCTGAGGCTATTTTGTTGAGCAACTTCCCCACGCGTATGCCGTCCTGCCCGATATCGTCTGCGACGAGACAGACAAGGCCGCCTTCAACGGCGATAACGGTGCCGGCCACGCCTGTCTGTTCCAACAGCCGGACCAGGGCATGATGCGGATCGGCGCCGCTGCCGTCCTTCGCCGCGTCGGCGTAGTCGACGACGATCAGCCTTTGCGGCGCCGTCAGGTCGACGCCCAAGCGGCGGGCGCGGTTGACGATATCGGCCTCATCGCGCCAGCGGCGCTCCACGACCTCCAGGAAAAGCTCGGTCAGCGACCTGGTCTCGAAGCGGAAGCGGACGAAGCTGCGCATCATCTGCACGCTGAGCGCGAATTTGGCGCTGTCCAGCAGCATCTGGTCGAGTTGGCCGGACTGCTGCGGCGTCGGAAAAATCATCAGCGCGCCAACCACTTCGTCATCGATGGTAAGCGGCTCGATACGCACCGAAAGCCTGAGCCGGTGCTTGCCGTCGTCGACGAACAGCGTCTCGTTCTGGCGCGCTTCGGGCGCACCGCGCGCGACCTTGACGATCTGCCGGTTGAGCGGACCGGCCACGGCCTGCTGCCAGGACGCTGCATCGAAGTGCGCTTCGCTCGGCGAGCGACCGGCGACGATCAGATTGGCGTGGAAATCGATGACCACGACCGGATTGGGTAAGAGCTCGCCGACCTTGTCGGCGAGCGCGGCAACTGCCCCTTCCGACAGCGCCTGCTGCAAAAGCGTGGTGTGCGCCAGCAGGGCACGCTGCAGTCGCTCGCCGGCCTGCTTCTCCTGACGCAGGCGATGCTGCTTCTCCACCGCGATCTCGCCGAGATGCACGATCATGCCGATGAAGGCGATATCCTCGGCGCTCACCTCGGTGATTTCGCGCGAGACCACCGTCAGCACCATCGGCCGGCCGTCCTCGTCGACGCAGTTCATCGGCATGACGAGAACGCTGCGATAGTCGCGCTCGAACGCCTCGCGGCGATAGCCGGGAAACTCCTCGGATACACGCGCGTCCCTGATATAGACGGGCTCGTTGCGATTGAGCGCGACGATCGACGGACTGGTCGCAAGTTCCCAGCGGTCCGGCAATGTACGTTGAATGAGCGTCGGGTCGTGGCGCACGATGACATAGGCGTGGCCATGCGGCGCATCGATGCTCATGATCGAGCCCAGGGTCCATTTGGCATGACGGCAGGCTGCCAGCACGAGGTCGCGCAGCACGGACTGGAGATCGCCACCCGAATTGATAAGGCTGGCGGCGTCCCGCAAAGAGAGAATTTGCGACTCGTGGTCCACGCCCGGTCTTCCGCCTCGCGAAGAGCTAAATTAAGCCCTCGCGGATATACGAACGCTACACCGCTTCCAAGCGGGGTGCACGCCGATTCTTCCTACGAACCGGAGGAATACCAGTCCCTTGGGCCTTACTAGGCTGGACTTCCACCAACGGGGCCCAAAATCATGGAATTGCGAAAAGTCTGCACCTTCATCGAGGAAGTGCGCATCGAAGGCGGCAAGGCGGGTGCCAGGCCGGTAACATCGATCGTCGTTGCCGCCGTCCTGCGCAATCCATGGGCCGGGCGCGGCTTCGTCGAGAATTTGCGGCCGGAGATCGTGGCCATCGCACCTCGGCTGGGGCATGAGCTTACGCACCGCCTGCTCGGGCTTATGCCGGCAGAGCGTATCGAGAGCTATGGCAAGGCCGCGGCCGTTGGGGTGGCAGGCGAGATCGAGCACGCGTCGGCCATGATCCACACGTTGCGCTTCGGCAATGTCTTCCGCGACGCCGTCGGCGGCACGACCTATCTCGAATTCTGCAACACGCGCAACGCGCCGGGCGCCCTGCTGTCGCTGCCGATGATGCACAAGAGCGAGAACGGCCGCCGCTCGCATTTCATCACCGCCAATTTCCAGATAGCCGACGGCCCGGCCGCCGACGAGATCGTCGTGGCCATCGGCGCCGCCGACGGCGGCCGCGTCCACCCGCGGATTGCCGACCGTTTTCAGGACATGAAAGAGATGGAGCAGGAGACCGCTGGATAACGTTGTACGCGACGCGTTCGCTTTGTTGTTGATGATGTCCGCTTCAGAAACATGCCAAGCCGGCTTCAACGGCCGAGATTGAGGCGCAGAGAAGCCATGTCCGGTCTGGTGGAACCGAATGCTGTCGAAGTCATGAAGCGTGATCTCATGCCGCTTTGCCGTCTGATCACGCCGAATCTCATTGAACTGGCGGTGCTGGCCGGCTCGGAATTGGCCGTCAACGACGAAGAAGTGCTGCGGCAGGGAAGGCGATTGCTTGCGGCCGGGCCGCGGCACTGCTCATCAAGGGCGGACATGCGGCGGGGGCAACATCAACAGACATGCTGTTGACATCCGACGGGGAACCGGTTCGTTTCGACATGCTCCGGCTTGCCGGTTCGATGCGCGGGACGGGCTGCATGCTGGCCAGCGCGATCGCCGCGCATCAGGCCAAGGCGAAGTCGATTGAAAGCAGCGTGCGAGACAGCAAACGATTTGTGTTCGAGCAGTTTTTGAAGAGCTCAATCGAATAACTTGCGGCTGCCCGACTATTCATATCGCGCGCCCTCGGCGACATGCACTATTGCGGGGTTCCCGCGTTCTTTTGCCGGCGAGATCTGACCGCCTCCAGCAGTTCGCGTTCGCTGGTGTGAGCATTTCGATAAATTGCCACAACCATCACCGCCAGAATTTCGGCGTCCGGGTCCAAGGGATCGAGCCGTTCATCCGCGCAAACCTGATTGAAGACGCGTTCGCAAACAGCCAGATCGAGAGGGCTAAGACAGGTGCGATTGAAACGCTGACGCAGCATTTGAGCGAACCTTTCAGGGTCCGCCGTCCGTGCTTTGCGGCGGGCTTGTATCACTGAAGCTCGAGCGATGGTATTGCTCGCAATCTTATTGCCGTACTAATCAATACATCACGACTATGGTATTAGTATTCCTAGAATCTGGGCGCACTCGCGAGATCTGTATTGCCCGGATGTCATCAGTTGGTAATAGTCTTGCCGCTTGTTTTCCGGTACGTGAAAACCCCGCCGGAAATCCGCCGCCTCTTTTGGGGTTCTGGTGCAGCCGAGTTTGCTGGCGCTGACTTTCAAACTCGCCAGCGAGCATCCGAGCTTTGCCGCAATATCTTTCAAGGGTTCGTTGTTAAAGTACCCATCGAGAATGATCTTCCGGCGAGCTTCTCCTTTCAGCTTTGCGTTCATTTCGTGGTCTCCTCAACTACGCTTTCACGGTGCCAGATTCTATACGCACGAGGTTGAAGAGTGTCGTTAGCTCCGCATCCAAAAACTTATCTCGGAATGCATTTCTTACTGCCACCCAGCATGGGACGGCTTCTGTGGACTCCAGCCCCACCGGTCTTGCCAGATGCCTGGTGCACACCACATGATTGAGGATGGGCGCGGGCATACCGGATTCGGATATGGCACCCTGCGATGGACGCTAAGAAACAGGACGAGGCGCGTGCGCGGCAGTCGCCGGAACGTGATCGACGTCGTTGGCCGCGCGAAGCTCAACCTGACGACGCAGACTGTGAGGTTGCAACCTCACTTCCGCCGGCGCTCAAACCCTTGGCGTTTTCAACGCGCGAACTGGCGCCGCCGGATCAGTTCGCCGCCTGGCAGGCACTCATGGCACCGCTTGTCGAGGTCAAGTTGGCGGATGACAAATCGCGCGAAGATGGCTTTCCCGCTGACCATGTGACCTGGAACCTCGGTGGCATGCTGATTGTCCAACAGCGCGCGCCGGCGCATAGCTATCTGCGTTCTTCCGCAAAGCTTCGGTCCAGCTCGATCGATCACTGGTATATCGCCTTGCTACGGAATGGCCGGTCGTGGACGGAGGTCGATCGCCGCGTGGCGGAAAACCAGCCGGGCAAATTGGAGATCAGATCGCTTGGCTACCCGTTTCGCGGCAGGACAACGGAATCCGAAAGCCTGTTTGTCTATTTGCCGCGTGATCTGTTCGCCCAGGCGACGGCGACCCTGGACGCAAAGAACAATTCAATTCTGTCCGGCAACTTTGCCAACCTCTTGGTCGACTACGTCAACAGCATCGAAGCCAGGCTGAGCAGTCTCACGGCTGATGATCTGCCTCGTATCGTGCACGCAACACGCAGCATGATCACTGCCTGCCTCTCGCCCCAGGCGGACCAATCGGCAGCCACCGAACAATTGGCGAGCGTCGCGCTGATGGAGCGAGCGCGCCGATACGTCCACAACAATCTGGATGCGGCTCATCTGACCCCGGATTCGATGTGCCGGGCGCTCGGCGTATCGCGCTCTCGTCTCTATCAGTTGTTCGAACCGAGCGGTGGTGTTCTCCACTACATACAAAGTCGCCGACTTCTGGCCGCCCATGTTGCGCTTAGCGATTCGGCGGACAGCCGGCGCATTGCCGATATTGCGGAAGCCGTGGGGTTTAGTTCGGGGGCCAATTTCAGCCGGGCATTCAGCAAGGAATTCGGTTACAGCCCGCGCGAGGTCCGAAGTTCCACGGGGTTGCCCCACCCCACCTCCTCTGTCTCGCCTGCCGAACATGAGAAGGCCCCATCCTTTGAAGGTTGGCTAAAGGCGCTCGGCAGTTGATTTGGGATTGGGCGATGGCTGGGATGGCGCGCTCGAAACAGGCTTGCCGGCGCGCGCAGGCAGTCCCGCCTTACGAATCACAATATTTTGAATCACGTCCGACGTGCGCTCTTTAGAATGGCCAAATTTGCGGCAATTCCGGTTGTCAACGAACTGTGACTATTAACCATTGTCGATAATACAACGCCAATCACTGCGGAGCTTACATCGTAACTGCGTCGCGCATGCCGCTTGTTGAGAACGCGCGTTGAAAGTTTGCCAAGTTCGACAGTCATGTTATTTCTAGACTGGGGGACGCACATTGACACCGCCTATGGAGGTGACACTTGCATCCAAAGGCGTCAGGCGCCGGCAAGGAGAGTAAGGGGGCACCCGCTAGCGCCCCACGTGCCGACGAATCGCTTCTCGCCGACCTCTTGTCGAACACCGCCGATCTCGTATCGTTCTATGACCGCGACTTCCGCCTGACGCACTACGCAGCCAGTCTCAAAGACATCTGCGGAGGCGCAGTGACGCCGGGTGCCGCCATTTGGGAGGTCTACCCTGGCTTCCTCGATGCGAGGTGTCGCGACGAATTTCTTCGTGTGTTCCAGGGCGGCTCTCCGGCAAACATTGAATTGCCGCGATCGTCAGGCGAGGCTCCCCGGTCCGTTTTCGTCTTCGGCTCTGCAAATGGTGTAGGCATCATCGAATCGCGGCAGCATGGCAGGCGGAGTGCGGCGGAGGAGCAGGAACATGTAATTCTGCTCCATCAGGCGACGCACGACGTGCTGACCGGGCTGGAGAACAGGCGGCGTTTCGGCGAGCGGCTGCAGCAGGCGCTGACCGCCGTCGGCGGATCAAAGCCGAAAGCTGCCCTGCTGCAAATCGACCTCGACGACTTCAAGGCGGTCAACGACACGCTCGGCCATGGAGCGGGCGACACGCTCCTTCAACTCGCAGCAGGCCGAATCCGCGACGCGCTGCGGGACGGCGAATCGGCGTATCGGTATGCCGGCGATGAGTTCGCTGTTATCCAATTGGGAAAGGCGCAGCCTGAGGAAGCAGAGCGCCTCGCCGGATCGCTGGTGGATGCGTTCAAGGAGCCGTTCGTCATCAACGGCATTCCCGTCTTCGTCGGCTCGAGCATCGGAATTGCGTTCGGGCCGGAGCACGGGACCGATGGCGAACAGCTGATGAAAGCCGCCGACATTGCTCTTTACGCAGCCAAGACGGATGGGCGCGGTTGCGCTCGAACGTTCAACCGTTCGATGCTGCTCTTGCTCGAGCAACGCGAGAATCTGCGGCGCAGCCTTCGAACGGCGCTGGAACGGGACGAGCTCTACCTTGAATATCAGCCGCTCATTCGGCCGCCTTCGTTGGTGATCGGTTTTGAAGCGCTGCTGCGGTGGCGGCACCCCGAGGTCGGGATCATTCGGCCCGGCGTGTTCATACCGATCGCCGAAGCCGACGGGCTGATGGACGAGATTGGACGATGGGTGATTGAGGAAGCCTGTCGCCAGGCGTTGACGTGGCCTTCCTCGCTTACGGTCGCGGTTAACCTGTCGCCGGCTCAGTTCCTTAGCGGTTCGCTGACCGACACTGTCGCTCAGATCATCGACGCCGTTGGAATCCGGGCCGAGCGGCTTGAGCTTGAGATAACCGAAACGGTGCTTCTCGAGAAGACGGTCGACAATATCGATACGTTGAATACGCTGAATGTGCTGGGAATACGAATTTCGCTAGACGATTTCGGCACCTACTATTCGTCGCTGAGCTACCTTAAGAACTTTCCCTTCGACACCTTGAAGATCGATCAGTACTTCATCGCGGACTTGGAGACGGATCTCAAAAGCCAGACGATCGTGCGATCGATCATAAATCTGGCGCACGGCCTGGGAATAAGCGTCACCGCCGAGGGGGTGGAGACGTCAGGCCAGGCGCGGTGGCTGATCAACGAGAATTGCGATTGCCTGCAAGGCAATTTCCTGGGACTGCCGCTCGGAGCCGAGCCAACCAGGGATTTCATCAGGCGGTCGCCGCGGAAGGTGCTGCGGGCAATGGAGGAATCAAATCGGGCGCTATAGCGCCTTGCACCCTTTGTTAACGATGAAGTCGAGATTTGTAGAAACGTTCGAGGTAGATACCGCGCAATTCTAACGTCAGTGCGAGACTGGTTCATCCAAGGGCCGCAGCGAAGTCTTCCGCCTCGGAGGCTGTCGCCGCATCAGTGCTCGAATACGGATGAATAGGGAGGATGCCGATGGGAGCTGTTCATCACGACCTGGCCGGCGAGCCGACCTTCGAGCCGATGATCCAGATCGACATGGAAATGAACGCTTTTGTCTCCACCTGGAGGCACTGCGACTATGTCTCGACCTATATGGCCCGGATGATCGGGCAAAACAGGTCCGATTCAGTCCGCCACTCAAATCTCTTTTCCTCCGCCTTCAACGAATTGCTGGAGGTCGCCTTTCGCACGCGCCATACCGACGGCGAACTGGCATGCAGGGTGTCCCGTCAAGGCGCGACGGACAGGATCGAGCTGACATTTCCATGCGTGCCGGAGGAACGCCGGTTCTACGAGGAAGCCGTGGCGCAGGTCGCGGGGTCCGAAGCCAGGGAGCGATATCTCAACTCCGTATCCGGGGATCTAGCGCCCACTCGGGAGATCCTGCTCCTCGAACTGGCCGTCGACTACGACGCGACACTCAAGGTAGAGGAAGCCGACGGCGATGCGATCAAGCTTGTCGTGGATATTCCGCTTGAGGGCTTATAAAATTGCGCCCCGACAGCCTCCTCCCGCGTTTCAAGGCGCATTACGACGCCAACAATCAGGAGTTCTCCATATCGGGGGTCGTCCGGCCCCAGGCGATCGATGAGCTTGCGCCCAGCATAGCCTTGCTCCGCGATGCGATCGGCCGTGTGCGCGGCGTTCTTTACATCAATGTCAGACGCCTGACGCAGATGAACAACGCTGCATTTCATGCCTTTTCGAGGATCATTCTTGACACCTGCCGCGCTCGACCGGATTTGAAATTCGTCGTCGTCACCTCAAGCGTCGTTGGATGGACGTCACGGAAATTTGGTCACTTGAACGCGATCGAGCCGAACATAGAGGTCGCGGAGTACGACACCCAATTCTATCCGGGGCAGGGCTTCCTCGAGGAAGGCGGCTTCGTTCCCATCCTGCGTACGCAGACAAAGATGACCTGGCGCCACGAGCGCGCAATCTTGCCGCGACACGGCATGAAACCCGGCATCGTCATGGCCGACATCTGTTGCGGGATCGGTGATTTCGCCGTGCTTGTGCAGAAGGAATTCCAGCCATCGCGGATCGTCGCCCTGGACCACTCCATGTCCAGCCTCGCCTATGCCCGACAGGTGATGCGGGAGTTCGATATCCGCGGCATCGAATATACCTATGGCGATGCGTCGGAAATGCTGCTCGACGAAGCGCAGTTCGACTTGGTCACCTGCCGGCATTCCCTTCAGATCTTCAACCGACCCGAACTCATCCTCAAGGAACTCTATCGCATCTGCAAACCGGGCGGCCGGGTCTACATCACCAACGAGAAGAATTCGCATTGCCTTGGCGAGCCTCGCGCCGAAAGCATTCGCTGGACCTACAACGAGGTGGCGAAGCTGTTTGCGCACTTTGAGATGGACGTCGAGCTTGGACCGAAGAGTCGGCGATACCTGGTCGAAGCCGGATTCGAAGATATACGGGTCGAAACCTTCATGGTCACCAACCTGGACGGCGATCCGCAGGACTTCGCCGATGTCATCGCGGCCTGGGCGGATGTCTATGCGGGCGAGATGGCGGCCAGACGCGGCGATGACCCGGAATTCGTCGCACGGTTCCGGCAGGGCTTCCAGGACCACATTTTCGCTGCGCTTCACTCCAAGGGTTACGCGGGCTGGCCGATCTGGGTGGCATCGGGGCGAAGACCACAATGAAAGCCGACAATGAGCAGACGCCGCGTTTCGGCCTGCGCTCCTTTCGGGCGAAATTTGTATTGGTCGTTGGCGGCGCCGTGCTGTTCGACCTCCTGCTGAGCGGTGGGCTGGCGCTTTGGAATGTCCAAAAGCTGTCGCGCGATGCAACGTCGGAGGTCGGTGAAGGCCTGACGACCGCGAACCAGGAATACATTCGTTCCTATGCCGACTCGACGGCGTCGAGTGTGGACCTGCTGCTCGATCGGGTTCATGGCGACGTGAAAGCGCTCGCCGGCGTGCTGCAGGCCCAGATCGACGATCCGGCGAGACAGCAACAGGTCGGAACGACGCTTGCGCATGAAGAGCCGGGTTCCGTGAAGGTCGTCTACGACGCGAAGGGGAATTGGGCGCAGAACCTGCCGGGCGCGCCTTCTGTGATCAGCGTCTGGGGCTACCTGCTGAGCGCCGACCACACTCCGCTGCCAGGCGTTCAAAAAGAGATAGAAGACAGTACCGTGATCGATCTCGTCGCGCCGACTCTCATGGCGAGCGGACCGTCCAAGCTGCAGATGTACTACATCGGCCCGAAAGAGCGACCAATCTTCAGGACGGTGCCGTATACGGACCAGGCACAGACCTTCGACCGGCTCTATCCAGGCCACAACAAGGCGGAGTTCTGGGAGTTCTTCTTTCCAGGGATCTATGGGTCCTGGCAGCAATGGGCCAGGGATCCGGCTTCCCGCCCGGTCCCTGACGATATTACCCAGACGGCACCCTACACCGATGCCATCACCGGCAAGCTGATCGTCAGCTTCTTCCACCCGCTATGGACGCGCGATCGCACCGGCATCGCCGGTACGGCGGGGGCGGACATAACCCTCGACCAGCTTGCGGAAGTCGTCGAGCGCGTGAAGATCGCCGATACCGGCTTCGGCTTCCTGACGATGTCGACTGGGAACGTGGTCGCGATCAATCCTTCGGGCCAGGCGATTATCGGCCTGAGGTCATCGAGCGATGCCGGCACGCAGGGCGTGACCGGCCTGGAGAGGTCCCTGCGGGGAAGCACGCAGCCGGCCATCGCGTCGCTGCCCCTGGACCGGAACAATGATGGTGTCATTCAGCACATTACGCTCGACAACAACGGCGAACGCGTTCCCTACATTGTAGTCCTCAAGAGATTGAAGCCGACCAATCTATGGAGTTCGGGGCCGATCAAGTCCGAAGCCATGTCGGTCGGCATCGTCGTTCCCGAACGAGAGATCTACGCGTCCCTGTTCGCCGCACAGGAGAGCATTTCGCGCGCGACCAACCGTATCCTGCTCTTTCAGATAGGCGCGATCATCGTTTCGCTTCTGATCGTCTTTGCGGCCGTGCTCGGAATTTCCAAGCGGATCACCGCGGGCCTGAGGGCGCTTGCCAGCGCCGCTCAGCGACTGCAGTCCAAGGATTACTCCGTGCGGGTTAACATTCCAACGCGCGACGAGGTTGGGGCGGCTGGGATTGCGTTCAACCGCATGGCCGAAGAGATCAGCTTTCACACTGAAAACCTCGAGCAGCTCGTCGACGAACGAACCAGAGAACTCGGCGACGCAAATCAGGAGATATCCGCGCTCAACGAAAAGCTGCGCGACGAAAACGTCCGCCTCGGTGCCGAGCTCGCGGTTGCCAGGCACATCCAGATGATGGTTCTGCCGAAGCCAGTCGAACTCGAAGCGATCCCGGGACTGGAGATCGCAGCCTATATGCGGCCAGCGGACGAGGTCGGTGGGGACTACTACGACGTCCTGCAGAACGGATCACGGGTCAAGATCGGCATTGGCGACGTGACAGGCCATGGTCTCGAGAGCGGTGTACTGATGCTGATGGTCCAATCCGTCGCACGCGCGCTGCAGGAGACCAACGAGGGGGATCCGCACCGGTTTCTGGATCGGCTGAACAGAGCGATCTACAAGAACATCGAGCGGACGAAGACCGATAAGCATCTCTCGCTGGCCTTCCTTGACTTCGAGGACGAGCAGGTGACGCTCTCCGGCCAGCACGAGGACGTGCTGGTCATGCGCGCAGATGGGGAAGTCGAGCGCATCGATACGATTGATCTGGGTCTGCCGGTTGGTCTGGAGAATGACATCTCGCCGTTCATTGCCACGCGCGATATCCCATTCGGGAGCGGCGACGTGATCGTGCTGCACACCGACGGCGTGACCGAGGCGGAAGACCAGGAGAGAAAGATGTTCGGGTTCGAGCGCCTCCGCCAGAGCGTGGAAGACCGTCACGGCAGGAGCGCGGAGGAAATCAAAGCCGGTATCATCGAGGATCTGATGGCTCATATCGGCATCCAGAAGATCCACGACGACATTACCCTTGTGATCATAAGGCGCACATAGGAATGACAACGCTGTTCGGTACCCCTGACATTGCAATCGGGATGAAAGAGAGCATCAGTCGGGTGCGGCTGTTCGACGGGCCTCTCGATTTGAGTTGGCGTCATTGTGCCACCACATCTGACTTCATCGCCGATCTTTTCGCGTTGCGCTTTCAGTCGTCCCGCAATGACTACGTGGAGATGCGGCACAGCATCGGGTATCTGGTCAACGAGCTCATTGAAAATGCCGTCAAGTTTCGCGCGCCGGGCGAAATCGTGATCGAGGCGTCGATGGATTCGGACTCCTTCAAGCTCAAAGTCTCGAACGATGTCGACGGCGAGAACGCGTCCGAATTCCAAAGTCTCCTGGCGGACATCACGGTTGGCGACCCCAGGGATCGGCTGATACAGCGAATTGAAGCGAATGCTGCGAACCCCGACGTCGCAGGCTCCGGTCTCGGATTGCTGACGCTGATGAGCGACTATGGCGCACGCTTGGCCTGGATATTCAGCTCCGCCGACGAAAGCGATCGGATTTGCTTGGAAACCTATGCCTCCATTCCGATCTCGCAAACGCAAAACTAGATGAAACGAAGCCACATTATGGAAATCAAGACAGACGACTACCGGGTGTGGGTTGAAGGAAGCGAAATTTTTTTCGACGGCGCGATGCGGCTTGCCAGTTCCGAGGCCGGTGCGCCTGTCACGGCCTTGGCGGCCAGCGTTCTTGCCTCGAACCCATCCTCCATCACGCTCAATTTAAAGGACCTTCAGTTTCTCAACTCCTCCGGCATCAATCTGCTGGCGAAATTTACCATCGAGGTGCGCAAGCATCCAGACGTTAGACTCATCGTGCGTGGAACGCCCGACATACCCTGGCAGTCGAAATCATTGCCGAATCTGAAGAAGCTGCATCCTGCTGTAGTGCTTCTGATGGACTAACCCGGTCGTCCGAAAACCGACCAAGGGCCGAAACCAGAGCGCGGTCCCCAGCGAGATATGTACGCCAAGATAAGTAAATGGATGCGAGGCTAACGACAATCCGGCCGCGATCGAAGATGCTTGCAACGGCTCGGCGGGGGCTCGGCACAGGCGGCAGGCGTCCAGGTTGGGGGGATGTGGCGCTGCCTGTGCCGATACGCCGTCGCTGCCCGGTCCAAAGGTGGCGTCATTGAGTAAGCGTGCCAAGTTCAATGGCGGCCGGCTGGAGTTCATTCCGCCGCAGTTAGCGAGTCGGGTCCAGCAGCCTCCCCAAGACGAGGGATGGGTTCACGAGATCGATTTTGACGGTTACCGAACGCAGGTCATCATCGATAAGGGCGGCATACGTCTTTACAGCAAGAACGGCCGCGACTGGACCGCGAAATACTGGGCCATCGCGCTGGCTGTCGATCTGCCATGCCAGGCTGCCATTATCGACGGCGAGGTCATCGTACCAGGTGAGCAGGGCGGCGCCGATTGCGCTGCGCTGGAAGCCGCGATTTGGTACGAGCCGAACCGGCTGGCGTTCGTTGCGTTCGACATCCTCCATCTCGACGGCCGCGATCTGGCCTCCTTGCCCCTGCTGCGGCGCAAGCAGACGCTGTGTCGCCTGGTTGGGGCGGGCCTTGGCAAAGTCCAGTACAGCCAACATTTCGAGGCCAGCGCGCTGGCGATCTCCCACGCCGTCGCGAAGACCAGGCTCGAGAACATTGTCTCGAAGCGCGCCGATGGCCACTACAGGAGCGGACCATCGAGCACATGGCTGAAAGCCAAGTATTTCCAGGAAGCCGATTTCTGAGCATCAACGACCGCTTTTGGGCGCGAAGCGGACATCCGCAAGCTTAGGCATGCTTTGCCAGCCCGGCGATCTTCGGACGATCCGGAGGGCCAGGCGGACTGATCAGCACGGCCGATCTCACGTCTTTAACATCGTCGAACGAAGAAGAGCCTGTATTTGTTCCGGCAGGTCGAGCTCACCGCGCGCCTCGATCTCTAAAAGATATCGGGCCTTGGCAAGACGATCGCCTTCGATGACCGCAGGATAAGCGCAGATAGCTAGCAGCGCCCTCTCCTCCTCTCGGTCGGCTTGGTCATAGTCGCGGCTGCTGCAACCCATTTCGCGGACGGCCTTGCCAAACGCGGCGTATGCTGTCACGTGCGCCTGAATCAATGCCCGCAGTTTGGGCGCTACTCGTTCTCGGTGCGGCTCTGCGTGAGCCGCTGCCGACACCATGGAGGCGAAAATGCCGCTGCTGGAGTGGAAGAGCAAGGCGCGGCGGTTGATACTGGACGTGGCGACTTTCTCCCCTTGATTTGATGGCAAGCCCGGTTGGTGTTCATTGGCATCGTAACATGACGGCTCGCGCATTCATGTCAGGATGGATAGTCCCATTATCTAACTTGGCGCCGCCGCCTCTGGACGCGCTCCCTTCCCGGCTACAGCCCCTGCCGGTCTCACCAGCGCGCATTCGCTGCCGCGTACGGCCGATGCGCCGTTCGCATCCCGGCGCGTCGTGTGGACTGCAGGAAGCCCTCAGACACAATCCAGAAACACACCAGAAAAACTCCAGAAATCGTTAAGGCGTAGAATTGAGTAGAGGGTCAGTTCATCGGCTGCTGCACTGCGGCAGCACTTGCTCGGGTTTGCGACAAGGCGATGCAAAGGGTCTCGATCAGCTTGATGGGTGCGTCGCTCGGCATTTTGCTCATCACGGCCGCGGTTGGAGTATCCGACGCAAAGGTGGCGATTACCCGGGCTGAGCGCTGCAGCAATCTCAGCCGTCAAGTTGATGAAGCCCTCGATGCCGCAGCAACGCAGGTCGCCGCGGCGAAGGCGCTTCAAAGAAAGGGAAACCGGTACTGCGCCAAGAAGAAGGAGGCGCAGGGAATCCGAATGCTCGCGAACGCTTTGAAGTTGCTTGGAGTGACACCGGTCGATCCGATCGAGTGACACTTAAAAAACCGACCCGCAAAAAAGGAAATGAAACAATGAAAAAGTCCCTCATCTCCGCTCTCGGTCTTGCGTTTGCGCTGACTGTCTCGATGCCGATTCTCGACGTCAGTACTGCCGATGCTGCCACCAAGCCGGCCGCCCCCGCGGCGACCACAACCACCACCGCGCCGGCCTCAGATGCTATGACGAAGAAAAAGCCAGCCAAAAAGCACGTCGTGAAGGCCTGCAAGGTGACGAAGAAGCACAAGTGCCCAGTGAAGCACAAGAAGCACGCCGCGAAGAAGGCCGCCCCCAAGAAGGCCTACTAAATTCTGCTGTTACAAAGGCCGTCCCAACTCCGGCATTTACGTGGACGGCCTTTTTCTTGCACCCGCCGCCATCCTACACCGCCCGATGCGACCTTGGTGTCCTGGTGCCGCGCGCTGTTCCGTCGTGGCAGCCACGGAGCCTTGCGCTGGTGCGCTCTGGTTGAATGTTGGCCGGCTCTTTTCGTCGGCGAGAACACCGAACTACCCGAGAGTTTGGCTCGCCAGAGCATAGGCCTTCGGCACAGAGGGGCCGCCGGCAACAAAATCGGCGAGACGCTTGCCCAACGACATGGTCAGCACCGTGTCGAAGACCGGCATTGCGGCGTGCGAGAGGAAGGCGGCGAACTCTCCGTTGGCCATATGGGTGTCGACCCGAAGGAAGGACCCCGAATGGTCGGCCACGTGCGGCCGGAGGATAGCCACGGCGTCGGCATCGTTTTCGGCCACGACCGGCCCCACGACATGGCCCCGCCCGAACGGCCGGCACAGCGCGAAAGCGCTCAGTTGGTTCCCTTTGAAAAGCCCATAGCCGACCGAATGCGCGAACAGCTTTTCAATGAGCGCTGTTCGCCTCACGCCAAATCCCGCCGCGTCGAGCGCGATCGCTGACGGAATATCGCTTGTGTCCAAAGTCCGGATATCGCCGCGCGGCTCCGCCGGACGGCCCGTTGCCGGCACGCGGGCGACGCCCTGGCATTGATAAACGGTCTTCTCCGGCTGGAAGTCGAGCGAGAGATAAAGCCGCCGAGCAGCACGGGTCGCGTTGAGACGCAGATCGCGCCCGGGGATCCTGTCGAAGACCCGCTTCATCAGCCATTGCGCCGCCCCCTGTGTCTGAAGGCGCGGCGAGGTGATGACCATACCGACGGTCGCGAAACCGGCGCCATGCCCGAACCACATGGCCGAACCCAGAACCCGGCCGATCTCGTCGAGCGCCACGAAGCCCTGTCCCGTTTCGCGCAGGAATTGCCAGTCCTCAGCCCGATGCGGCCAACCCACTGACAGCGAGAGCGCGTGCAACCGGTCCAGTTCGACACCCTCGATGTCGGCGATCCGCATTGAAAAGGCATCGATTTTCAAGCTTCCGGACAGCTTCAATTTCATGCCTCTGAAAGGTCGCGAAAAGGGTGACATATAATGGCCGCCCTGCCCCTGCCTAACGCTAGACAACCATACCGGTACGATTTGCTTGAAAGCCACGCACCAACGCAAGATTCAACTGAAACACTTCCGCTTTCGGCATGCAATCGCGAAAGAAGGCGCACATGCTCTCAGGAATTGTTGCAGCTTACGGTCGACGGCACCAATCCCGGCGCACCCAGATGCTTTGAGGACTGGAAATGGATGTCTTCGACCTCCTCGACCGTCTCGTCGCCTTTCCATCGGTTGCCGGCAAGCCGAACGGCGACATCGCAGGGTGGATCGGGGCCTACCTCGCGGGATACGGAATAAAGGTCACCCTGCTTCCAGGACCGGAAGGCGACCGCTCCAATCTTTTCGCAACGATCGGCCCTGCCGATGTCCCGGGCTACATCCTGTCCGGCCACATGGACGTCGTTCCCGCTGGCGAGCCGCAATGGACCTCTGCTCCTTTCACGCTGCGGCGGGAGGGTGAGCGGCTCTATGGACGCGGCACCACCGACATGAAGGGATTTCTTGCCGCCGCGCTCGCGGCCGTACCTCATATGGCCGGGCAGCGCCTCGCCAGACCGATCCACCTCGCCTTCTCCTACGACGAGGAGGTAGGATGCCGCGGCGTGCCGCATCTGATCGCCCGCCTTCCCGAACTATGCGCCAAGCCGCTCGGCGTCATCGTCGGCGAGCCGAGCGGCATGCGCGCCGTGCGCGGCCACAAGGGCAAGGCGGCCGCCCGCGTGACCATCCACGGGCGCAGCGGCCATTCCTCGCGGCCCGATCTAGGGCTCAACGCGATCCACGCCATGGCCGATGTGCTGAGCGCGGCCGTCAGCGAAGCCGAGCGGCTGACGCACGGTCCGTTCGATCCCGCCTTCGAGCCACCCTATTCCTCGCTGCAGGCGGGTGTGATTGCAGGTGGACAGTCGGTCAACATCATTCCGGACATCTGCACTCTGGATCTGGAGGCGCGCGCCATTCCCGGCGTCGACCCGGCCAGCCTGCTTGCGCTCGTCAAGGCCAGGGCCGAGGTCATTGCGGCAGACGGCTTTGAGATCGAATGGACGCCGATCAGCGCCTATCCCGCGCTATCGCTACTGCAGGACGCAACACTGGCGGCGCTGCTGCCTGAGTTGACCGGCGAAGCAACACTTGCCGCCGTCAGCTACGGCACGGAAGCCGGGCTCTACCAGGCCGCCGGGCTCGACGCGATCATTTGCGGCCCCGGCGACATCGGCCGCGCCCACAAGCCGGACGAATACATTCTCGCCAGCGAACTCACCGCCTGCCAGCGGATGATCGAGGCGCTTGGCGCCCATTGCGCGGCCTGAAGGGGAACTGCAATGACGTTCCTGTTCAATTCCGATGCGCGGCGCGGCGCGGTCTTCGCCGAGGCCTTCGCCAAGGAATTGCCCGATCTCCCCTTCGCCATGGAGGCGACGACCGTCGATCCCGACGCCGTACGCTATCTCATCACCTGGACCGCACCAGAAGACCTCGCGCGCTACAGGAACCTGGAGATCCTGTTTTCCATTGGCGCCGGCGTCGACCAGTTCCGCCTCGATACAGTGCCGGAACAGGTGAAGATCGTGCGCATGGTCGAGGAAGGCATCGTGCGCATGATGCAGGAATATGTGACGCTGGCCGTGCTCGTCCTGCATCGCAACCTGCCCGCCTATCTGGCACAGCAACGCGCCGGCCAATGGCGTGACATCCCACAGATGCAGACCGAGTCGCGGCGGATCGGCGTGCTTGGCCTCGGGCAACTCGGCCAGGCTGTCCTCGACCGGCTGAAGCCCTTCGGCTTCCCCCTCGCCGGCTGGAGCCGCTCGCCGCGGCGGATTGACGGCGTGACGTGCCATCATGGTGAGCCCGGGCTGGAGCAGATGCTCGCGACCAGCGACATACTGGTCTGCCTGCTGCCGCTGACTGAGGATACGCGCGGCTTCCTCGATGCCGGCCTGTTCGCGAAACTGCCCGAAGGCGCAGCGCTCGTTCACACCGGCCGGGGGCCGCAGCTCGACCACGCCGCGCTTGTCGCTGCACTCGACCGCGACCACCTCTCAGCGGCGATGATCGACGTCACCGATCCCGAACCGCTGTCCGCGGGGCATCAATTCTGGTCGCACCCGAAGGTCATCCTGACCCCGCATATCGCGAGCGTCACCCAGCCCGCGACCGCCGCGCGAGCCATCATCGACAACATCAGGCGCCACCGCGCCGGGCTCGATCCCATCGGGCTCGTCGACCGGTCGCGCGGTTATTGAAATCCAACCAGAAAGGCCATCCTTTGTCCCTGCTCAAAACCGTCGACACCAACCCAGCCTTCCCGCCGCGCGAATCCAGGGCCTTGCCCGAGCGGCTGATTGCCGGTGACCCCGCCTTCAAGACCTGGGCACAGGACGTCGCCAGGGACGACCTCGTCCATACCGGCGTCTGGGAGGCGACGCCGGGGGAGACGCGCTCCATCAAGGGAGACACCTTCGAGTTCTGCCACATCCTCGCCGGCGTGATTGAAATCACGCCCGATGGTGGCGAGGCAATGACCTACCGCGCCGGCGACAGCTTCGTGATGAAGCCTGGCTTCACCGGTGTCTGGAAGACCATTGAAACGGTGCGCAAGATCTACGTCACGGTAGGGTAATAGGGGCTGCCCTAGCCGGCGCCTCCGCAACAGATTTTGCCGTCCCTCATCGCCAGCACGCAACAATCATCCGCGGCCGATCGTCGAACGGTGCATGCTGCGCTTCTGCTCGCGCTAGGCTCCTCCAGAGCAGCTGAGAGTGGACGCCCATGGGCTTGAGCTTCGACCCGAATACCGTCGCCCTTCCCGTCGGCCATTTTATCGGCGGGGAACTGATCGCGGCCGAGGGGGCGATCGAGATGCGGCGCCCGTCCGACGGCAAGGCTTATGCCGCCTGTCCAGTGGCAGACCTTGATATTGTCGATCGGGCGGTGGAAAGCGCCAGGGCGGCGCTGAAGGCCAGCAACTGGGGCGGCGTTCGGCCGCGCGAACGCACCAGGGCGCTCCAGGCCTGGGCCGACCTGATCGAGGCGGAAGCCGAAACGCTGGCGAAGATCGAGGCTCTGTGCTCGACGCGGCCCGTCGGCCAGCTTGTCGCCGGCGACATTGCCATAACCGCCGAGCAGATCCGCTTTTTTGCCGAGTTCGCCGACAAGGAGGGCAGCGAGCTTGTGCCCACTGACGATGCCACCCTTGGCATGATCATGAGCGAGCCCTATGGCGTGGTCGGCGCGATCACGCCCTGGAATTTTCCCATCTCGATGGCCGGCTGGAAGCTTGGCCCGGCGCTCGCCGCCGGCAATGCGGTCGTGCTGAAGCCATCTGAAATGACGCCGTTTTCGGCTGTCTATATGGCGCAGCTCGCCGTCAGGGCCGGCCTGCCGGCCGGGCTGGTCAACGTGGTGCTCGGCGACGGTCCGACGACCGGCACGGCGTTGACCGGCCATCCCGAGATCGCCAAGGTCTCATTCACCGGCTCGACTCGCGCCGGTTCGGCGATCATGGAGAATGTCGCCCGCACCGGCGTCAAGCCGATGACGCTGGAACTCGGCGGCAAGAGCCCGCAGATCGTCTTTGCCGATGCCGATCTCGACAAGGCGGCGACGGCGATCGCTGGCAGCGTCACCTTCAACGCCGGCCAGGCCTGTGTCGCCGGCACGCGCCTGATCGTCGAGAGGAGCGTGGCCGACAGGCTGACGGCCGCCATCGTGGATAAGATGAAAGCGGTGCGGCCCAGCCCGACTTGGGACGAGGCGACGCAGTATTCGCCTGTTATCTCGGAACGGCAGCGGGCGCGTGTCGATAGCATCGTGCGGGCCGCGATCGAGGCCGGCGGCGAATGCCTGACCGGCGGCGGCGCCATGGACAATCCCGGCTATTTCTACGAGCCAACGCTGATCGCCAATGTCGACCAGGCCAATCCGGCGATCGTCGAGGAAATCTTCGGCCCGGTCCTGACTGTCCAGACCTTCGAGACCGAGGACGAGGCGCTGGCATTGTCCAGCCATCCGACCTACGGACTGGCTTCCGGCCTGTTCACTTCCGATCTGTCCCGTACGATCCGTTTGGCACGCAGGCTCGAAGCGGGCACGGTCTGGGTCAACCGTTACAGCCGCTCGCGGGACCATATTCTGCCCACCGGCGGCTACAAGCGCTCCGGCATCGGCAAGGACCTTGGCCGCGAAGCCTATCTCGCCAATCGCAGGACCAAGAGCGTCCTGATCAGCCTGTGAAGAGATGCCGATGAAATCCTACTCGATTGCCCTGATCCCCGGTGACGGCATCGGCCGCGTTGTGACCGCTGCCGCCTGGACGGTGCTGGAAGCGGCGGCCAAACAGTCCGGCTTTGCCCTGACCGAAACCGAATTTCCCTGGTCCTGCCGCTTCTTCAAGGAGACAGGCCGCATGATGCCCGAGGACGGCATCGAGACCTTGCGCGGCTTCGACGCCATCCTTCTCGGCGCGGTCGGCTGGCCGGCGGAGGTGCCGGATTCCGTCTCGCTCCACGGCCTGCTGCTGCCGATCCGCAAGGCGTTCGTGCAATACGCCAACATCCGGCCTCACCGCCTGCTGCCTGGCGTCACGGGCCCGCTGCGGGCGGAAGGCTTCGACATCCTGTGCATCCGCGAGAACACCGAAGGGGAATATTCCGGCGCCGGCGGGCGCGTGCACCAAGGCACGCAGGACGAGGTCGCCGTGGAGACCTCGATCTTCACCAGGGTGGGCGTCGAGCGCATCCTGCGCTTCGGCTTCGAGCAGGCGCGGTCACGGCGAGGCAAACTTGCCTCCGTCACCAAGTCCAACGCGCAGAAACATTCGATGGTCTTCTGGGATGAGATCACGAGGAAGCTGGCACCAGATTATCCGGACGTCGAAGTGACCAGCTATCACGTCGATGCGCTTGCTGCGCGCATGATCATGGCGCCGGAAAGCCTCGATGTGGTCGTCGCCTCCAACCTGTTCGGCGACATCCTGACCGACATCGGCGCGGCGATCCAGGGCGGATTGGGCTACGCCGCCTCGGCCAACATCAACCCCGACCGATCGGCGCCATCCATGTTCGAGCCGGTGCACGGCTCCGCGCCCGACATCGCCCATCTCGGCATCGCCAATCCAATCGCTACCATCTGGTCCGGCGCCATGATGCTCGATCATCTCGGTGAAAAGGCTGCCGCCGGCCGCGTCATGAAGGCTCTCGAAGCGACAACTGCCGGAGGCATTGGAACCACCCCCGGCAAGGACCGCACGGAAGCCATCACGGCCGCCGTCGCCGCGGCTCTCAATTGATTTGCAAGGTCGTTTCCGATGAAAAACCTGAAGGACGAAAGCCTCTTCCGCGAAGCCGGCCTAATCGGCGGCGAATGGATCGCTGCCGGCTCCGGCAAGATGGTCGATGTCGTCGATCCGGCAACCCAGGCCGTGATCGGCACGGTGCCCGATATGGCCGGTGCCGACACACACGCAGCGATAGAGGCCGCGGCTTCGGCCTATCGCGTGTGGAAAAAGAAGACCAACGCCGAACGCGCTCGTCTGCTGGAGGCCTGGCATGACCTGATGCTTGCGCATCTGGATGATCTGGCTTTGATCCTGACCACGGAGCAGGGCAAGCCGCTGGACGAGGCCAGAGGCGAGATCCGTTACGGCGCGTCCTTCGTCAAATGGTTTGCCGAGGAAGCGCGCCGCATCAACGGCCACACCATCCCCTCGCCCACATCCGACCGCCGCATCATCGTCCTGAAGGAACCGGTCGGTGTCTGCGGCATCATCACGCCGTGGAATTTTCCCAACGCGATGATCACCCGCAAGGTCGCGCCGGCGCTCGCCGCCGGCTGCACGGTCGTCATCAAGCCGTCCGAGTTCACGCCCTATTCGGCGCTGGCGCTCGGCGTGCTCGCCGAGCGGGCCGGCATCCCTGCCGGCGTCATCAATATCGTTACCGGCATGCCGTCCGAAATCGGCAACGAGATCATGGCGAACGAGACCGTTCGCAAGATCTCCTTCACTGGCTCGACACGGGTCGGTTCGCTGCTGATGCGCGGCGCGGCCGACAGCGTCAAGCGGCTCAGCCTCGAACTCGGCGGCAACGCGCCTTTCATCGTCTTCGACGACGCCGATCTCGACCTCGCCGTCGAGGGCGCGCTTGTCTCGAAGTTCCGCAATGGCGGCCAGACCTGCGTCTGCGCCAACCGCATCCTTGTCCAGGCCGGCGTCTATGACGCGTTCGCAGCGAAGCTCACGGCTCGAGTCAACGCCATGACGGTGGGGCCAGGCACGCAGCCCGGCGTCGCCATCGGGCCGATGATCAATATGGCGGCGGTCGAGAAGATCAACCGCCATGTCGAGGACGCGCTCACCAAAGGAGCGGCGATCGTCACGCAGAAGCCTGCGCTGCCCGACGGCCCTCAATATGTCGCACCGCTGGTGCTGATCGGCGCCACAAAAGACATGCAGCTTGCCGGCGAGGAAACCTTCGGCCCGGTCGCGCCGCTTTTCCGCTTCGAGACGGAAGAGGAAGCGGTCGCGCTCGCTAACGGCACACCCTACGGTCTTGCGTCCTACTTCTACACCGAGAATTTGAAACGCGCCTGGCGCGTCGGCGAGGCGCTGGAGTTCGGCATGGTCGGGCTCAACACCGGCTCGGTGTCGATGGAAGTGGCGCCCTTCGGCGGCGTCAAGCAGTCCGGCCTCGGGCGCGAGGGCGCGCAGGCCGGCATCGAGGAATATCTCGAGATGAAGAGCTTTCACATGGGCGGGCTGGGCTGACCCCCCAATCACTGGATCCGGTCGAGCGCCTTGTAGTAGAGGCCGACCATCGGCAGGAACCACGGCTTACCCGAATAACCGGGAATGGAAGGCCACTCGAGCCCCTTCACGGGATTTAGGTCCTCGCGGCCGAGCATGGCATCGGCCATGATCATGCCGAGATGGGTCGAAAGCTGCGCGCCATGGCCGGAATAGCCCATCGCGTACCAGACCCCATCATGATAGCCGGCGCGCGGAAAGCGATCCTTGGTCATATCGACCAGCCCGCCCCAGCAATAGTCGATCTCGACCCTGGCGAGTTGCGGGAAGATAGCGGCAAGGCTTGCCCGCAAAATCTGTCCGCTCCTGGCGTCGGAGCGCTGGTCCGACGTCGCCGAGAAACGCGCGCGGCCGCCGAAGATCAGGCGCTTGTCCGGCGACAGCCGGAAGTAGTTGCCGATGTTCATCGAGGTCACGCATGTCCGGTTGCCCGGCATGGTGGCGGTGATCTCGGCGTCGCTGAGCGGCCGCGTGGCGATGATGAAGCTGCCGACCGAGATGAGCCTGCGGCGGAAATAGCCGAAATTCGGCGTGGTGTAGGCGCCGGTCGCCACCAGCACATTGTCGGCGCTGATCCGGCCACGCGAGGTGGTCAGCTCATGCCGGTTGCCTGCCTGCTTGTGGTCGGTCACCCTGGTGTTCTCGTGGATGACGGCGCCATGGCGTGCCGCGGCCGTGGCGAGACCCGCCACATAACGGCCCATATGCATCATGGCGCTCTTCTTCGACAGCATCGCGCCATGGAAGGGCGAGCCGACCTCGGATTTGAGATCGGCCGCCGACAGCAGCGCCGTGTCCGGATCCACCTCGGCATGGATGGCTTCGAAGTTGCGAGCGATTGCTTCGAAATGCTGCGGCTTGGAGGCGAGCTTCAGCTTGCCGGCGCGGCGGAAGTTGCAATCTATGCCTTCCTCGGCGACCAGCGCCTCGATGGTGTCGACGGACGAGTCCAGCGCCCGGTAGAGCGTGATCGCGCGCTCCTTGCCGAGCTCCGCCTTGGCCGAAAGATAGCTGTGGGCAAGGCCGTTGTTCAGGTGTCCGCCATTGCGCCCGGATGCGCCCCAGCCCACCCGCTCCGCTTCCAGCACGACCACTTTGGCGCCGGCCTTTGTCAGTTGGCGCGCGGCGGCAAGACCGGTGAAGCCGCCGCCGATGATGGCGGCGTCGAAATGTCCTTCGACCGGGCCTTGCGCCGCACCGGAAAAGACCGGAGCGGTATCGTGCCAATAGGAGACCAGCTTCATCGGCAATCCGCCCGTTTCAAAGCCCGACCACGCCCGGAAGACCTGAAATGTCCGATATCTCGACATAGCCATAGTACGGGTTGGCCGGTTCGTGGCCGCGATTGACCCAGACCTTGTTCTTGATGCCGAGATCGTGTGCCGACATCAGGTCGTAGCGGAACGAGGACGAGCAGTGAAGAACGTCTTCCGGGTCGCAACCCAAATTGTCGAACATATATTCGAAGGCCTTGAAACGGGGCTTGTAGGCCTGCGCCTGCTCGGCCGTGTAGACGGCGTGGAACGGCGCGCCGAGCTTCTCGACGTTGGACATGATCTGTGCGTTCATGGCATTGGACAGGATGACCAGCGGAATTTCCTTGGCAACCTTCGCCAGACCCTCCGGAACGTCCGCGTGCGGTCCCCAGGTCGGGACACGCTCATATATCATTTTGGCGTCGTCGGGGCTGAAGGCGACACCGTTGCGCTTGCAGGCGCGCTCGAGCGCGTTGTGGATGACGTCGGCATAAGGCTTCCAGTCGCCGAGGATCTCGTCGAGCCGATAGGCGGCGAAATTCTTGATGAATTCCTGCATGCGCGGTTCATCGAGCCGGCTGCCATAAAGATCGCGCGCCGCTTCCGCCATCTGGAAAAAGGTCAACGTGCCATAGCAGTCGAAGGTGATGTATTTGGGCCTGAAAGGAGCCATGTCCGTCGATCTCCGGTGGAAGCAAACCCGCTTTGGGATGCATTTCATCATAGGCCGGTGGGCAGCGAGCCACTTGACCGAAATGGGCCTCCAGAAAGCAGAAAGTACCGTATCAGCTGCCCGGTTTGGCACGCTGTTGCATCCTGAAGGCCAATGAAAGCGCCTTCCGCAACCTGAAACGCATCCGCTGCGGCTGTCGCCAGCAGAAGATGCGGCGCACACCCCGCGCAAAGGCGAAAGATATCGCAGAGACCGAGACCTTCAGACGATCTGCGGCGCGTCGATGACCGAGACTTGCGCGCAGACGGAAGGATGCCTCATGCAGCAGAGCGAGATCGAAATCCGGGACTTCGGGCCGGACCATATAGAGGGCGCAGTGGCGCTTTCGCGTCAGGAGAACTGGCCGCATCGCCCGCAGGACTGGCAGATGGCGCTGCAGCTTTCTCGCGGCGCGGTTGCGCTCGACGACGAGGGCCGGGTTGCCGGCACCATCCTGGTGACGCCCTACGGCATGGACTGCGCCACGATCAACATGGTGATCGTCGACAAGAACGCGCGCGGCAAGGGGCTCGGGCGCAAGCTCATGGAACAAGCCTTCACCCTTGCCGGCAACCGTCCGCTGCGGCTGGTCGCGACGGCGGTCGGCATGCCTCTCTATGAGAAGCTGGGCTTCGTGCCCGCCGGCACCATCCTGCAGCACCAAGGCAAGGTTGCGGAGCTTGGCTTACCCGAAGGCGTGGAAGCCGCGAGCGCCGACGATCTTCCGGAAATCAAGGCACTGGACCGTGACGCTTACGGTGCCGACCGCGAAGCTCTGATCGATGCGCTGGCGCAGCGGGGGCAGTTCGCGGTCATCCGCCGCAATGGCGCCATCGAGGGCTATGCGGCAATCCGGCCGTTCGGACGCGGCGAGGTGATCGGTCCGGTCATCGCGGCAGGTGCCGAGGCCGCCAAAGCCCTGATCAGCTTCTTCGCCGCGCAGCGCGCCGGCGCCTTCCTGCGCGTGGATACGGGCAGTATGACCGGCATCGCCTCCTGGCTGACAGAAGTCGGCCTCGCCCATGTCGGCGGCGGCGTGGCCATGGATCGCCCGGCCAGGAAGGCATCGGAACAGGCCAGGCCAAAAGTTTACGCCCTCGCCAACCAGGCGCTCGGCTAGAGCCGGATGATTTCGGATCGAGTCGATCCGAAATCTGAATCCGGTTCTAAATCAAGGAGATAGAGCATGATGTCGCCCGAAAACCGCTTAACACTTTTCGGCATCATGCTCTGGGGAGGACAACAATGCTCGCCAATTCATTGATCGAACTCGACCGCGCCCATCTCATCCACCCGGTGTCTTCATACCGCGGCCACGAGGCGCTCGGCGTGCGCGTGCTGAAGTCGGCGAAGGGCGCGACTGTGACCGACGCATCCGGCAAGCAGCTCGTCGATGGCTTCGCGGGTTTGTGGTGCGTCAATGCCGGCTACGGCCATGACAGCATCGTCGAGGCGGCGGCCCGCCAGATGCGCGAGCTTCCCTATGCCACCGCCTATTTCGGCCTCGGCTCCGAGCCGGCGATCCGTCTCGCCTCGGAACTGGCCGAGCGCGCGCCGGGCGATCTCAATCACGTCTACTTCACGCTGGGCGGGTCTGACGCCGTCGACAGCACGATCCGTTTCGTCCGCTACTACTGGAATGCCAGGGGCGAGCCGAAACGCGACCAGTTCATTTCTATCGAACAGGGTTATCACGGGTCGTCAGTGGTCGGCGCAGGCCTGACCGCCCTGCCCGCCTTTCACGCCGGTTTCGGCATTCCCTTCGAATGGCAGCACAAGATCCCCTCGCCCTATCCCTATCGCAACCCTGTCGGTGAGGACGGCAACGCGATCACCGCCGCATCGCTCGCGGCGCTGAAGGCAAAAATCGAGGAGATCGGACCGGATCGCGTCGCCGCCTTCTATGCCGAACCAATCCAGGGTTCGGGCGGCGTCATCGTTCCACCGACGGGCTGGATCAAGGCAATGCGCGAGCTCTGCAAGGAGCACGGTATCCTGTTCATCGCCGACGAAGTGATCACCGGCTTCGGTCGCACAGGCCCCCTGTTCGCCTGTGACGAGGAGGACATCGTTCCCGACTTCATGACGACCGCGAAAGGCCTGACCTCAGGCTATGTTCCTATGGGCGCCGTGTTCATGACCGATCATGTCTACAACGTCATCGCCGATGGCGCGGGCACTTCTGCGGTCGGCCACGGCTACACCTATTCGGCCCATCCCGTCAGCGCCGCCGTCGCGCTCGAAGTGTTGAAGCTCTACGAAGACGGCCTTCTGGAGAATGGCATCAAGGCCGGCGCCCGCCTGATGGAGGGATTGGCAAGCCTGAGCGACCATCCTCTCGTCGGCGATGTACGCGGTCGCGGCATGCTTGCCGCGATCGAACTGGTGGTCGACAAAAAGAAGAAGACACCGCTTCCCGCATCGGCCATGCCTGCGCGACGCGTCTTCGACAGGGCGTGGGACAACGGTCTCATCATCCGTGCCTTTGCCAACGGGGTTCTCGGCTATGCTCCCCCGCTCTGCTGCACCAACGACGACATCGATGCGATCATCGAGCGCACGCGCCGGACGCTCGACCAGACGCTGGACGATGCCGATGTCCGCAAGGCCCTAGCATGACGGGCGACGAATACCGCGTGTTTCGAAATAGCGCCGGGGCAGACGATTTCGCAATTTTGTGCCGCCCCCTCACGCCTTTTCGGCGAATTCAGCGCGGGGGAAGTGCCAGACTGCTCTTAAGACAAGGCCAGAAGGCTCGAATTTTCGGGCTTTTGAAGAGGCCGATGCCCCGGACAGCACGGAATTTTGTTCTGTTCAGCACCATGCAATTCGGCCACGCGCAGAGGAGAGCCAGTCTTGGCCAGGGGCTTTAGCGAATTCAAATACGTGACCTTCGACGTCGTCGGCACGCTGATCGACTTCGAAGGCGGCATAACGACCTGCCTGGCCGGGATTGCCGCCGACGCTGGCGTTTCCATCGATGACGAAGCCGCGCTGGCCCTTTATCGGCAGGCCCGCTACATGCCCGATGCGGGGCTGTTTCCTGACGATCTCGTGCGTGTCTACATGGTCATCGCGCCGCAACTCGGCCTGCCGGCCGAGGAGAAATATGGCGTCCGGCTGCGGGACTCTGCAAGCGCCTGGCAAAGCTTCCCCGACAGCGCGGCGGCATTGGCCGAGCTTGCGAAATCCCACAAGCTGATTGCCATGACCAATGCCCGGCGCTGGGCGCTCGGTCATTTCGAGAGGCAGCTCGGATCGCCCTTCTTCGCCACCTTCACGGCCGACGATACCGGCACGGAGAAACCGGATCCGGCCTTTTTCCAAAAGGTCTTCGATTTCCTCGCCTCAAGGGGCGATAGCAAGGACGACATCCTGCACGTCGCGCAAAGCCAGTATCACGACATCGGCATATCCCGCGCGCTTGGCGTGACCAATTGCTGGATCGAACGCCGACACGCCCAGAAGGGCTATGGCGGCACAATCGAGCCCGAGCGCTTCACCGTACCAGACCACCACTTCACCTCGATGGCCTCCCTTGTAGCGGCCGTCCGGGAAAGCCTGAAGGAACGAGCCTGAGCCAAAGCCCGGAAAGCCGCAGCAAGACGAGCATCCCGACCAAACAAACAGAAAGGGGAATAACATGACCGACAAGATCACGAACTGGACCAGCGCAGACGATGCCATGGTCGAAAATGCCATTCGACGCGGCGCCAACCGTCGGGAACTTCTCAAGATGCTGTTGGCCGGCGGCGCCGCGGTGGCCGCGGGCAGCCTGGTGCTCGGCCGCGTCACCAATGCCGTCGCCGCCACGCCGGTTTCCGGCGGGAACCTCAAAGCCGCCGGCTGGTCGTCATCGACCGCCGACACGCTTGATCCGGCAAAGGCGTCACTCTCCACCGACTATGTCCGCTGCTGCTCGCTCTACAACCGCCTGACCTTCCTCGACAAGGATGGCGTCACGCAGATGGAGCTGGCCGAAAGCTTCGACAGCAAGGACGCCAAGACCTGGACCGTGAAGCTGCGCAAGGGCGTCACCTTCCACGACGGCAAGGACCTCACCGCCGAAGACGTGGTCTTCTCACTGAAGCGCCATCTCGACAAAGCGGTCGGCTCCAAGGTCGCCAAGATCGCAGCGCAGATGGCCGGCTTCAAGGCGGTCGACAAGTCGACCGTGGAAATCACACTCGCCGACCCGAATGCCGACCTCCCGACCATCCTGGCGCTGCACCATTTCATGATCGTCCAGGACGGCACTACCGACTTCTCCAAGGGCAATGGCACCGGCGCCTTCGTGCTGCAAACGTTCGAACCGGGCGTGCGTTCGGTGGTCACCAAGAACAAGAACTATTGGAAGTCGGGCAAGCCCTATCTCGACTCCTTCGAGTTCATCGCCATCAGCGACGACAGCGCCCGCGTCAACGCCCTGCTTTCCGGTGACATCAATTTTGCGGCTTCGATCAACCCCCGCGCGATGAAGCTCATCGGCGGCCAGCAGGGCTTCGAATTGTCGAAATCGACTTCGGGTAATTACACCGACCTCAACATCCGGCTCGACATGGATCCTGGCAGCAAGGCCGACTTCGTTGCCGGTATGAAGTATCTCGTCAACCGCGAGCAGATCGTCAAGTCGGCATTGCGCGGCCTCGGCGAGATCGGCAACGACCAACCCGTCTCGCCGGCGAATATCTTCCACAATCCTGACGTCAAGCCGAAGGCTTTCGACCCGGACAAGGCGAAGTTCCACTTCCAGAAGGCCGGCCTGCTCGGCCAGTCCATCCCGGTGATCGCTTCCGACGCCGCCACCTCGTCGATCGACATGGCGGTGATCATCCAGGCCGCCGGCGCCGATATCGGTATGAAGCTCGACGTCCAGCGCGTCCCGGCCGACGGCTACTGGGACAATTACTGGCTCAAGGCGCCAATCCATTTCGGCAACATCAATCCGCGCCCCACGCCGGATATCTTGTTCTCGCTCCTCTACGCTTCCAACGCGCCGTGGAACGAAAGCCAGTACAAGTCCGAGAAGTTCGACAAGATGCTCATCGAGGCGCGCGGCTCGCTCGACCAGGCCAAGCGCAAGGAGATCTACGGCCAGATGCAGGCTATGGTCTCCGAGGAGGCCGGCACCATCATCCCGGCCTACATTTCCAACGTGGATGCCCTCTCCAGCAAGGTGAAGGGTTTGGAAGCGAACCCGCTCGGTGGCATGATGGGCTACGCAATGGCGGAATATCTCTGGCTCGAAGCCTGAGAGAAGCCAGCCGGGGGCCGTTCAGCCACCCCCCCGGCACTTCATTGCGCAAGATCGCTTGGCCGAACAACCGCAGGGAGCGCTTCCATGAAGTCTGGGGTTCCGAACCTCGTGATGAAGCGGCTGGGTATCGCGGCCGTCACGCTTTTGATCGTGCTGTTCGCGGTGTTCTTCGCCACCAGCATGCTGCCCGGCGACACCGCATCGATCCTGCTCGGCCAGGCGGCGACTCCGGAAGCGGTCGCCGGCCTGCGCGAGGCCATGCATCTCAACGATCCAGCGATCCTGCGCTTCCTGCTCTGGCTTGTCGGCCTGCTCCATGGCGACCTCGGCACCTCCTATGCCAACCAGATGCCGGTCGCGGCGCTGATCGGCGGGCGTCTGGTCAACACCATGAAGCTCGCCGGCATCACCACGCTGCTCTCGGTGCCACTGGCGCTGACGCTCGGCATCACCGCCGCCATGCTGCGCGGCTCTGTCTACGACCGCACCATCACCATTCTTTCGATCGGTGTCATCTCCGTGCCGGAATTCATGGTCGCGACCCTCGCTGTCCTGCTCTTCGCCGTCTATCTCAAATGGCTGCCGGCGCTGTCCTCGGTCAACGAGGCGCATTCGCTGACCGACCTCGTGCGCATCTATGCGATGCCGGTGATCACGCTCACCTTCGTCATCTCCGCGCAAATGATCCGCATGACCCGCGCCGCGGTGATCGAGACGCTCTCCACGCCTTATGTCGAGATGGCGCTTCTGAAAGGCGCCTCGCGCAGCCGCATGGTGCTGAGGCACGCGCTCCCCAATGCGCTCGGGCCGATTGTCAACGCGGTCGCGCTCTCGCTGTCCTATCTGGTCGGCGGCGTCATCATCGTCGAGACGATCTTCAACTATCCCGGCATCGCGAAGCTGATGGTCGATGCCGTCGCCACCCGCGACCTGCCGCTGATCCAGAGCTGCGCGATGATCTTCTGCCTCGGCTACCTCTTCCTCATAACCGCCGCCGACGTCGTCGCCATCATGTCCAACCCGAGGCTCAGATGACGATAGCGCGCGCGACAATCTCCCGACGGTCGTTCCTGGGCCACAGCTACAGCCTCATGGGCGTCGTGGCCGCTTTGGTCATCCTGGCTTGGACGCTCGTCGCGATCCTCGCGCCCTACATCATTCCCCATTCGATCGGAGACATTGTCGACGACGACTATTTCGGCCCGATGCGCCAGGGGCTGTGGCTCGGCTCGGACTATCTCGGGCGCGATATGCTCTCGCGGGTTCTGATGGGCGCACGCTACACTGTCGGCATATCGCTCGCGGCCGTCTCCATCGCCTGCTTTTCCGGCGTCGTGCTGGGGATGATAGCGGCCGTCACCGGTGGCTGGCTCGACACGTGCCTCAGCCGCTTCCTGGACGCGATGAACTCCATCCCCAGTAAGCTTTTCGGTCTTGTCGTCGTTGCCGCCGTCGGCTCGTCGATCCCTGTACTGATCCTGACACTCGCGGTCATCTATATCCCTGGCGCCTACCGCTTCGCGCGGGCGCTCGCCGTCAACATCAACACGATGGACTTCATGACCGTCGCCCGCGTGCGCGGCGAAAACACCATCTATCTTATCGGCTCCGAGATCCTGCCGAACATCATCCGCCCGGTGCTGGCCGACTTCGGCCTGCGCTTCGTCTTCATCGTGCTGCTCCTTTCGGGCCTCTCCTTCCTGGGCCTCGGACTCCAGCCCCCGCTCGCCGACTGGGGCGCGCTGGTGCGCGAGAACATCGGCGGCCTGCCCTTCGCGGCGTCCGCCGTTATCGTGCCCTCGCTGGCGATCGCCAGCCTCACCATCAGCGTCAACCTGCTGATCGACAATCTGCCGCAGAAGATCAGGGACCGGGACGCATGACCAATCTCGTCGAGGTCAGGGATCTGAGGATCGAGGCGACCACCGACGCCGGCCGGATTGTCGAAATCATCAAAGGCGTCAGCCTCGACATCCCCGACGGCGAGATCGTCGCCTTGATCGGAGAAAGCGGCTCCGGCAAGACGACGGTGGCGCTTTCTCTGATGGGTTATGCAAGGCCCGGCTGCCGGATCACCGGAGGCGAGATCAACGTGAACGGCAAGGACATGGCAGCACTTTCCGAGAAGGAACGCGCCAGGTCACGCGGCACAGACATCGCCTACGTTCCACAGAGTGCCGCCGCAGCCTTCAATCCCTCGTCGACGATCATGGAGCAGGTGATCGAGGTCACGCGGATCCACAGCCTGATGCCGCCCGAGCGAGCGCGTCAGCGTGCGGTCGAGCTGTTCAAGGCCCTGTCGCTGCCGGATCCGGAAGGGATCGGCGCCCGCTACCCGCACCAGGTTTCGGGTGGGCAATTGCAGCGCCTGGCGGCGGCCATGGCACTAATCGGCGATCCCAAGCTGGTCATCTTCGACGAGCCGACGACGGCCCTCGACGTGACAACCCAGATCGACGTGCTGAAAGCCTTCAAATCGGTCATGCGGGCGGGCGGAATAGCAGGTGTCTATGTCTCCCACGACCTGGCGGTCGTTGCCCAGATCGCCGACCGCATCGTAGTGTTGAAGGGCGGCGAAGTGCAGGAGACCGGCACGACGGCCGCCATCCTTTCGGCGGCCACGCACGCCTATACGCGGGAACTGCTTGCCGCCTTCGAACCAAAGCCACGGCAAACGCAGGCCAATGCAGATGTCGGCGCGAAAGCGCTGTTGCGGATCGACAACCTGACGGCAGGCTACGGACCGGTGCGGACCAACGGACAGCCTGTTGTCCGCGCAGTCGATTCTGTCAGCCTTCTCGTCGAAAGGGGGCGCAATCTCGGCGTCATCGGCGAATCCGGCTGCGGAAAATCGACGTTGGCGCGAGCCATTGCCGGCATCCATCCGGCGGCTACCGGCGACATCGTCTTTGACGGCAAGGCACTGGAGCGTGCCGCGAAGAACCGCAGCCGGGACCAACTGCGCGAGATGCAAATCGTGTTCCAGTATGCCGATACCGCGCTCAATCCGGCCAAGTCGGTGGAGGATATCATCTCTCGCCCGCTAGCCTTCTATCACGGGCTGGGCGGGCAGGCACGCTCGAAGCGCGTCGATGAGCTGCTCGACATGGTGCGCCTGCCGAGGACGCTTCGTTACCGTCGTCCATCGGAACTCTCTGGCGGCCAGAAGCAGCGCGTAAACTTCGCGCGCGCGCTGGCGGCTGACCCCAAGCTCATCATCTGCGACGAAATCACCTCGGCGCTCGACACGGTGGTGGCGTCCACGGTGATCGAGCTGCTCAAGGAGCTGCAGCGAGAGCTGGAACTTTCCTATATCTTCATCAGCCATGACCTCTCGGTCGTCGAGGCCATCTGCGATCAGATCTTGGTCATGTACAACGGGGAGCGGGTGGAGCAGATCACGCCCGACAAGGTGCAGGCACCCACCCACCCCTATTCCAAGCTGCTGTTCTCCTCCGTGCCGAAGCTCGATCCGACATGGCTCGACGGTCTCGTCCGCGACCCCGAGCTCGTCAGCCAGTACGGCCATCGCTGACTAGAGCGGTTCACCGTTTCACGGAAACGGCGAACCGCTCTATCTCCTTGTTTTAACGCAATTCCGGACGGAAAACCGCGTACACTTTTCCTGGAATTGCTCTAAATCGGAAACAGGCTGGGCAGCGGCATGTGCGTCTTGACGATGGGTGACTTCAGCACGACGAAGCTGAAATACTTGTCGATGCCGATGTCCATGTCGGTCAGCCGCTCCATGATCGTCTGGTATTCGCCGATGCCGGCGGTCACAAATTTCATCAGGTAGTCGTAGCCACCTGAGACAAGATGGCATTCGATGACCTGGTCGATCTTCTCCACGACGGACAGGAAGCGGGCGAAGTCAACCTGACGATGGTTCTTCAAGGTGATTTCGGTGAAGACAGTCAGCGCCTGGCCGAGCTTGCCGAGATTGATCTGAGCGGAATACCCTTCAATATAGCCTTCGGACTGGAGTCTCTTGACTCGCATCAAGCACGGGCTCGGCGACAGATGCACGAGTTCCGCCAGTTCCACATTGGTGATGCGGCCGTTCTTCTGCAATTCGTGAAGTATCCTGATGTCGATCCGATCCAATTTCACGGCCGCCTCCGGAGAAAACACATCACAGCACAAAATGCTGCCTTGCCCACGATTCATGGAGACTATCACAGCCGGCTGGCCTGTCCATCCAGGCGGATACCCTCCGAGAGGCAGGGCCTCCCGATTCCGGCGGAGCTGCCAGAATAAAATTCTGCTTCGGCCTTAACTGCAGCAGCGGCTGCCTGCGCTACGCGCTAGATTGAAGCGTCGAAGCAGGGAAGACCATGCGCGCGCCACTGCAGCAAATCGAGACATCCGGCGAACTGCCGCGATCCGCGGATACAGTCGTGATCGGCGGCGGCATCGTCGGCGTCTTCGCAGCCTATCACCTGGCAAGGCGCGGCATGAAGGTCGCGCTTGTGGAAAAGGGATTTGTCGGCGCAGAGCAATCCAGCCGGAACTGGGGATGGTGCCGCCAGCAGAACCGCGACGCCCGCGAGCTGCCGATGGCGATGCGAAGCCTCGATCTTTGGGAGCGCTTTGCAGCGGAAACAGGCCAGGACACGGGCTTCCGCCGCTGCGGCCTGCTTTATCTCAGCAATGATGAGGCGGAGCTGGCCGGCTGGGCGCGCTGGCGTGACTTCGCCAAGACGGCCGGTGTCACCACGCATATGCTCGACGGCGCGGCGGCGAGCGAGCGCGGCCGCGCCACGGAGCGGGCATGGAAGGGCGGCGTCTTCTCACCGACCGACGGCACTGCCGATCCGTCACGGGCCGCACCGGCGGTCGCCCGCGCCATTCTCGAGCGTGGCGGCAGCGTACATCAGAATTGCGCCGCGCGCGGTATCGAGACCGAGGGCGGACGCCTGAGCGCCGTGATCACGGAACGCGGAACGATTCGGACAAAGGCGGCGGTGATGGCCGGCGGCGCCTGGGCCTCGTCATTCTGCCATCAGTTCGGCTTCCGCTTCCCACAAGCGTCGGTCCGTTCCTCCATCCTGTCGGTGTCGCCCGGTGCCGCGGGCCTGCCGGATGCGCTGCACACGGCAAGGATCTCGTCCACGCGTCGCGGCGACGGCGGCTACACGCTCGCCATAAGCGGGCGAGGCCGCGTGGACGTCACGCCGCAGCAGTTGCGCTTCTCCTCGCAATTCCTGCCCATGTTCCTGAAGCGGTGGCGAAGCCTGGCGCCCGGCGGCCTGCAAGGCATGCGCTCGGGGCACGAAACGCTTCGACACTGGCCGCTCGACCAGCCGACGCCGATGGAGCGGATGCGCATCCTCGATCCGATCCCGGACCGGGCGACCATTCGCCTGACCTACGCCCGCGCGCTTGAGCTGCTGCCCGACCTCCGAAAGACGAAGATCAGCGCGGCCTGGGCCGGCTACATCGACAGCACGCCGGATGGCGTGCCCGCCATCGGCGAGATAGCTACCCTTCCTGGTTTCTTCCTGGCTGCCGGGTTTTCGGGGCACGGCTTCGGCATCGGGCCGGGCGCCGGTCACCTCGTCGCGGACCTGGTGACCGGGTCGGAACCGATCGTCGATCCGACATCCTATGATCCCCGGCGCTTCGATGCTTCGGCCTGGGGAAAGGTCGCCGATTTCTAGAACAATTCCAGGAAAAGTGCGTAGCGGTTTTCCGTCCGGAATTGCGTAAAAACAAAGACTTAGAGCGGTTCGGCGATTCCGTGAAACGTTGAACCGCTCTAGGATGTGATCGTCATCCATGCGCGGCCTCAGCACTCTCGCAGAAAAGCGCTGATAGGCACTGGCCGGGCAGGAGCCTGTGCTCGAAACCGGCCGACGGCGTCGGGCGTGCAGCCTGCTTGCGCCGCAACAAGCTCAACGGCAGCCAAAAGGCAGTAACGCCCCTGGCAGCGCCCCATGCCGGCGCGCGAGAGCGACTTGACCCTGTTGGCCTCGCCGCCACCGAAATCCACACTTCGGCGTACATCTCCGGCACTCACATTCTCGCAGCGGCAGACGATCGCATCGTCGGGGAGTGCCGGCGCCATCGACGCCGGCCAGGGAAAGGCGCAAGCCAGGCCACGGGCAAAGCGCGCAAGCCGCGCGAGCTTACGCAGATCAGCTGCGGTGGAGGGCGCCGGATGTCCGAGATCGGCAAGGCATGCCGCCGCCGCGAGACGCCCAGCGATCGCCGCGCCGTCCGCTCCCAGAAGACGAACTCCATCGCCCGCAAGGTAGACGCCATTGCCGGCCCGACCCATCTCGTCGGTCTTTGGCAGCCATTGCCGCCACTGTGCGTCATAGGTAAAGGCGCATCCCGCCAGATCGGGCAAATGCGTTTCCGCCCGCAGGTGCCAGCCCATGCCGACCATGTCGCATGGGGAGAGGCGCTGCCTTCCGCCAGCGTCGCGCCAGCGCATCGCGGTGACACCTTGTTCGTCGGCCTCGATTCGTTCGAGCGTCACACCCGCATGGTAGCGGCCGCCGAGCCTCGCCCGCAGGGCCAGGCCGAGCAGCGCGACCAATGGCCGGGCGGCAAGTCCCCCGAGCCCCCGCATCTGCTGGCGCCAGGACGAGGTGTCGAGCACCGCCGCCACATCCGCTCCAGCCTTGACGAGCTGGGCGCCAACCAGCGTCAGCAGAGGCCCTGATCCCATCAGGACGATCCGCCGCCCGAGGGCCACGCCTTGCGCCTTGAGCGCGATCTGCGCCGCACCAAGGCTGTAGACGCCAGCGCTTTGCCAGCCGGGGACAGGTGCGATGCGGTCCGACGCGCCGGTGGCAAGGATCAGGCGGTCATAGCCGATCACTTCAACGCCACCCTCCCCCAGCACGTGCAGTTGCCCCTCGTGCACGGCGATGACGGAGCAGTGCGCGCAATGGGTGAGCCGCCCCTCTTTGGCCAGCCGATCGAAAAGCGCATGCAGCACGCGGGCCTTAGCAGCCTCGGAGCCATAGAGCTGCTCGGGCGTGCGGGCGAAGCCGGCAGGCGGGCGGCGATAGATCTGCCCGCCAGCGCGATGCCCCTCGTCGATCACCACCGGGTGGAATCCTGCCTCGACCAGCGTCGCGGCCGCTCTTACGCCGGCGGGGCCGGCGCCCACGATCACGATGCGTGGCGATAAAGTCTCGCTCACGGCCAGCTCTCTGGCGGCGCCGTGCGCAACCGCATGCCCTCAGCGACCGGCGTCGAACATGCCTGCAGGCGCGGCCCATCCTCTTGCCATATCCAGCAATCCTGGCAGGCTCCCATCAGGCAGAAGCCGGCGCGCGCTTCGGGTCCGAACTCGGACCTCCGCAACGCATGCCCCGACGCCAGCATGGCGGTCAGCACGGTGTCGCCGGCAAGCGCTCCGCGCACCTCACCGTCCAGAAAGAAATACAGCTCCGCGCGGTCGCGCTCGACCAGCCGGACGATGCGGCCGGCGGTGATCATTCCGCGGCCTCTCGCACGGGGTGAGGACGAGGCAGTTCGGGGAACCGTTCGCAGACCGCATCGAATGCGACCTGGACGCCTTCCGGTCCCGAACGCCCCTTCATGCGGCGGAATATCTCCGTCTTGGCGAAGAACCGCCAGTGGATCGGCAAATCCCTCAGTATGGCGGTGAGCCGGTCATAGGCGTCCGGCGTCCACTGCGCTTCGTAGCCGTCGCGCTCCGGGCCGAAATGGAAATGGCCGGTGGCCGAACGCTGCCGTGCACGCCGTCCTTCCGTCGCCTGCTCGTCGACCTCGCCGTCGCGGATGACGACGCCATAGTCGCGCTCCGCCGATGCCACTGAGACATAGCCGCGGCGAACGTCCTGCGCGACCCGCCAAGGCTCGCGTTGATGCGGATCGCCCCGCCCGCCGCCTCCGGCAGAGCGAATATCGAGCATGTCACCGGGCTGCAGCACCGCGGTGTCGATGTTGCCGAGCCGCCGCTCGTGTTCGGCCCCAGGATTGACGATCATGTCTGACAGGCCGGCCGCCTTGCCGCCCAGCACGCCCCAGGGACGAAAGAAGCTGCGGTCGCGGTTGCGCGCCGTGATCCTGGAATCGGGGGCGAAGACACGGAAGGCCATCTCGGTCGCCAGCCCACCGCGCCAGCGGCCCGCCCCGCCACTATCCCGGGCGAGCCCGTATTTCAGGAATTCGACCGGGGTCTCGGTTTCGGTGATCTCGATCGGCGTGTTCTTGAGATAGGCGGCATCGGCGCCCGATCCGTTGGTCCCGTCGCGATGCGGCATCGCGCCGCCGCCCCCTACCACCGGGTTCACTGCAGCGATGACGGTCCGGCTGGTGCGCTCGTCCGTCGTCATGACGTTGACGATGCAGTTGTTGCCAGCCGGTGCCGCCGGCAGGCGTGCCGGCACCGCTTGCGAAAAGGCGCCGAAGATGACCGACCGCAGGCGGGCGCAGGTGAGCGAGCGCATGCCCACGGCAGCGGGATAGACCGGGTTCAGCACCGAACCTTCGGGGGCAATGCAGGTGAACGGCCGGGTGAGGCCCGTGTTGAGCAGGATCTTCGGGTTGAGCGTATAGAGCACATAGTAGACGCCGACGAGCAGGATGGTGTGGCGCGGGTCACCGCCCGCGGGCACATTGAGTGAGGAGCCGAGCTGCGGATCTGAACCGGTGAAGTCGAGCACCGCCTCGTCGCCCCTGATCGTCAGCGTCAACTTCAGCCGGCAGGGATTGGCCTCGACCGAATCCTCGTCGGCATAGTCGGCGAATTCCCATGTGCCGTCTGGCATGGAGCGCAGCACGTCGCGTGCCTGCGCCTCCGCATGGTCGAGAAGAGCGGCAACGCCTTCGACGAAGCCGGCCTTGCTGAACTTCCGCACCATCGCGTGGATCTTGCGCTCGCCGGTGTTGAGCGCGCCGACCAGCGCCTTGATATCGCCGATGTTGAGATCTGGCTTGCGCACATTGGTGCTCATGATCCGCAGGATCATCTCGTCGAAAACGCCTTCATTCACGAGCTTCATGGGAGGAAAACGGATGCCTTCCTGATGGATTTCGGTCAGCGCCCGGCTGAGAGAAGCGGGCACCGCCCCGCCCATGTCGGTGTTGTGGATGTGGCCTCCGGTCCAGGCGATGATCTCGCCATCGACGAAGACCGGCTTCCACAAATGCGTGTCGGGCGCGTGGGTGGCAACGTAGCCGGAATAGGGATCGTTGGTGAAGGCAACGTCTCCCGGCCGGTAGTCGTCCACCATCGCGATCGCGCGGTGATACGAAACCCCGGGATGCCAGGTGGTGCCGAGTTCCATTGGGACGGCGAAGGTCGCGCCGGAGCGGTCCAGCAGCATCACCGTGAAGTCTTGCGTCTCCTTGACGAAGGCGGAGTGCGCGGTGCGGTGCAGCGTATGGGCCATATTTTCGGCGGCTGCGCGGGCGTGGTTCGCCAGAACCTGAAGGTTTGTTCGGTCGAACATGGCGTCACTCCCCGAAGGTCAGAAGTAGGTTGAGATGGCGATCGACGCGTGCCTGCGTTCCGATGGGGATCGCGAAGGTGGTGTCTTCCTGCACCACCACGGCAGGCCCGTGGAACACGCTGCCCGGCACGAGCGCCTGCCGGTCGTGGAGATCGACGGTCTCGACGCTCAGGCCGGTGTAGACCGGGAGCCGGCGCGCTGGGATGGCCGGGGCGTCCTTCTCGTCGATCTCCGGGAAGGACAATGCCGGACCGGCGCCCACGGCGGCCAGCCTGGCATTGACGAGTTCGATCTCGCCGTCCGGGTCGTGGAAGTCGTAGAGGCGCTCATGCGTGAGGTGGAAAGCCTGCGCGATGGCGGCCGCGTCGCCGTCCATGAGCCATTCCGGCGAAAGGACGACCTCGATCTCATAGCTCTGCCCGACGTATCGCATGTCGCAGGAGAGACTGAGTTCCGCTGCCGCGTCGTGGCCCTGTGCCGCCAGCCAGTCGCGACCTTCCCGCGCGAGAGCCTCGAAGGCGCTGTGAATTCCTGGAAGTGACGCATCCGACAATGGAGCGAAGATGGTGCGTATGAAGTCTCCGCGCAGATCCGCCACCAGCCCGCCCAGCGCCGACACTACACCGGGGCGACGAGGCGCCATGAGGCGTGTCATCCCGAGTTCGCGGGCAAGGAAGGCGCCGAGCATAGGCCCGCCGCCGCCAAAAGGCATCAGCGTGAAATCCCGCAAGTCCACGCCTGCGCGCGAGGCGAGTTTCTCGACCTCGACGAACATTTCAGACACCGCAATGTCGAGGATCGCCTGCGCGGTCTGCTCAACCGTGCGGCCGAGTCGGGAGGCAAGGTCGCCGACCGCGCGATGGGCCAACCCGACATCGATCTTGAGCTGGCCATAGGCCATCTCAGTGTGGCCGAGCCATCCGCACACCACCATGGCGTCCGTCACCGTCGCGCGCTCGCCGCCACGGCCGTAGCATGCAGGCCCAGGCGTCGAGCCGGCCGACTCCGGCCCGACCCGTAGCACCCCTTGGGCGTCGACGCTGGCGATCGAGCCGCCGCCTACGCCGATCGAGCTTACCGACACGGAAGGAATGTGGAGCGGAAATTCACCGATCAGCTCGCCGGTGCCGAATTGCGGCTCACCGCCGATGATGAGAGCGAAGTCGGCCGAGGTCCCACCGATATCGAGGGTCAGGATCTTATCCTCGCCTGCCTGACGCGCGAGCCACGAGGCGCCGATGACGCCGGAGGCCGTTCCCGACAGCAGCATGTTTACGCAGGCGTGCTTGCCTTCGGCAGCGTTCATCAACCCGCCGTTCGATTTCGTCAGCATCGGGCGCGCTGGCACGCCGCTTCCTTTCAGCCGCTCTTCCAGCGCCGTCAGATAGCCCGAGACGCGCGGATGGACGTAGCCGTTGAGAATGGCGGTCGAGCTGCGCTCGTATTCGCGGATGACCGGCCACACCTCGGCCGAGGAGAAGACGAAGAGTTCGGGCGCAAGACGCGCGATCGCCGCCTTCACCGAAGCCTCCTGTTCGCCGTTGCGCCAGGAATGGAGGAAGGACACGATGATCCCTTGTGCCCCGGTTGCTTTCGCCGTCGCGACTGCCCTTTCCACGGCGTCCATGTCCGGCGCCTGGGATTCACTGCCATCGGCGCGCATGCGAACCGGAATGCCGAAGACCATGTCTCGCGAGATCAGCGGCTCCGGCCGCGTGCAGAACAGCGAATACATGTCCGGCATGCGAAGCCGTGCGAGCTCGATCACGTCCTCGAAGCCGGCATTGGTGAACAGTGCCAGCGGCGCGCCCTTGCGCTGGATGATCGTGTTGATGCCGACGGTCGTACCGTGCACGAAGCGCGTCATACGGGCAGGATTGAAGCCTTCGCGCTCGGCCAGAAGAGCAAGACCCGTCATCAGCTCGGCACCCGGATCTTCTGGTGTCGTCAGCACTTTCAGCGAGGCGACCCGCCCGGAATTTACCTCGAGCGCACAGAAGTCGATGAAGGTGCCGCCGATATCGACGCCGACCTTCCAGTCGGCTCCGTCCTGCGCTAGATCCGCCGCGATGGCACCATCCATGATGCGTCCCTTCCTGTCTGCCACCTGGATGCTGGCACGACCGGATGGTCCACGTCCAAGACGCATGATGGACAAGGATATAAGTCTTGCTTATGGTCTTGCGCGATGTTCGCCGAGGATTGCGTAACAGGCCGCACGGATCTCATCTCGCATCATCTCATCGGCCCGTGAAAGCGCTCGTGTGCGCGAGGTAAGAAGCGCGACCGGAAATTCCGGTCCCGCCGCCAGCGGCCTGACCGCGAGCCCGGCGAACTGCTGCCAAGGCAACAGCGCGTCGACCAGGGCAATACCCAGACCAGCCTGGACGAAGCCGATCGCGGAGATGGAGACGTCGATCTCAAGCGACGGTGAAAGTTTGACACCCTGCGCGCGCGCCGCCAGGGCCAATTCGTCGGCAGGGCGTGTGTTTCCGTGATAGGATATCAGCTCTTCCCGGGCGAGATCGGCGAGCGTCAGCTCAGTTTTCCTTTGCAAGGCGTGCCCGGCGGGTAGCAGGCATGCGAAGCCGACACTTCCGATCACCTCCGCCTCGATGTCGGGAGGCAGGCGGTCGTCCATGGCCACGCCGAGGCTGGCGTCGCCCGTGCGCAGCATGTCTACGATTGTGGCGATCGGTGCGCTATGGGAACGCAGCAAAATATTGGGATGCTGGGCCCGGAATTTGGTGAAGGCGCGCGGCAGGATCGCCATGGCGGGCGGCGGTGAGGCCGCAACCCGGACTAGCCCAGTGCGACCCAGCCGAAGGTCGGTGGTCTTGCGGCGTAGTCCGTCAAGCCCTGCCGACAGCCTCTCGGCATCCGGGAAAATCTCCAGCGCGTCCGGAGTCGGGCGCAGCCTGCCCTTCACCCGTTCGAACAGCGCGAAGCCGAGTTCGTCCTCGGTGTGAAGCAGGATCTGGCTCAGCGCCGGCTGGGAGATGTTCAGCATCCGAGCCGCAGCTGTCACGGTGCCGGCGCGCATGACGGCGATGAACACTTCCAGCTGCCGGGCTCGCATCGCTACTCCATAGGTACAACTTATGACTCTGGTTCAAACCTGTCTTTGACGCAATGCCGCGGCGCGGACAAGATTGGCGCATTCAAGGATCATCCGCCCTGCTCAAGGAATGACTATGGATGTGATCGCGCTCGGCGGCGGACTGATGGGGACGGCTTCGGCGTATTTCCTCGCCAGACGCGGCGCGCGCGTGACGCTGATCGAGCGCAATCGGATCGGCACCGGAGCGACTGTCGCCTCCTTTGGCAACATCCGGCGCACGGGTCGCCATCTGTCCCAGCTCCCGTTGGCCCATCGCTCGCTCAGGCTGTGGGGCGAGGCCGAGAAAATGCTTGGCCGGGACGTGGAATTCCGCGCCACCGGTCATATCCGCCTGATCTTCGATGAAGGCAGTCTCGCCGACATGCGGGCCTATGCAGAGGCGGCGCGATCCTGGGGCCTTGACCTGGAGGAACTCACTTCGCGTGAGATCCATGCCCGTTTCCCGGGTCTCGGTCCCGAGGCCATCGCGGCATCGTTTTCGCCGCACGACGGCAGCGGCAATCCGCGGCTGATCGCGCCGGCCTTCGCCGACGCTGCCCGGAGGCTCGGCGTGGAAATCGTCGAGGGAGCCCAGGTCGAGGCGATCAGGCACACAGGCTCCGGCTTCCTTGTCACCACCTCAAAAGGTTCATTCAACGCCGAGTGCCTGCTCAATACCGCCGGTGCCTGGGGCGCGCGCATCGCCGCGCAGTTCGGTGAGGAGGTTCCACTCGATGCCCGCGGCCCGCAGATGGGGGTGACCGAGCCGCTGCCCTATCGAGTACCGCCGGTGATTGGCTTCTGGACGCGCGACAAGGACCATGGCGCCTATCTGCGTCAGGTCGAGAGGGGCAACATCGTGTTCGGCGGAGCCGCTGAAAGGGTGGCGGTGGACCTCGACCCAGGTCACGCGGTCGCCGACCCCACGCGGCTGTCGACCCAGTTGCGCGCCGTCGCGCGGCTGCTGCCGGCGATCGGCCAGGTGGCAGTCATCCGAACATGGTCCGGCTGCGAGGGCTATGTTCGGGACATGTTGCCCGTCATGGGACGCTCGATGACGACGCCAGGCCTGTTCCATGCCTTCGGCTTCAGCGGACACGGCTTCCAACTCGGTCCAGGTGTTGGAGACGCCATGGCCGAACTCATTGCGACCGGCCGTTGCGAAACGCCGCTTGATGATTTCAGGATCGATCGCTTCGGCCGCGCGGCCTAATGCATGTCGCCCAGAAGTGTGCAGCGGTTCTGGGACAACGACATGCATCAAAACAAAGACTTAAAGCGCGGCGCATGAAGCCGTTTCGATGCGACGCGCTTTAGAGGAGCAAGATATCGGACCGGCGTCTTAGAGAAGGCCGCACGAGAAGGCGGGCATTTCACCGACGCCATGGAGGTGAGTTCAGGCTATCCCTAAGCGCCTGCAGAAACTTATTGGTCCGACTGCTACGTCCATGGCGGGCATGGAGCAGTGCAACCACGTCTGCCTGTGGCAATGACCAGCATGGGAGAATGGCCTGCAATCTTGCTGCTGCCAGATCATCCGCCACATCCCACTCGCTTCGTACCATGACCCCCAGGCCGGCGAGCGCCCAGTCGCGGACGATCTCGCCATCATTGCTCGACATGGACGGCTTCACTCGAACGGTGGTGTTGCCTTGCTTGGAATGGGCAAAGCGCCAAAGCGTTACGTCTTCGTTGTTTTCTCGAAGGGCGAGACATCGATGCAGGACAAGATCGTCCGGCTTGAGGATAGGCAAACTATGCTGCAGATAGCTGGGGGATGCACAAAGAACGCGCTGGTTCGGCGCGAGCGTGGTTACCAGGCGATCGCTCTCCGGCAATGATCCTATGTGCACCACGATGTCCCAGCTTTCGGACATCTGTCGTATCGGGCTATCGAAGAGTTCCAATGTGACCGATACCGCAGGATGCTTGCCCGCAAATGCCTGTACGATCGGTGCGATATATCGCCTTCCAAAGCCATAGGGCGCGGCAACACGCAAATGGCCCCGCACCTGGCTGGTTCGGCTGGCCAGTCGCTCCGACAGATCGTCAACGGCTGCGATGATCGTAGCGCCCTCCGAAGCCACCAGTTCGCCCTCATCCGTAAGGCTGAGGCCGCGTGACGTTCGCTCGATGAGTTTGACGCCGACGCGGCTCTCGAGTGCCCGCAGGCGCTGTGTCACCGCCGGAGGCGTCACATCGAGCCTCCTTGCAGCTTCCGCGAGCGAGGGCGCGGTCGCAAGGACATGGAAGAAGGTCAGATCGTCGGTCGAGATCATTAAGCCAGACCTTAATCAACAATGAAGATTGGATTAATTGTAATATTCATGTCGTGGCATATTCTCCCCAATCAGGCAACGGGCGCCGATAAAGCAGCCTGACCCGCCGCCTCTGTTGGAGTGCGAAGGGAGAAAGCGAATCGATGGAAATGTCGCGATGCGATCTGCTTTATCTCGACGGCGGCTGGAGACTCCCTGCAAGGCCAGCCGCGGCGATCCCAATCATCAGCCCGGTGACGGAAGCGGCAATTGGGTCTGTCGCTCGAGGCAGCGGATTGGATGTCGACATTGCCGTTGCCGCTGCTCGCGGCGCGTTTCCGTCATTCGCAGCGACATCACCGTCCGAGCGCATCCATTTGCTTAAGCGGATTCTCACTCTCCTCGAAGAGCGATTTGAGAATCTGGCTCAGGCAATATGCCATGAGATGGGATCGGCCATCGCCTTTGTCCGCGCCTCGCAGGTTCCGTTCGGGCTGGCACATATCCGCACCGCGATCGAGGTGCTGGCAGATTTCCGCTTCATTAAGGAGCAGGGCACGACTGCGATCGCGAAGGAAGCGATAGGCGTCTGCGGTCTTATTACACCATGGAATTGGCCGCTTTATCAGATCACAGCGAAGGTTGCCCCGGCGCTCGCAGCCGGCTGCACCATCGTCCTCAAGCCCAGTGAACTTTCTCCGTTCAGCGCCCAGCTGTTCGCGCAGATCATGCATGACGCCGGAACGCCGCCGGGTGTTTTTAATATGGTGACCGGCACGGGGGAAGATGTTGGCGCAGCGCTCGCTTCACATTCTGACATCGACATGATTTCGATTACCGGATCGACACGCGCGGGCGTGCTGGTGGCGCAGGCGGCGGCGCCCACGGTTAAGCGCGTAACCCAGGAGTTGGGAGGCAAATCACCCAACATTCTGCTTGACGACGCCGATTGGGCGCGGGTTGTACCTCTCGGCGTAGCCGCCGCATTTCGCAATGTCGGCCAGTCGTGTAGCGCCCCCACGCGAATGCTCGTACCCGTCAAAAGACTACGGGAGGTGGAAGAACTGGCGGCGTCGGCTGCGGCTACCATGACTGTCGGCGACCCGCTCAACGAGGCAACCGTCCTTGGTCCGCTCGCCAATCTTAACCAGTTCGACAAAGTGCAGGACATGATACGCATCGGGATTGCCGAAGGCGCCAAGCTCGTCTGCGGCGGCCCCGGACGACCTGAAGATCTGTCGAAGGGCTATTTCGTGAAGCCGACCATCTTCTCCGAAGTGCGGTCGGGAATGCGTATCGCGCAGGAAGAGATCTTCGGGCCGGTGCTGTGCCTCATCCCCTATCAGGATGAGGATGAGGCAATCCGCATCGCCAATGACACTGTCTATGGTCTGGGTTCCCATGTTCAATCCGGCGATATCCAGCGCGCACGTCGCGTTGCGGGGAAAATTCGCGCCGGCCAAGTGCATATCAACCATCCCGCATGGGACGGTTTTGCGGCTTTTGGAGGGTACAAGCAGTCGGGCAACGGTCGGGAATATGGCGTCTTTGGTCTCGAGGAGTATCTCGAGACCAAAGCCATCCTGGGATTTTTTCCGGGATGAGCGGCCCGAGTTTCAGCTGCCGGTCTCGCGCCGCTCGTCTTTCGAGAGTCGATGCAAATGATCATCAAAATAGACGCGAGGAAGCAGACGGTGGGTGAGGCAGAAACCTTGGAACAGGTGCGGCACGAGAGCGCCGCCAGACGTCTCGACGATCTGGAAACGCCTTGCCTAATCCTCGACGCCGATCGTATGGACCGCAACATCGTTCGACTACGCGAACGGCTCGTACCTCTTGGCGTGTCGCTGCGCCCGCATCTCAAGACTGCAAAGTCAATCGAGGTTGCCCGCCGCGTCATGACCACCAGAGAGGGGCCGGCGACCGTCTCCACCCTCAGGGAAGCGCGGCTCTTTGCGAATGCCGGTGTCCGGGACATCATCTATGCCGTGGGCATCGCACCATGGAGGCTGGCCAAGGTAATCGAGCTGCGGAGGCAGGGCGTCGACCTTGCCGTGATTCTCGACTCGGTCGAACAAGCGGAAGCGGTCGCCGCAACATCGCGAGAAACCGGCATAGCCATCCCCGCCCTGATCGAAGTCGACTGCGACGGCCACCGATCCGGCGTCCTCCCAGACGACCGGGATCGGCTGGTTGCAATCGGCAGAGCCTTGATCGACGGGGGAGAGTTGCGCGGCGTTCTGACCCATGCCGGCGGCAGCTATGCGGCGCGAGGAGACGAGGCGCTGCAGCGCTGCGCCGAGGAAGAGCGGCATGCTGCCGTCGCCGCGGCCACCATTCTGCGCGACGCGGGCTTGCCCTGCCCCGTCGTCAGCGTCGGTTCGACGCCGACCGCGCATCATGCTGTGGACCTGAGCGGCGTGACTGAAGTCCGTGCGGGCGTTTTCGTGTTCTTCGACCTGGTGATGGCTGGGATTGGCATCTGCCGGATTGAGGATATTGCGATCTCCGTGCTGGCGACCGTCATTGGCCATCAGCATGAGAAGGGCTGGATACTGATCGACGCCGGGTGGATGGCGATGTCTCGGGATCTCGGAACCGCCAGGCAGGAGGTCAATCAGGGCTATGGCGTCGTCTGCGACAGCAGTGGCCGGCTTTTTGACAATATTATACTGGCCGATGCGAACCAAGAGCATGGCATTATCAAGGTGCGCCCAGGCTCCGGCGCGACTTTGCCCGAGCTCAAGATCGGCGACCGGGTGCGGATTTTACCCAATCACGCTTGCGCGACCGGGGCCCAGCATCGCAGCTACCATGTCGTCCGTAGTGCCTCCGACTTTGTCGAAAGCGAGTGGCAGCGCTTTGGCGGTTGGGAATGAACAGCAAGCCGCAAACCATCCTGACTGAGGACGCGCCAGCGCCGGCGGGCTATTATTCGCAGGCTGTTCGATCCGGGAACAGTCTGTACATTTCAGGCCAGCTTCCCATCAGGGCCGATAAGGCGCCACTCGCCGACACAAGCTTCGAAATCCAGGCACGCCTGACTATCGCCAACATGCTCGCGATCCTGGAGGCAGCTGGCGGCAAGCCGGACGACCTCTGCCGTGTGACGGCCTATATCGTCGGCTACAGAACTGGCCGGAGTTCAATCGCGTTTACGGGGAAATGCTGGGCAAGGCGCGGCCCGCGCGTACGGTCGTTCCTGTGCCTGAATTGCACTATGGCTATCTGGTAGAAATAGACGCGATCGCGAGCCTCCCTAGCCAAGGCTGAACGCGTAAGCCCAACGGACCATCTTCCCATCGCTCTGCGAGACGATCATGGCCGCTCTCGCAAATCACACCACAGCAAAGACGGTCCGCAATCCGCATCAATGCAACAAGGTTTCTTACGCATGTCTCCTGTCGTCCGGTCTGTCTCCAGCGATGAAGCCCTTCCGAAGGCAGTGGACGCTGTGGTCGTAGGCGCAGGAATCGTCGGCACCGCCTCCGCCTATTTTCTTGCAAAGCGTGGGTTCTCCGTAGCGCTGCTCGAAAAAGGCCATGTCGCATGTGAGCAATCGAGCCGCACCTGGGGCTGGTGTCGGCAGCAGAACCGCGATCCTCGCGAAATGCCTCTGTCGCTCATTTCCATGCGGCTGTGGGCCAATTTGGCGACCGATATAGGACAGGATCTGGGCTTCCGCCGCACAGGCCTCATCTACACGACGGATAATGCCGCGATGCTGGCTGGCTGGGAAGCCTGGAGGCCAACGGCGAGAGAGTTCGGCGTCGAAACCCATATGCTGAGTGCGGCTGAAGCCGGAAACCGAATTCCGGAAACAAGACGCAAATGGGTCGGTGGATTGCACTCTGTCGCGGACGGCAAGGCCGAGCCTGCTATCGCCGCGCCGGCGCTAGCGGAAGGCGCCCGCGCGCTGGGCGCGACAATCCATCAGAACTGCGCCGCACGCGGCCTGGATGTCGCCAACGGCCGGGTAACGGGGATACATACCGAAAAGGGCTACATCCGTGCCGATGCCGTGCTGTGCGCCGCCGGTGCCTGGGCCTCTGGCTTCCTCGGTCGCCATGGAATCGTCTTCCCGCAGGCGAGCGTGCGGCAAACTGCGGTGCGCACGAAGCGGACGGTTAACGTCGGCGAGGTCCTCTATAGTCCTGATTTCGCGATGACCCGGCGGCTTGACGGCAGCTATACCATGGCGATCAGCGGCCGTGCCTCGCTGGAAGTGACGCCGCAGGGCATCCGCTTCGCCCGCGAGTTCTTGCCGCAATTCATCAAGCGCCTAAAGGCGGTGCAGATGGGGTTCGGCAGGTCGTTTTTCGCCGGCCCCGAGTCCCTGGACGCGCTTTTGGGGAAGGATCCGACGATTTTCGAGCGCAATCGCGTTCTCGGTCCTGCTCCAAATCGACGGCTGGTCAATGCGATCATGGATAATGTGCGTGGCACATTTCCCCAACTGGCAGGCCTCGAAATCGATCACGCATGGGGTGCCTACGTCGACTGCACCCCTGACGCGGTGCCGGTGGTGTCCGGGATCGAAGAGTTGGGAGGGTTTTATCTGGCAGCGGGCTGCTCCGGTCACGGCTTCGGCCTTGGCCCAGGCCTAGGTTACCTTGCCGCGGAATTGATCACCAATGAGACGCCAAGCGTCGATCCGACTCCCTTCCAGCTCGCGCGACTGACCAATGGTTCGAAGATAAAGGTAGGGTCCCTATGACGCCCCGCCCCAAGCGGCCGATCTTGCCAATATGCATAGCGCCGGCACGCCAGAATATCTTTCACTACCGAGAACGCGGAGATTGTTTGAAGCGCTGCACCCCTGCCAATGGTGGAATGCTCCCACTGTCGAGTTCGCGATCACCACTAGTATGGCAATTGAGAATGTCTGCTTGGGGGACGCGACCTCAACAAACGATCAGAATGGGGTCAGTTGTCTGCCTCAACATCTTCGTAACTGGCGCACGTACGACCAATAAGTGGTTGGTCAGAAATAGGGGGTTCGAGTCCACCTTGTGGGGCCAATTGAGAAAAATGGCATAAAAATCAGCCACTTAGGTGGTCGTTTTGGTGGGCCCGGAGGGTGTGAGACTTGCAAGGAAAATCAATGGCTTAGCGGATGGTTAGCCAACCCATATCCTTCGCATGATCTCGTATGGTCTGGCGAACCTAGAAAAGCCAAGAAAGATTAGTTTTGCAGGTAAGCGGTGTCTCTGTCTCATCCCACACTACCGAGCATCAGGGCCGAGACACTTCCGGCGCTGACCGCAAGGCTTCTGGATATGGCGGCTGACATTTCGAAGCTCTTGTGAGGAACAGCACCGCCCAGATTTCGTGGAGCCGGCCACTCCGCTTTCCTGTGAGGCGTTGAGCGTGCGGTCCGATGACGTCTGGTGACGATCAAACCATCCCATTCGCACGCTGTAGCCGCCGATCACCGCACGCCTTGGTCTGAGGTCTTTCTGAGCGAGACTTCATGGACTAGATGTCGCTGGTCAATACCAAACAGGAGAAGTCTAACTCAGACAGCGACACCAAAAGACTTCTTATGTGCACAGTTTCCGTAAGGTAGGTTTCCTCAGCTCGACAGGATTGTAAGAATCCGGAGCTAACTCACTGATATTGTTAATATGGTGGGCCCGGAGGGCGACCATAGCTAGTTGGTTTTATTTGCTTTTTCGAGGACAAAAAACTGCAGTTCTCCCGTATCGTTCCGTATAACTCCGTGCTGCGACCTTCTCCGCCCTGGAAATTGTACAGAGCCAACGTCGAGCGTCAGGAACCTGGTTCGCCATGCAAGCAATTGCGTTCATTTTCAATAGACAAGCTCGATGAATTGATTCAATCTCTTAGCTTGATTCCGGTGTTTGGCTGGAACGTGACACAACGCTCTGCGGATCGCTCACAATATCAATGTACTATATACAAATCTGGAATCTGCGACCTAGAGCGATATCCACTTACACCACAGGCAGCCCCCTACGGGTAAGTCATTGGACTTGCAGAAGGCTGATATCATGATGCGTCACTTTACAACCCCTCGCCCAGTCACCGCGGAGCGCATCGAGCGAGCGCTCGACCGCGTTGCAGAGATCATCGTTGCGCGTGGCGACCAAGGCGAGAAGTGGCTTCCTTTATACGACTATCTGGAACGTGCGTTGCGGGATCACAAGGCGAAGGAAGATCGCCTCAATGCAGCGCGCCAGCGTGTGAAACGATTGCAAAGTTGAACATAAACACAGTCTTCGCAAATTCATCCCGCGTTTTCCCGATCAGCAATCTCCTCGCGGCGCTTAACGACCTAATGGAGTGACCGTGCTGGCGTAAGGGATGCCTAGCTGCGGGCAAGGCTTCAGCGGGGAAGTCCAACGTTGATCCAGTTGGCTGGGATCGGCCTCAGCGCTATTTCGTTGTTTTTATTTGTTTTTTTGTATTTTCCGGGTCGATTTGTGTCACAATACGTAGCACATCCAACGCGACTTCGGTGGCTCAACCGAGATGAATGGTCGAAGCGGTTGTTTACAATGGCTGCGACAACTATTTCCGCTGTGGATGTTGCCCACTCGATTATTTTTCGCCTAAGCTAGGCCCTTGATTAAGTTGGGTTTTTCATTTTTTGCAGCCGGCAATGCCGACCCGAGGCTGTCAAGAATCTATGGCGTTGATTAAAGGGAAAATTCCTGAAAATTTTTTGGTAGTTTCCAGCATCAATCGACCTTTGTTGGACCAAATCCTGGTTCCGCGTAGGTAAGACCGTGACGGTACTTTTTTCGAATCGCGGTGAAGCTATCCTACCTTGCCCCATCCAGACGAGCCTCGGCAAGAAAGAGCGCAAGTGAGGGTCCGTGAGGAAACGGAAGCATCAGGACCCACCGACACTCCCCCGTCATTGATGCATCAAAAAACACCGCAAAGTGGCACGCCGCGATGCCGGCGGAGGAGCCGGCCACTGCATCAAATGCGGCCCCAATGGACATGGTTCTTTAAGCGGCCCGCTGTCGGGCGTTCGCGCAAGGGAACAAATCCCGAAGCCCAGCGCTTTGTAAGGCCCTAGGAAGCGTAAAATGTCGACGGCAGAAGTCAAAGCCAAGGTTGCGCTCGATCTCGACGCAGACCCCCAAGCGGTATTTGCCGCGTGGGTCGACCCGTCGCTGATTGAGCGATGGCTGTTCAAATCGCCGACAAACACGCTCGAAGCACAAACCGACCCTCGGGCGGGCGGCGCTTTTTCAATTGTCGAACACGAGTGTAGTGAGATCATCACGCATGATGGTCGGTACGCGATTTGCGAGCCGCCGACACGCCTGTCATTCACGTTGGGAGTGCCCCAACACTTCGCCGGCCTGGCGCAGATCGATGTGACGATCACACCCAGGGGGTCAGGCTCGCACTTGGATTTCCAGGCGAGCGGCGCCGGACCGTCTGATGCGCAACAGCTCTGGGAGAAAATGCTAGCGAACCTCGCCCAGTTGCTCAAAGTTCGTTGAACATAGGCACAAAGGCGTGCTCGGCGATGGCTGTAGCTATTTGCCTTTAGCTGAACTCTGGTTCGATGGACCAGCCTGATGGCCGCAGCGCGAGGCCGCGCGTGGGTAGTCCCCACGAAACTGACCTTAGCTGACCGGCTCGTAGGTCAAGATCACAACACCCGAACTGAGCGTCTTCGAGCTGGCGAGCCGCAGCTTTGCGGAGTGCCCACCCTCGATGAATAGGCGTTTCCCGCCACCGATCACCAACGGGTGCACCCAGACTCGGTACTCGTCGACCAGGCCGTGCTTCATTAGCGTTTGCAGGAGTGACGCGCTGCCATACATCTCGATGTCCTTGCCAGGCTCCAGCTTCAGTTTGGCAATCTCCTCTGCGACATCACCGCTGATCAGCTTGGCGTTCCACTCTAACGGCTCGGCCAGGGTCCGTGAGGCGACAAGCTTCGGCATGCTGTTCATCCGCTCGAGGTAGGGGCCACCCTTGATCTTGCCCCACGTCTTTGACAGCAGCTCATAGGTAGTTCGTCCGCACAGGAAATAGTCGGCCTCCATCAGGTGCTCAAGCGAGTCTTGCTCGGCTTCCTCAGTGAAGTACGGGTTGGCCCAGCCGCCTTGCTCGGTCTCACCGAAACCACCAGGATCTTGGATAACGCCATCAAGCGTGACGAGCGTCGATACTTTCAGCTTTCTCATTTCGGAATTCTCCGGTTCTGTTAAATGATTTCAGTCAGGCGGCGTAGGATGCTCAAGATCGACGAGGCTCCACCTGACCTTCTCAGCGGGCTGCCAGTCGCGGATTCGTGCCTCTATGCAATGCTCCGCATTCCGAAACGGACAAAGGCGGCGCCCGCGAGCAGGACCAAGATGACCCCTGCCGCCAGGAACGAGAGCGTGTAGCCGAGCACAGCGGCGAGACCGCCGAGGGCCATGCCTCCGATTCCCAGCCCGGCATCATAGGCTCCGTTCCAGAGTGCACCCACGGCGTCCGCCTGCGCCGGCTTGGTTTGAGCGAGCAACCGGCAGAGGCTGGCGCTCTGCGCGACCCCGAAAGCGATGCCGCTCACCGCCATGCCAATCATTACCGCGAAGGCTCCCGGCACCGCGAGGCAGAGCAAGCCGGCGATGGAGAGTCCCGCCGCTGCGATCAGCGCCCCACGGGGACCATGCTGATCGATCGGCCGGCCCGCCACCCAGCGAGCGCAGCCCGCGAACAACGCCTGGAGGAGGAGAGCGATCATGATCGTAGCCTGATCGAATTCCGGATGCGCCAAGGGAAGGAAGGTTATCGCTGCACCGACCACGACGGCACCCAGGGCCAGCACCGTGATCGGCCAAACCGTCACGCGAAGCGGCGGAAACGAAGAGGCGTGACCCGTATCGCGAGGCGCCGGGCTGCCTTCGGGAACAAGCGCGACGGTAAGCAAGGCGGCGACCGCGAAAGCTGCGGCGATGCCGGCCGTTCCGCCGGGGCCGAGGGTTGCGAGCGCATAGGGGCCGAGCGGGACGGCGACGATGGCCGGGATCGCGGAGGCGACGCCGAATGCGCCCAGCGCCTCTGTGCGCCGCGCCGGCGGCGCCAGTTGCGCGGCCAGGCCGCAGGCCGCAACCAGCAGGATTCCAAGGCCAAACCCGCGCGCGGCACAAGTGGCAAGGAGCAGTGCGAGCGAGCTCGAGAACGTCGCGAGACAGGGGAGTGCCATCGTGAGCAGCGCCGCCGCCAGCGCGCGGCGGCGCCCGACCTTGACGATCACTCGGGGCGCGATCAATTCGCCGATGATGGTCGTCGCCATCAATGCGCCGGTGGACAAGCCCGCGGCTGACGCGCCGCCAAGCGCGGCAGCGTGCGTCGGAATCGCGGAGAGAAGCAGATAGAAGCTTCCCATCGCGGTCAGCATCACGCCGGCCAACGTCAGGATCGCAGGGGTGAGGATCGCGGTCCTGCTTGCATCGCTCGGGACGGGTGTTGCGGTGGCTGCGATCGACATCTAGGCGTCTCCAGTTGTGACTGTCCGTTCGATGCCTAACGTGCTAGTGGTCTGCTGAACATGACCAGTTCCGATGCAAAATTGTTGCCCACTTTGACGGATGGACTCCCTCTGTCGGTCGATCGAGACATCCCAGAGACTCTGGCGGCCCAGCTCCGCCGCGGGATCCTCAACCTGATCCGTACCGATGCGCTGCATCCCGGCGTCCGCCTGCCCTCGACGCGGGTGCTTGCGGCGCAGCTCGGCATCTCGCGACCGCTCGTGCTCGACACCTATGCGCAGCTCGCCGCCGAGGGCTATCTGAGTCTTCGCCGCGGCGCCCGGCCTGTGGTCGCCGGGGAGGCCGTGGCGCCTCCTGACGGCGAGGAGGTGTTGGCGGAGCCTGAACAAATCCGGTTTGACCTTCGACCGGCCATGCCCGATCTCTCGATGTTTCCCAGGCGCCTCTGGCTCCGTTCGCTGCGAAGCGTCCTTGCGAACCTTCCTGCAAGCGATCTTGGCTATGGCGATCTGCGGGGCAGCCCCGTGTTGCGTCACGCGCTGGCGGATTATCTCGGCCGGGTCCGAGGCGTGATCGCCGATCCGGCATTCATCTTCGTCACGAGCGGCTTCGCGGAAGCGCGCGCACTCGTCTGCGCGGCCCTTTACGCGAAGGGCGTGCGTGGCCTCGCGGTGGAGGATCCCAGCTACAGCGACTGGGTTGCGGTCAACAAATCGGGCCTGCGGCGCACGCCTGTGCCGGTGGATGCGGAAGGTCTGGACGTGCCGCAACTTGCCGCCCTCTCGGCCGGGGCCGTGTTTGTCACGCCAGCGCACCAGTTTCCGATCGGAGGCGTGCTGAGCGCGGCGCGGCGCCAAGAACTGGTGCGCTGGCTGCGGGAACGTGACGCCTTCGCCCTCGAGGACGACTACGACGCAGAATTCCGCTACGATCAGGCGCCGATCGGCGCCTTGCAGGGCCTTGCGCCCGATCGCGTCATCTACGCTGGAACTGCCAGCAAGACGCTCGCACCGGCGCTCCGGCTCGGCTGGCTGGTCGTGCCGTCTGACCTCGTGGAGACGATGGCGGGTGAGTTGCGCCGTTGGAGCGAGGGGCCGCCGAGGATCGACCAGGATGCGCTGGCCGCCATGATCGACAGCGGGGCGCATGACCGGCACCTGCGCAAGATGCGACGCTTCTATCGTGACCGCCGCGACCGGTTGCTCTCCTGCCTGGCCTCGGCGCTCCCTGAGCTCGCAACCGAGGGCGCAGCCGCCGGGCTCCACGTGACGCTTCGCCTGCCTGACCAGATAGACGCGGCCGGCGAGGCTCGCGTTATCGACCATCTGCGGCGCCACGGCGTCGCGACCGAGGGGCTCGGGCGCTACAGCACGACTTGTGCTGGACCTCGTCGCCTCTTCATCGGATACGGCCGCATCGCCGACAGCGCAATCGAGCCAAGCATCAGGATCCTCGCGAGCGCCGTCCGCGAGTTGGCCGAATGAGGGCGTTTGGGTTTCTGGCAGGGTCCACGAGCACCTCACGCTCTCCGGACCGCCATCGCCGTCAGGCGATCGTCAGCACGCCGTCGACGAGGTCCTGGCTGCCCGTCACGTAGGCCGCCTCGCCTGAGATCCGGACGGTCGATGACGGCACTGCCACCAGTTCGCGCACCGAATGGGTGTTGTTGCCGGGCACGGCAATGCCGTCGCCGTGATGGGCTTGCAGCCAGCGCGCCGAGGCAATGTTTGCCCCTTCGCCGGTGACGCCGACGAACAACCCGGCGCCGATGCCGTTGAGCAGGTGGCAGCCGGAATAAATGGCGTGGGCAACCTTGCCGCTCTGACGGCCGGCGACCACTGCTCGGTCTGGCGCTCACTGCGGATGCCGATGTCGGCGGCATGGCGACCGATGTCAACCGGTTCGGCGGTGGTAACGAGTTCCACCCCTTATGAACGGGCACTTTTTCAATTTGTCGGAAATCGCCGCTCAAAATGCTACGATTTTCGGCAAAATCATTGGAGCAGAATCCTAAATCGCATCACAGCATTCCGAGTTCTTCACCGACGACGGCTTACCGTATCGGCATCTCGCCGCGAAACAGCGGCTGGTGGGCCGCATCAAGGCGCTAATTCGATTGGCGACTTTTCGGACCGGCGGGAAGTGACGTTCCTGGTGTTGGGTGACGATCCATTGGTCGGTTTCGAGTTCGGGGATTGGCTTGGCGACGCGAACCAGTCATCGCTGTGACCGACGAAGCACGGAAAAGGCCGGGGCCGCCTGAACCGCTTCAGCCCGACGCGCTTTAACGTCCGATCAGTGTCAGCCCGAACAGGATGATGAGCCAAAGCCCCGCGGCCACAACGGCGAGCCGGGGCAACGTACCGATCAGATGCATGAACAGCATGGCGATCAGGACCGCCTTCGCGGCCGCTATCGCCAGGTTAAGGGCGACATTGAAGGGGCCGAGATCGATCAAGGAGGAGCCGACCGTCAGCGCCAGCAGCGCGAGCAGCCCGAGATAGCCGAACGTGAGTTTGCGCAGTTCGCTCATCGGTTGATCAGGTAAAGAACGGGGAACATGAAAACCCAGATGATGTCGACGAAGTGCCAGTAAAGACCGACGGCCACCACCTGGCGCAGCCGGTTGGCAGGGCTGGAAGTCGGCCAGAGCGCGACCATACCGGCGACGACCACCAGGCCGCCGATCAGGTGCAGCGCATGCAACGAGGTCATTGTGAAATAGAGGCCGAAAAACAACTCGGCTTGGGCCGGGTCCGGCCCGGCATAGCGAAACGGCAGGCCGAGGAGCGGCGCCAGGCCGTCGCTGATCTCCCTGCTATATTCGATCCCCTTCACGATCAGGAAGCAGATACCCAGCGCCGACGTCGCGGCCAGCGCCCAAACGGTCGCGCTCCAGCGTCTGTGAACGGCAAGCTTATGGGCCAGCGCCATGGTGAAACTGCTGGTGATCAGCACCGCGGTGTTGAAGGTGCCGAGCGGCAGCGAAAGATGTTTCGAGGCTGCGGCGAAGGCGGGGCCGAAATCGATATGCGCGACAAGGAAGACCAGAAAGATGGCGCCGAACAGCATCGCCTCGGAGCCGATGAACACCCACATGGCGAAAGTGTCGGCTCGCCGTTCGCGTTGAGGTGTATCGAAAGCGACGCTTTCGGTGCCGCTCATCCCGCCGCCTCCTCCCGGTGCGGACTGAAGCGTTCGTGCTCGAGCCCCTTCATGTCGTAGTCATAGGCCGGCCGCGTCACGACCGGTATCGTCTCGAAATTATGCGGCGGCGGCGGCGAGCTCGTTTGCCATTCGAGCCCGGTGGCGCTCCACGGATTGTGCACTGCGCGGGCGCCGCGAAACAGCGACCAGCCGAGGTAGAACAACGGCATCAGATAGCCGATCGCCAGCACCACGGCGCCAGCCGAGGACAACACGTTCCAGAACTGGAACTCCGGCGGATAGGTATGGTAGCGCCGCGGCATACCGTCGAAGCCCAGCACATATTGCGGGAAGAAGGTCAGGTTGAAGCCGATGAAGGTGACAGTCGCCGCAATCCTCCCTGACGTTTCCGAATACATGCGGCCGGTCAATTTTGGCCACCAGAAATGCAGGCCGGCCATATAGGCGGTCACCATGCCGCCAACCATGATGTAGTGGAAATGCGCGATGACAAAGTAGGTGTCATGGACATGCACGTCGACCGCGAGCGACGCAAGGAACAGCCCAGCCAATCCGCCGAAGGTGAACAGCGCGAGGAAGAACAGCGCGTAAAGCATCGGCGTCTCGAAGCTGATCTCGCCCTTGCGCAGCGTCAGGCTCCAGTTGAAGACCTTGATCGCCGACGGAATAGCGACACAGAAGGACAGGAACGAGAACACCACCCCGGCATAGGCCGATTGCCCGCTGACGAACATGTGGTGGCCCCAGACCAGGAAGCCGAAGACGGCGATCGCCATCGACGACATCGCCACCGCCTTGTAACCGAACAGCGGTCGGCGGCTGAAACAGGGCAGCACCTCCGACACGACGCCCATTCCGGGCAGGATCATGATGTAGACCGCAGGGTGCGAATAGAACCAGAATAGATCCTGAAAGAGCAAAGGATCTCCCCCGAGATCGGGATTGAAGATGCCAATGCCGAAGACACGCTCCAGCACGATTAGGATCAGGGAGGCGGCAAGCACCGGGGTGGCCAGCACCATCACCAGGCTGGTGGCGTAAAGCGTCCAGACGAAAATCGGCAGGCGAAACCAGGTGAGCCCGGGAGCGCGCAGCATGTGAACGGTGACGATGAAGTTGATGCCGGTCATGATCGTCGAGAACCCGACAATGAAGACGCCGAAAGCCGCGGTCGAGACCCAGCCATTGGCGTAGAGCGTCGACAGCGGCGTGTAGAACGTCCAGCCGGTGTCCACGCCGCCGGCCACCACCGCAAACAGCGCGAACAGGCTGCCGAAAATGAAGACGTACCAGCTGACGAGGTTCAGTCGCGGGAAAGCGAGATCGCGCGCGCCGATCATCAACGGCAAAAGGAAATTGCCAAGCGTGGCCGGGATCGACGGCACCAGGAAGAACCAGACCATGATGATGCCGTGCAGCGAGAACAGCCGGTTGTAGACATCGTCAGACACAAGGTCGCCGGCCGGTGTCGCGAGCTCGATCCGCATCAGCACCGCCATGGCGCCGCCGAGGAAGAAGAAGGCCGTCAGCGAGATCAGGTAAAGCCACGCCACGCGCTTATGGTCAGTGGTCAGCAGCCACGCGCGAGGGCCGCTTCCCTCCTCTAGATAAGTGCCAGGCATCGCCGCGTTGGTCATGGCTTGGCTCCTGCCTTAGGTAGACGCGATAACGACTTCAGATAGGCGAGCAGCATCTGCAGCTCACCTTCATCGATCAGGCCGTCGAAGCTCGGCATCACCGGCTCGTAACCGGCGGCGATCTCCTTCTTCGGATTGAGGATGGAGTCGCGCAGATAGCGCTCGTCGGCGATCACTGTCTGCTGGTTGTCGAGCGCCACCGGCCGACCGAAGATGTCTTCAAGCGAGGGCGCCCTCACCTTGCTGCTGGCGCCATGGCAGCCGGAGCATCCCAGCGCGCGAAACAGTTTCTCGCCGCTCGCGGCGAGCGTCTCGCCTTCGCTCTGACTGTTCAGCCAGGCGGCATATTGCTCGGGCGCCATCACAGTCACCCAGCCGCCCATTTGGGAATGTTGCGTGCCGCAATATTGGGCGCAGAACAGATGATAGCGGCCGGGCTCCGTGGCGATGAACCAGATATGCGTCGTGCGGCCCGGCACCGCGTCCTGCTTGATGCGGAATGCCGGCACGTAGAAGGAGTGGATGACGTCCTGCGAGGCGAGCGACACCACGACCGGTTTGCCGATCGGAACATGCAATTCGTTGATCTCACGCTGACCGCCGGGCTGTCTGAACTCCCACATCCATTGCTTGCCGAGTGCGATGATCTCCAGCGCATCCGCCGGCGGATGGTCGCGCCGAACGAAAAGGGTGGCGCCCCAGCCGAAGAAGACAAAGGCAATGACCAGGCTGGCCACGGTCCAGCTCATCTCAAGCGGCAGGCTGCGGGAACGCTTGCCTGTGCGATCCGCCTTCGAGCCGATGCGGTATTTCACCGCATAGCCGACGACCAGGCCGCTGAGCGCCAGTCCGAGAAGGATTGAAAAAGCGACCAACGTGTAAAATAGCGCATCAATCTGGCCGGCTTCCGACGAGGCTTCCTGCGGGAAGAAGGGGATGCCGAAGCTCACCTTGCCCTCCCCCAGGTCTGCCAGAGCACAGTTGCGCCGAGGCCGAGTAGCGTTGCCAGGCCTGCCACTTTCAGCGCCGCCCAGATGGCAGGCGTGTACTGGCCTTTCGACCTGTCGAACCCAGCGCAAAGCAGGAAGGCGTGATCCGCGATAGAGCCAAGTTTGTTGGCCGACGCCTCGACCAATGCAAGCTCGAGGTCGCGCGGCGTAAAGGTCAGCGCCGGCAGCACCTGTGAAATTCGGCCCGAGGGTGTGAGCGCGATAATTGCGATCGGATGGACAAACTGATCGATGCCTTTGCGCCGATCGAAAGTGATGCCGGCCTCGTTGGCGAGCGCTGCGCCAGCACCTTCGCTGCTGGTCAGAAAACGCCAGGTGGACAGGCCCACCGGACCGGCGGCGGAAGCGATCTCATCCCGTGCCGCTGTGGCATCGGCGGGGGTCTCATCGGCGTCGATCGAGATGAACAGCGCGCGGTAATCTGTCGGGAGAAGCGATGTCTTTTTCAGGTCGGACGCGACAGCCTGCTGGGTGACGCCGCAAAGGTTCGGGCATTTGTCGTAGCCAAAGATGACCAGGGCTGGACGGCCGTTCAGTGTTTTGCCAAGCGTCAGCCTCGCACCGCTTGCATCGGTCATTTCGCGATCGAGAGTCAGTTGCGCTCCGAGCCTCGGATCGAATGTCGGTCGCTCGGCGGCAGGAGCCGCGCCGGCAATGAACAAACAAAGCGCAGCGAACAAGCTTCTCATCGTCCTGCTCCGCTTTGCCCCCGGCAATTCTGACTCTGCGGAGCGCGGGGAACCGCCGCAGTAACCAACCCGCAGTCATCCCCTCCAGAGCTCACTGATCGCTGCTGCGACCAATCCGGCAAACCGTTGCTGACAATCGCCCACATGGCGTCGTCGATCGGCATACGGGCGATGCCGGCATCGCGGTCGATCCAGCCAAGCATTTTGAGCTGGCGATCCTCCTCGGCGCGAAAGCTGATTAAGTCCTGGTTTGGCGCGGTCTGCAACCCAGGGCTTTCCGGACTAGTGTTGCCCGGAACCGGCAACCAGGTCGGCGCGGTGTTGAAGGCAAGCTTCACGCCGATCGTGGCTAAAGCGATGAACAGAAGCAGACCGCCGCTGAAAGCGAGGAGCACACCCGGCTGGACATCGCGCACTTCGGGATGGCGGTGCGCCTTAGCCATGGGCGACCTCCCGCTTCCACCAAGTGATCCGATCCGGTCGGCGAAGAAGGAAGAGGAACAGCACGAGCCACAGCCCGCCAACTCCAATCCATGCTGCCGCATCTCGCCATAGTCCCAGCAAGCCGCCGGAAAACAGCGGTGGGCGAACACGCCAGAACACATCGGCGAAATGGCCTGCTAAAGTTACTCCTGCCAGCCAGACCAAGCCGTCATGGCTGCGCTTGAGCGGTCGGCTGAGCGAGCCTGCGAACGCAGCCACCTGCAAGGCAATCAGCAGCCACAGCAGATACCACCAGCCGCCGGTGGCCCGGACGATGTACCACTGGATCTCGTCCGGAAGGTCACCGCCCCAGACGACAACCCACTGCATGAAGACGAGGTAGATCCAGGTCAGCACGAAGCCGAGCTGCATGTTGGCAAGGTCTTCGCCAAGCGCGGCATCTTCCTCACCGCCGGGTATGACCTCGACCGCCTTCCTCGCCGCCAGCACAAGGATCGCCAGAGCGAAAGCTCCAGCGACCTCCGCTGAAGCCTCGCAAAGTGCGTAGATAGTCGAGGTGAATTCGGGCTCGATCGAAAGCATCCAGTCGATGGCAAAGACGCTGACGGCAAGCGCATGGAGTATCAGGCTAAGGGCATATTTCCTCCCGCTGCCAGCCTTCCCGGAACCCTCTGAAGTCGGGCGGAGCACCACCCAAGTGAGGACGAGCCAGATCGCCGCGCAGACAGCAAAGCGCAGCATGAAGAACGGCACGTTGAGATAGGCAAGCTTCTCTCGAACCTTCTCGGACAGCGTCGCGGGATCGGCGCCGGCCCATGGTAAGATCAGATCGAGCCTCATCAGCACCGGCAGGAGCAAGACGAGTCCAAACGGCAGTGTTGCGGTCATGGCCTGCAAAGGCTGACGGACCGCCTCGCCCCAGCGTCCGCCGGTCAGCCCATGCACCATCAATATGGTCAGCGCGCCGAGCGGCAGGCTGAGCGCGAAGAGAGCCGCCGCGAGCCAGGCGCCCAGCATCGCTTTGACATCAAGCGATGCGCCAAGAACGCAAGGAACGAGCCCTGTGATGCCGACGGCGGCAAAACCCTGCTCGAGGCGGCTCACGGCGATGTCTCCGCTTCGAGCCGCGCGCGCAAGGTCTGCGGAAGCTCAGCGACTGGTGCGTTGCGCGAATATTGCAGCGCGCGGATATAGGCAACGATTGCCCAGCGGTCTTGCTGCGGCACGCGCGCCGCGTAGGAATACATGGCGCCATAGCCATTGGTGATGACATCGTAGAAATGCCGGTCGGAGGCCTTGCGAAGCGCATCCTGATGATAAGTCGGCGGCGCCGGAAAACCACGCTGGACAATCATGCCATGGCCGTCGCCCGTGCGGCCGTGACAGGGCGAGCAGAAGATGTCGAAACGCTGCTGGCCACGCAGCAGCAGCGCGGTCGTGATCGGATAGGGGATCCTGTCCGGGACAAGCGAAAGATCGGCATCGCGCGCGACGGTGCCCGTTACCGGCGTGCGTGCCGACATGCCGTCGGCGAACTGGTTGCTCGCCTCCAGCGGATCGTAGCGCGGCTGGTCCTCCATGTCCTGCCGGCAGCCGGCGACGGCCAGCGCACCGAGGATCAGCGTGAGGCGCAAGCGGTTCACGCTTCGACCTCCTCGACGGTCTCGGCGCCGAGCCGCGTCAGTTGGCCCTTGGTGACGCCCTTGCGGTATTTCGGATCGGCCGCTTCGATCAGAAGATAGAACTTGCCACCGCGCGCGTAGCTGAAGCTCTCGGCGTTGAAGACCGGATGATGGTAGCGGGGCAGCCCATTGGCCGCGAGCACGCCCACAAATCCGGCAAAGGCGGCGCCCATAATGCCGGCCTCGAAGGCGATGACGACGAAAGGCGGCCAGGAATGCAGCGGACGCCCGCCGACATTGATGGGATAGTCGACTTCGACCGAGTACCAGAGCAGAGCATAGACGAGAGCCGCGCCGGCAATGCCGCCGGCGAGCACGGCCCAGGGCAGGCGCGTCTTCGGGATCGCCAATATCCCCTCCAGCTCTTTCACCTGAAATGGCGAGAACGCATCCATGCGCCGATAGCCGCGCTCGCGCATGCCGCGCGCTGCCTCGACGAGCGCTTCGGGATCGGCAAAAACCGCCATGAGACCGTAGAGGCTCATTTGAGCTTGCCCTCTTCCTCGGCCAGTTCCTCGACCTCGAAGATCGTGATCGCCGGCAGGATGCGGATGAACAGGAAGACGAGCGCGAAGAAAGTGCCGATCGAGCCGAACAGGATACCGAAATCGAGCCAGGTCAGCGACTGCTCGCCCCAGGACGACGGCAGGTAATCGCGGCTCGGGCCCGTCACGACGATGATGTAGCGTTCGATCCACATGCCGATATTGATGGCGATGGCGATCGCGAACAGCAGCGGCATGTTGCGTCGGACGCGCCTAAACCACAGCAATTGCAGCACGCCGCAGTTCAGGCCGATCATCGTCCAGAACAATGTCGCGTATGGACCCAGCGCGCGCTGGGCCATCATCGCGCGTTCATAAGGCTTGCCTGAATACCAGGCGAAGAACGCTTCCGAGACATAGCCATAGGCGACGACCATGCCGGCGGCGATCATCAGCTTGGCGGCGTTGTCCATGTGCCTGAGCGTGATCAGGTCCTCGACCGAGAAAGCCCAGCGCAGCGGAATGGCGATGGTAAGCACCATGGCGAAGCCGGAGAGCAGCGCGCCGGCGACGAAATAAGGCGGAAAGATCGTCGAGTGGTAGCCGGGCGTGATCGCGAAGGTGAAATCGAGCGAGACGATCGAATGCACCGAGACGACCAGCGGCGTGGCTAAGGCCGCAAGCAGAAAATAGACGACCTGGTAGCGCGCCCAATGATAAGCCGAGCCGCGCCAGCCAAGCGCCAATATGCCATAGAAGAGCTGCGCCGGTTTCGAGCTTGCGCGATCGCGCAGCACCGCCAGATCCGGCAGCAGACCCATGTACCAGAACAGCAGCGAGACGGTCGCGTAGGTCGCGATCGCCGCAAAATCCCAGACCAGGGGGCTGCGCCATTGTGGCCAGTGCATATGCACATTGGGCAACGGCAGCAGCCAGTAGAAGAACCACGGCCGGCCGAGATGCAGGATCGGAAAAAGTCCGGCCATGGCAACGGCGAACAGCGTCATGGCCTCGGCGAAGCGATTGATCGAGGCGCGCCACGGCTGGCGCAGCAGCAGAAGCACCGCCGAGATCAACGTGCCGGCATGACCGATGCCGATCCACCAGACGAAGTTGGAGATCATCGTGCCCCAGACCACCGGCATATTGATGCCGTAGGCGCCCACGCCGACCGCGATCAGGTAGGTGATTGAATAGAGCAGCAGCAAAACCAGCAGAAAGCAGAGGAAGAACGCCGCCCAGAAATGACGCGGCAGGCGGCCGTTGAGCACGATCGAGCCGATGCGCCCACTGATCTCGCGAGAATCGTGCCGCCCGCGCAAGACGGCCGGGCTGTTCGCGCTGGCTTCAGCCATCGGTCGCCTCGCCCGGCTTGGCAAGCTTGCCGTTCGGATTGCAAATCTTGCCGAGATAGGTGGTGCGCGGCCGTGTATTCAGTTCCTCGAGCAGCGCGTAATTCTGCGGCGCGCTTTTCTCGCGAACGACCTTTGCATCTTTCTTGTTGCGATCGCCGAAAGTGATGGCCAGGGTCGGGCAGGCCTGCTGGCAGGCGGTGACCACCTCGCCATCGGCGAGGTCGCGGTTCTCGATCTGGGCCTGGATGCGTTTGGCGCTGATGCGCTGGACGCAATAGGTGCATTTCTCCATCACCCCGCGCGAGCGCACGCTGACATTGGGGTTGTGAACGGCCTGCTCCGGCCCAGCTTCGTCCTTGTCGAAGGATTGGTGCTCGAGAAAATTGAAGCGCCGCACCTTGTAGGGGCAGTTCTGCGAGCAATAGCGCGTGCCAATGCAACGGTTATAAACCTGCGCATTCAGCCCATCATGCGTATGGACGGTAGCGTTGACCGGGCACACCACTTCGCAGGGCGCCTTCTCGCAATGCATGCACGGCACGGGCTGGAAAAAGGTCTCGGGCGCATCGACAGGCCCGGCATAGTAGCGATCGACCCGCAGCCAGTGCATCTCGTGGCCGCGCTCGCATTCGTCCGGCCCGACCGGCGCGATGTTGTTTTCCGCCTGGCAGGCCGAGACGCAGGCCATGCAGCCGATGCAGGTCGACAGATCGATCGCCATGGCCCAGGCTTCCTGTTTGTAGGGCCAGGCGGGATAAAGCGATTCAGTCGGCGCCGACGGTGAGTCCGTGCGCACGAAATCTGGATTCTGCCGGAATGCGTCGAGCGAGGCGTGGCGCACAATGGCGCGACCTTCCATCGCCTGGTGTTGCTGCGTGGTGATGACGCGCATGCTGTTCTTGCGGAGCGTGATGGCCGCGCCGGTCGCGAACCATTGCGACCCACGGCGCAATTGGAAAGCGTCATAGCCTCCCGATAGGAGAGCGACAGAACCGACCTTTCGCCCGAAGCCAATGGAAAGCGTTATCGTTTCGTCCGGGTGGCCGGGCACGATCCAGGCCGGCGCGTCGATGTCCGCTCCGTCGCACGCGACGTTGATGGCCTCGCCGTTTCCGACTTTCAGTCGCTCGGCCGTGGCGGGCGAGATGAGCGCGGCATTACCCCATACGATCTTGGTCAAGGGTCGCGGCAGTTCCTGCAGCCATGAGGCGTTGGCGAAACGACCGTCGCGCAACCAGGGATCGGCGACGAAGCGGATATCGATACCGGTGCCTGCTTTTGCCGCCGGCTTCAATCCGGCCAGGTCCGGCGGCACTGTGACGGATACTGGCTTGGCGGCACCATTTGCTATGACCCCGTCGCGCAGAGCCTTTCTCCACGCGTCATCATCGAGCTCGGTCCAATGCTGCCGGACAAGCAAAAGCGGATCCGTATCGAACGCGCCACCAAGCACGGCGAGCAGCTCATGCCCGGTCTTTCCGTCGTAAAGCGGCCTGATCAGCGGCTGCACCATCGAGGTGCTGCCGTCATAGGCACGGATGTCGCTCCAGCTCTCGAGCTCGTGCGCCGCGGGCAGATGCCAGTGCGCCAGGAAAGCGGTCTCGTCGCGGTAGAGCCCATGATGGACGAGCAGCTTGACGCTGGAGAAGGCCTTTTGCACATCGAGGCCTGCCGGCTCGGTGTAGAGTGGGTTTGCGCCCAGCACGACCACTGTGTCGATCGCCTTGAGGCCAATCGCTTCGTACATCGCCTCCAGATCGCCATCGACCGACAGCGCATCCGGCGCCTCGATAAACTCCACTGTATTGCCGAGCGCACCAAGGCTCGCGTTGGCGGCAAACGCGGCGGCGTGAACGAACGCGCTCTGATGCGCACCCGGAACGACCAGCGCGCTGTGGCCGGCCGCCTTCAGATCGTCGACCAGCGCTGTCATCCATGTCTGGTCGATAGATGTGCGGGAAGTTCCGGCTTGGCCACTTAACGCCGCAATCAATCTCGCAGCCACCGCCTCCATCTCGCTTGGCTTGATCGCAAGCCGATGATCGGCTGCTGCGCCGGTGATCGTCGGCGTCGACTCCACCGCGTAAAGCCGGCTCATGCGGTCACTCGGGCTGCGCACGCGTCGCCGCGCTGCGAAGTCGCGCGCATAGACGAGCCGCCCTGGCCCCTCTCCCAGGAAATCGGCATCAAGGCTCACGATCGTTTCTGTACGATTGAAACGATAGACCGGCGTCAGTGCCGCCCCGAACAGAGCACGCGACGCCTCGGCCGATCCCGGCGCCGCCAGCGGATCGTGGCGGTAAATTTTCAGCTTTGGATAGCGTGTCCGCAGCGCATCCAGCTGTGCCGCGAGAGTCGGCGAGGTCGTTGATTCTATCAGCAAGGCACCGCCCTGCCCCTTCGATGCCGTCCATTGCGAAACGAGCCCTGCCATGTCCTTCAGGAAATCGCCATAAGATGCCGGCTCGCCATTCTTCAGCGGCGTGCGTGAACGATCGGGATCGAACAGCATCAGCACAGCCGCCTGCATCACCGCGTCGGTTCCGCCAAGCGATGCCGGATGATCCGGATTGCCCTCGACCTTTGTCGGCCGCCCTTCATGGCTCTCGACTATGGCGCCGATGCCGAAGCCGTCGCTCGACAAGGTTGTCGCGTAGTAGGTCGGCTTGCCCGGGATCAGGATTTCCGGCTGGCGCACATAAGGGACGATGCTTACCGCTCTGCTGCAGGCAGCCAGACCGGCTAGCGACAGCGACGCGCCCATCAGCTTCAGCAGCGTGCGTCTGTTCGGCCTTGCCGGCAGGCGCTCCGCGATTGCCGGGAATTCGGTTTCGACAAAGCGGCGGAAATCTGCGGTGCCGGCGATCTCGTCGAGACTGCGCCACATGTCGCGATCGCTTGTCAGCCGTCGGCGCAACGCTGCGATGTCGATGGCGAGCCGGCCCTTTTCATCGATGGCAGACATAGCAATCCGTCATCGTCTCGGGATGGATGTCGAGCATGCCGATCAGCTGTCGCCTGATCTCATCGATGTCGGCAGGCGGCCGCCAGTGCATCAGGAACACGTCCTTCGGCGGACGCAGATTAGGACCGGGATTGCGATGACAGCCCAGACACCATTCCATGCTGAGCGTATGTGCCCGCATCGTCAGCGGCATCTGGTCGACCTCGCCATGGCAGGTCTCGCAGGCGATGCCCTTGTCGATATGGATCGCGTGATTGAAGAAAACGAAATCGGGCACGGTGTTGACCCGCTGCCATTCGATCGGCTTGCCGCTGGCGAGGCTTGCACGCACCGGCGCCAGCATGTCGGCATTGGTGAAGAGCTGCGAATGGCAGGTCATGCAAACTTCGGTCGCTGGCAAACCCGCCAACGAGGAGGTTTCGACGCCGTTGTGGCAATAGCGGCAGTCGATGCCGAGCTGGCCGACATGATGCTTGTGGCTGAATGGCACCGGCTGCGCCAATGGCTCACCTACTCCCGTTACAAAGTCCGAACGGGGAAGGATTGTCCCGATCGCGGCGGCCATCAGCAGAACCGCACAACTTCCCCAGATGACAAAGCGCGCAACCCCGTTGGCGTTTTTCGAGAAGATCTGCGGCATCCCCTCGCCGATTCTGCTAAAGGCAAACTCAAAGTTGACGACACCTAACGGTGCTTTTGCCTCGAAGGTTCCGAAGCCGCAAAAGGATCACAAAATGGTGACCCACAGCGAGAGCCGGCTTCAAAATTAATCCGCAACCACAGGCAGTCGCACGCGTTCGCCAGATATCACGATCGGGCCGATGACCTATGCATAGTCATCGCGCCTGGAGGACATCGTTTCATGGGAACCAAGGTTGGCGATGAAGTCATCGCCTATGCTCTGCCGACTGGGTGAGACCGGCTTAAAAAGCGCTTTAACCTTCTAGGTCGCCACGACGGCGTCCCGTCGTCCGCGAAGGGCCGTCTCTCCTCTCCGCCAGTCTACGACTTCGACGCCTGGCAAGAAAATACATCCAGATCAGGATGAGGAACAAAGGGACGCCCGCGACGGGCAGCATCCACATGCCAATGTGAAACATGGGTCTCCCCAATCATAGAACGGTCTTAGAGCATACTCAGGCGAGAAGTTGCTCAATCCTGATCGGCAAGTCGCGGATGCGCTTGCCGGTCGCATGATAAACAGCACTCGCAACAGCGGCGGCGGTGCCGACATTGCCGAGTTCGCCGAGGCCCTTGACGCCGGCAGGGTTGACCGCGTGGTCGACCTCCGGAATCAGGATCACCTGCAGGTCCTTGATGTCGGCATTGACCGGCACGAGATAATCCTGCAGGTCCCGGTTCACATAGCGGGCGTAGCGACGGTCGATTTCCGTCGCTTCATGCAGCGCCTGGCCGATGCCCCAGATCATGCCGCCCATCAACTGGCTGCGCGCCGTGCGCGTGTTCATGATGCGGCCGGCCGCGAACGCCCCGACAATGCGTGGAACGCGAATTTCCAGAGTGTAGCGGTTGATGCGGACTTCGACGAATTCGGCACCGAAAGCGTATTTTACCGAGTCCGCATCCTGTTCACCGCCGTGGAACTCCGGCGTGCCAGCATAAAGCTTCTTCAGCGCCTCGGGCGTCGCGCCCTTCGGCGCAAACTCGGCATACTCCTCGATCGCGCCGACCTGCATGGTCTTCAGGATGTCTTCGACCTTGGCCGACGCACCGCCCTTTGCCACGATCTTTCCGTCGGTGAGGTCGAATTCCTCGTTGTGGGAGCCGGCCAACGGACCGCCTTCTGCGGTCGCGGCGGCAAAGAGCTTGCTGCGGATGGCGTCGCAGGCTTTGAGCACCGCCGAACACACGCTAGCTGTGGAGATCGACCCACCGGAGACCGGAGCCGGAGGCAGGTTGCTGTCGCCCATCTCGACGCTGACCCGATCGATGCCGACGCCGAGCCGCTCCGACGCCATCTGGCCGGCCACGGTACGCACGCCGGTGCCGATCTCGTGGGAACCACATTGCAGCCGAACATCGCCGTCGATGGTGAGGCGCACCCGTGCCGCGCATGGCGCGACGGCGGTGGGATAGATCGCCGTGGCACAGCCCATGCCGACCAGCCAGTCGCCCTCACGCATCGCGCCGACTTTCGCCTCGCGCTTGGCCCAACCGAAAGCCTCCGCCGCCTGGTCGTAGCATTGGATCAGCGAGCGGCTGGAGAATGGCTTTTTGCCGATCGGCTCTGTCACCGGTTCATTGATCCGGCGGAACTCCACCGGGTCCATGCCGAGCGTCACAGCCATTTCGTCCATGGCGTTTTCGAGCGCATAGACATAAGGGGTCTCGGGCGGCGAGCGCATGTAGCCAGGCGTGTTGCGGTCCGCCTGCACCAGCGAGACGTGTGTCAGCACCGAGGCGTAGTCATACATCCGTCCAGTTGCTGATGTCCCCCCCACGACATAGGGGTCTGGCCGCGAGGTAACCTCCCAGCCTTCATGCGCAAAGGCCGTGATGCGCCCGTCCTTGTCAGCGCCGATCCTGATGCGGTGCCTCGTCTCCGCCCTATAGGTCTGAGTGCCGAAGGCCTGCATGCGGCTGACCACGCAGCGCACCGGGCGGCCGAGCCGCCTGGCGGCGATGGCGACAATGGCGGTGCGGGGCGTCATCGGCCCCTTGGAACCAAAGGCGCCGCCGATGAAGGGGCTGAAGATACGCACCTTTGCGGGATCGATCTTCAACTGTCTGGCAAGCTCGACCTTCCAGCCGGTCACATTCTGCGACGGCTCGTGTATGGTCAGCTCGTCGCCCTGCCAGAAAGCGGTGGTTGAAAACAGCTCGATCGGATTGTGGTGCTGCGCGGGTGTCGAATAGCGTTCGTCGACCTTGACGGCGGCGGCGGCATAGGCGGCATAAAAGTCGCCGGCCTTCACGTCTTCCTTGAACAAAGGACTCTTGCCGGCGGCGGGAATGGTCACCGTGCCCGGACTGTCGAAGCTCGCCGTCGGAGCCTCCACATCATACTCGGCGCGGATCAACTGCGCCGCCTCTTCGCCTGCTTCGAATGTCTCGGCGACCGCGAGCGCGATGATCTGGCCGTCGTGGAAGATCGTCCGGTCATGCAGCGGTCCGATCGAGGTCGCGCCGGAATTGCCGAATTTCGGTTTCTCGACCTTGTCCATGTCGCCATAGGTAACAATGTCGAGCAGGCCGGGCACCGCGCGGGCTTTGTCCAGGTCGAGCTTCGTCACCTTGCCTCTGGCAATGCTGCTGGTAGCCAATGCGCCATATGCGACGTTGGGGCTCGGCAAGTCGGCGGGATAATGCGCCTGTCCGGTGACTTTCAGGCGCGCATCGATGCGCGGCAGCGGTTCGCCCTGATTTTCTTTGGGTGTTGGTGTGGCGTCCATGGTTCATACCTTCATGTCACGGGTTTCAAGCAGCGCGCGCATCAGCGTTCGTTTGCCGAGCTCGATCTTGAACGCATTGTGCTGGCGCGGCTGGGCCTCGGCGAAGGCCGCGTCCGCCGCCGCAGTGGCGGTGGCTTCGTCAAGTTTCTTGCCTTGCAGACTCTGTTCGGCCGCGCGGGCGCGCCAGGGCACGGTCGCTACGCCACCCAGTGCAATGCGCGCATCGCGAACGTTGTCACTGTCCAGGTCGAGCGCAACAGCGGCCGAAGCCAGCGCGAATGCATAGGATTCACGGTCCCGAATTTTCAGGTAAAGCGAGCGCCGCGCCCATGGCAGGGCCGGCACTTCGATGGCAGTGATGATCTCGTCGGCAACGAGATCGGTCTCGATGTGCGGCGTTTCGCCAGGTTGCCGATGCAATTTGGAAAATAGGATTTTGCGCGCCCCACGCGAACCCTCGGCATGCACGACGGCGTCGAGCGCGATCAGCGCCTGGGCAAAGTCGCCGTGATAGGTCGCAATGCAGGCATCGCTGCCGCCCAACACCGCATGCTGCCGATTGAAACCCTCTATCGCGGCGCAGCCGGAGCCCGGCACGCGCTTGTTGCAGGACCAGGATGTCTCGCGAAAATATTCGCAGCGTGTGCGCTGGAGGATGTTGCCCGAGAGGCTAGCCATGTTGCGGATCTGACCGCTCGCGGCCAGGCGCAGGCTGTCGGCAATGACGGGATAGCGGCGCTTGATCTCGGCGTGATCGGCGGCCTCACCCATCCGCACCAGGGCGCCGAAGCGGACTCCATCCTCGCTCACGCGTATTTGCCGTAGCCCGGGATCCTTGAGCCGGTTTAGGTCCACAAGACGGTTGGGCTCCGCAACGCCAAGCTTCATGTAGTCGGCGAGATTGGTGCCGCCGGCGATGAACTGCGCATTCGCTCGCGTCGGCTGGTCGTCGTTGGTGGTGAAGCGGGATGCGATAGCGACAGCATCGGAGATGTCGCTGGGCTGTTCATAGACAAACGGGCGCATATCAGGCTCCCTTCGTCTGATCGCGTGCCTGCAGGACGGCGGCGACAATGTTAGGGTAGGCAGCGCAGCGGCAGATGTTGCCGCTCATATATTCTCGGATGTCGCCTTCGGATTCCGCGTGCCCCTCATTGACGCAGCCGATCGCCGACAGGATCTGTCCCGGCGTGCAATAGCCGCACTGGAACGCATCGTGATCGATGAAGGCCTGCTGCATCGGATGCAGCTTGCCGTCACTGGTGGCAAGCCCCTCGACGGTTGTGATATCCTTGCCTTCGTTCATAACCGCAAAGGTTAGGCACGACAGTACGCGCTTGCCGTCGACCAGCACCGTGCAAGCACCGCACTGGCCATGGTCGCAACCCTTCTTGGTGCCGGTTAAGCCGATATGATCTCGCAAGGCATCAAGCAGGCTGGTTCTAGTATCGAGCGATAGTTCATAGGCCTGCTGGTTGATCCGCAGCGACGCCACCACTGGCGCCCGGAGTTTCGGGCCAGATGGGGCTGGCGCTTCGGCTTTCGCGGATGACGCGAGCAACGGCGCTGCTGCGGCCGAGACCGTGCCTGCCATGAAATTTCGCCGGCTGAGGCCAAGCGCGGATGAAAGAGAAGGCTGGGACATGGCTCGCTCCTGGCTGGCTAGTCATCGGAGCTAACCCTTCATGCAGGCCATTGTTCCGGCCTTGCCCGCGCAGAATCATAAGCTCACCGAAGCGTGATCCTGGCCGATAGACGCGCATCATTCTGGAACATGGATGCCGGCTTCGAGTTCTACGGCCAACACCAACGCTGATGGGTAGCCGATATGAAATCGAAACTGGTCGCGGAGACGTCTGGACAAAGGACATTCGTGGTCGTTCTGGATCCGGGAGAGGAAGCCTTTGCCGCGCTGTCCGCGTTCGCCGCTCAGAAAGGAATCGCCGGCGCTTCGCTGACGGCAATCGGCGCTTTCGAAAAGGCGACAGTCGGCTGGTTCGACTTCGGCTCGAAATCCTACCGCAAGATCCCGGTCGGCGAACAATGCGAGGTTCTGAGCGCCATTGGTGACATCGCGGTCGACGACAGCGGCAAGGCGAGCCTGCATGTCCATGCTGTCCTTGGTCTAAGCGACGGATCGACGCGCGGCGGCCATCTTGTCGAAGGCATTGTCAGACCTACGCTCGAAGTCACGGTGACGGAATCGCCGATTCACCTGCGGCGCACCAAACGCCCCGGCCTCGGCATCGCGTTGATCGATCTCGGCGCCTGAGGGCCGGCGATGGCAGCGGTCGCAACCGAGGTGTTTCCTCTCCCTCTCGATACATCCCCAATGGAGGCTCGGACCGATGAAGCATTGCCGCAGGACAAGGGCATCTGGCAGTTCGAACCGAAATGGGATGGGTTTCGCTGCCTCGCTTTCAAGAATCGCAAAATGGTCGATCTCAGGGCGAAGTCGGGCAAGCCGCTTGGGCGTTACTTTCCCGAGCTGACAGCGATGATGCAAAACCTGGAAGCCAAGGATTTCGTGGTCGACGGCGAAATCGTCATCGAGATCGGCGGCGCCGCCTCCTTCGACGCCCTGCAGATGCGGCTTCATCCGGCGGAGAGCCGCATCCGCAAGCTGAGCGCGGAAACACCGGCGCGACTGATCGTGTTCGATATGCTGGTCGCGCCGGGCGGCAAATCGCTGCTGGAGGCCGCACTGACGCAAAGGCGCGCGGCAATCGAAGACTTCGTCGCGAAAGCAAACACCGGCGCTCTTCAGCTCTCGCCCTGCACCACGAGTGTCGAGACCGCTGGGCGATGGCTGAAAGATGCCGGTCATGGGTCTACCGACGGTGTCGTCGCCAAACGGCTGAATGATCCCTATCGGCCGGGCGAGCGCGCGATGATCAAGGTCAAGCGACTGCGTACGGCCGACTGCGTGGTCGGCGGCTTCCGCTATCTGAACGGCAAGTCGCAAGTCGGGTCCCTGTTGCTTGGCCTCTACAACGAACGCGGCTTGCTTGACCATGTCGGCTTCACCTCGACATTTGCCAATGAGGAACGCGCCGCGCTCACGAAGAAGTTGGAGGCGCTGCGCGGCGGGCCCGGCTTTAGCGGCAAGGCGCCGGGTGGGCCGAGCCGCTGGAGCACGGAGCGCAGCGGCGAATGGGAGCCGTTGCGGCCGCAGCTCGTCGTGGAGGTACGCTTCGACCACGTCACGGGGGAGCGCTTCCGGCACGGCACTCGATTCGTTCGCTGGCGGTCCGACAAAGCGCCGAGCCAATGTACGTTCGAACAGATTCGATAGGAGCGCACTTCCGGAACAATCGCCTTTCCGGGCGGTTCCTGGTCAGGACGGCCCCGCGCCACGAACGCACCTACCGTTGGAGACAAGAACATGGATCCGCGCGATAAACAGCGAGCCACAAGGCAGGAAGAAACCGAAGCTCCCGGCATCGAACAACAAGACTGGGACGCTCTTGAGGGCAACCGGATCCTGCCTGACGGCGTCGCCGTAAACGGCGATCCGGGAGACGATATGGAACCACAAGGTGTCCTTCCCGAAGAAGACGACGACAATCCCTATCAGGAGAGCGACGAAGCCTTACCTGACGATGAGGAAGAGCGCGTGCTATCGCGCGACCCTTCCAAGGAAGGCAGTCCCTTTGACGAAGCCTAGCGAAAGGCTTCAATTGCGAGGTTGCAAGGCGGCCGACGGTCGTCGCAGCGACCCTTGGTCAGTCGATTGTGTTTATCGAACCAGCACGTCGCGAATTTTTGCGGCCAGTTCATTCGATTGTATGGCTTGGTCAAAAGTTCCGTGCCGAAATCCACGTGCCGTTGTGGACGATCGCGCGCGTGTAGCCGGTGGTATAGGGGACCTTTAAGGAAAAGCTGGACCACCTTCACTTTGTCGACGAGTTCGTCCGGACATTTCGGGCATCACTACATCGGTAAAGAGCAGCGACGGGATTTTCCCGCCTTCTATGCGCAGTTGACCTCGAAGTTTCGCCCGACCAACTCGGCTGCTGCGTAAGCCAGCTCGCCGGCATCTCGATCTCGCGAATCCGATCTCCCAGCGCCGCCAGAAGTTGAAGGCGCTGAACCCCAGTCTGCCGATCGTGCTCGATAACCCCCATTGCGCCCCCCCTGCCGGTGCAGCCGGCAAAATGCGCTCAAGGGAGATCGGTTCCGCATGGTGCCTCGCCCCTAGATACTCAGCCCAAAAGTCTGGCTGTGTCTATCCGGCGACACCTACGGCGCTGCTCTGGCTTCGTGAGTACGCAGGGATTCGATCTCTTCCGGTTCTTTTTCATCGATCTTGGCAATGCTGTCGCGAGCAGTTTCGCTGGCTCTTATAAGCTCGTCCAATTTTGCTTGCAGCGCTTGGGTGTCGCGATGTTCGGCTCGCTGAATCAGCAGGGTCATGGCCCAAGTGACAAGTGTGGCGATGCCATGCCAATCCAGGCTCTCAGGTTCGAAAATCACCCAGCAGGCCGTAAAACCTCCCAGCACCAGGAACGCCGATGGTCTCGAAGTAGCCGTGCCTATTGCCGTGAGCAATTCGCCGATTTGATGTTTTGCCATGCCCTCGAACGGACTGAGCGAGGTCCAGTTCCGCTGAAGGTGATGACTTGTCGGAGGCGTTCACGGGGGAACGCTACGGCTTGCGGCGACTTATCGTGCGCAACCGGGAGTTTCCATGCCACGCAAGCTCGATCTCAGAGGTGGCACACCAGTGTGGTCGGCCTATCGTTCGCCCGCAGTGCCGGTGGCTGCTCTGAAGGGGGATACAAAGACGGATGTGTTGGTCGTCGGCATGGGCATCAGCGGTGCAATGATGGCCGAAGCGCTCACCCGGGATGGCCATTCGGTCATCTGCATCGACAGACGCGGCCCGCTGAAGGGGTCGACCGCAGCGACGACGGCACTCGTCCAGTTCGAGATTGATCAGCCGCTGACAACGCTTTCAAAAATAATCGGAGGCGATGCTGCTCGACAGGCCTGGCGACGATCGCGACTTGCTCTAGCAAATCTGCAAGCGCGCGTAAGAGAATTGCAAATCCGCTGCCGGTCGGTCGCCACCCCGTCAATTTATTTAGCGGGCAATCGGCTCGGCGCGTCCGACCTGCGCCGGGAAGCGGCTGCAAGGCGGCAGGCCGGCATCGGCGCATCGTTCCTGACCCGCAAAGAGCTGCAAGACGAATTCGGCATAGACCGCGGCGGCGCTATTCTCAGCCATGGCAACCTGGCGCTCGATCCTCGTAAATTGACGGCCGGGCTGCTCCTGACGGCATTGCAACGCAAGGCAAGGTTCTACGCGCCGGCCGAAGCAACAGCGATCGAGGGTCATCGCTCCGGCGTAACAGTGGCGACGCGGCAAGGCCCTGTGATCGAGGCCCAACATCTTGTCCTTACGACGGGGTACGAACTCGCCGATATCGTTCCCGCCCGGGGCCACCACATAATCTCGACATGGGCTATTGCTACCGCCCGGCAGCCGAGCAAGATCTGGCCTCTTGCCGCAATGATCTGGGAAGCCTCAGATCCTTACCTGTACGTCCGGGCGACGGCCGATGGGCGTGTGATCTGTGGCGGCGAGGATGAGGAGTTCACCGATGAGGAGCGGCGAAACACTCTGACCTTGAAGAAGGCGGCTCGCCTAACGAAGAAGCTCGAACGAATGTTTCCGGACTTGGACCCCGCAGCACGGTTTGCCTGGAGCGGATCATTTGGAGCCACGGGGACCGGACTACCCATTATCGGCGGCGTGCCCGGGCATCCGCGTATCTATTCGGTGATGGGATATGGCGGCAACGGGATCACATTTTCGCAGATTGCGTCCGAGATCATTTCGGCATCCATCGCCGGGCTGGAGGATGTCGATGCCGAACTGTTCAAGCTCGAAGCATGAACTCATGGGACGGTGGGAAGCCGGCTAGCAACTTCGTCAAGCCGCCGGAACGAAAGCTATCGCTGGGAATTGTCCCTAAGTCTCAATACTTTATCAGGAGGTCGATATGGGACGCGGTATCTTGCTCTGGCTCCTTGGGGTGCCAATTCCGATCATCATTCTGCTCATGCTGTTCATGCGATAGGGGAGCTCGACAATGCAATCCCCTCTCCCCTCCGCGGCCGTGGCAGCCGCACCTACAGAATCTTCTTCGTCCGCAGTCAGTTGGGCATCAATTATTGCCGGCGCGTTCGCGGCGTCCACTCTCACCGTCATCCTCATGTTGATTGGATCGGGGCTCGGCCTGACGATGGTTTCGCCGTGGACCGGCTCCAGCGCCGCTCCCACGACATTTGCGGTATCGGCCGCCGTCTGGCTTGTCGTTGTTCAATGGCTCTCTTCCGCTGTCGGCGGCTATCTCACCGGTCGCCTGCGGACGAAATGGGTGAACGTCCATAACGACGAGGTCTATTTCAGAGACACCGCGCATGGCTTTCTCGCCTGGGCTCTGGCGACGTTGCTGCTGGCGGGTGTGCTCGGCTCCGCCTTGTCTGCCGCGCTTGGATCAGGGGTTCAGGCTGCCGCGACTGTTGCGTCCGGAGCCGCGATGGGGGCCTCCAGTGCAGCCGCCGCGTCGCAGCGTCCGTCGGCTGAAAGCTCGATGAACTATTTTGTCGACATGTTGTTTCGTCCTGCCGACCCGGCGTCGGCAACGGCAGCCCAGAACGACACTGCCGTCGCGCAGGCCGGCCGTATTCTCGTTGCGGGCGCAGCAAACGGCGAAGTCTCTCCCGACGACAGGGCGTATCTCGCGAAGCTCGTAGCTTCGCGAACCGGCCTGTCCGAGCCGGATGCGAAGAAGCGGGTAGATACTGTGCTGGCTGGCATCGACGATGCCAAGAACAAGGCCAAGGCGGCCGCCGATACCGCCAGGAAGGCCGTAGCGACATTCTCGCTTGTAGGAGCACTGTCAATGGTACTTGGCGCCTTCATCGCGAGTGCGGCGGCAGCTCTTGGCGGTCGACAACGCGATGAGGAAGAGGCTCTTTTCCTAAATCGCTAGCCAGGATGCAGGACGCCCGCCGATGACGAGGGCGGGCATCCTGTTCAAACGTGGCGACCCAGCCCTCACGAGTCACCGATGCGCGCCGAGTGCGGCAAATATTTCGGTACCTGGGATGAATTGCAGGCCTACTTCGAGCGTCAAGGGAGGCAGCGGAGTTTTTCGCCTCGACAGGGTCGTATCAAGCGGCTGTTGTGACCCGCCTGCGTCCGGTTTGGGCACTAATTGTTGCCGGCATGGGGCGACGGATTGCCGCTTCGCCAGAGGACGAGGGCCCAACGCTGCGCCAGGATGATCCGCAAGCCCCGTGGCCGGTGAAGCGCGGAGGTTGGATATCGCGGCCTTACTCTCGCTCGCTTGGAGCGGCGCTGCTCGCCATTTTCATGGTCACGTTCATCGCTCGCCTGTGGCAAAGCACCCGCCATGCGGCCGAGCAGGCAGCGGCGCACGGCCAGCCTGCCGAGGGCGTTCTCCAGCACCTCTTTTCGGGTCAATTCTGGTTCGAAAGTTTCCAGAATTGGCAAAGTGAATTCCTGTCGACGGGCGTGCTCGTGCTCCTTGCTATCTGCCTACGGGAGAAGGGATCACCGGAGAGTAAGCCGGTTGCGGCGCCGCATCAGAAGACCGGCCATTGATGCAAGGTCATTAAGCTTGGGTTGTTAATCGCGGGGTATCAAAATCGGTACTCCAATATTCGTGACCGGAGGGAACAACTGACCGGAGGACAGGTTTTTGAATAGGAAAACCGTCTCAGTTTGAACCGCAGCGATGGGCGAGAAACGCGACAACAAATCCAGAGCCAGCCTTCTTAGGCGGCAATTCTCGAACGAAATCATGCGCCGATATCTACGCAGCCTACCTCTGTTTCACGTAAGCCGCTGGCTCCCTGACGAACTGCGCGAATTGCTCAAGCGTCTCGACCGCAAGCATAAGTGAAGCCACCATCTTCACTTCCCTCAACGTCCAAAAATGGGGGCCACGTTCTTGCCGTTCAACCGAACGCGCCTCACCAACTCTCCTCCAGGTTATGGTCAGGCAGCTCCAGTCCACAGCAGACCCATGGCAGCCGCGTCCGCGAGGCATAATTATACTGTGGCACGAGGTTCGACGGTTCATCGAAAGTGCCCACATGCAGCGCAATCCGATCGATGTCGAGATTGTAGCTTAGCGTGAGCGGCGAACCACAAACGCCACAGAATCCTCGCTCCGCAATGGGAGAAGACTTCCTGAAGGTGGGCGCTGCGCCCGACCACGAGAGGCTGGTCCTAGGCATCCACGCAAGAACCGCGAAAGCACTGCCTGTTGCGCGTCGACACATATCGCAATGGCAGTAGTGAATTCGGGGCTCGGACGAGGTCTTATACCGGACACCACCGCAAAGGCATCCGCCCGTACGTTCACGTCCAGGTGCTTGATCGATCTCTCCGGAGTTCGCCATCTACCGACAACGCCGAACGCCGAAAGTGGTTTCGGCTACCCACGTCGTTCGGCACGAACTGAGGCGGTGCATCCTTCCTTGAGCATCCGCGTTTGTGGTTCACAAATCCGGAGCTCAAGCCATGAAGATGGACATTCTCCCTGCCCCCACTGACAACCCAGCCCAGCTCGATACCCTCGTCAACAGACCGGGACACTTCGTCGAGGAGTGGATCGAAGGTCATCCCGTCAAGCCGCTCGCCGAAGCATCCCCGGAAACCGCGGCGGAAAAATTGGCGACAGCTTGCATCGCGGACGCAGAGCGTGAAGGCATCCTCGCGGAAGAAATCAGCGATGAGGTCGGCGATCTAAAAGAATATCTCGCCGTCACGGTCCTCGCCGAACGTAAAGCCGTCGGCGAAATGGATGCCGACACCAATACCCCGACCGCACGAGCGTTGGCTGACCCAAAGGCTTAGCTTTCGCGGCTGAAAAGTATCGAATCGCAATGACGCTAATCTCAACACGAGTCGTCCACATCAGCGGTGGCAGAGGCCGATATGTGCGTGTTGGCGACGCTGCTCGCAGCGATCGACTTCGGCTACAGGACCATCCTGGTCGAGGACGCGATCGGCAGCACATCTGACGAGGCCCGAAAATATACTCAAGCTGTTCACGACGCGATATTCGCATCATGTCGAAGTGGTTTTCCGCGGAGGAGGTCCTGGCTTACTGGCGCTGACACCGTGGGCATAACAGGTGGAACATGCTGGCTCCAGCGGGGTTGTGGAATTGTCCATGTTTCAAAGGAGACTGTGCGATGACGAACGGTGAAAACCGCCGCGAAACCGGCGCTACGAAATACCCCGCGACCCAACGCGGCACCGGTGATTTCTCGCAAGATGCAGCAACCAACAAAAAGCCGGACACCGGGATTGGCCTTACGCGCCCCGTGGACGAGGTGAACGACAAGACGCACCAAAGTGACGGGCTAAACCGGAGGCTGACACCTTCACCTTCGACAGAAAAAGTATCAGGTGCGGGTCCTGCTTTGGCCGAGCATTCGAAGGACTCCAAAGCTCCGAAATCGGGCCGGCCATGCAGCGCTTATGTCAAGAAATAGGACGCCATATCCCACAGCGGTAGAGTTGGAACCGTTCGGTTTTGCGGCGGTTAGGAGAGAAGTTCCAGCGACGCATCATGGATTGAACCCTATCGCCATCCCGAACGCTACCAGGAGCAGCACAATGCCACGCGGAGACAAATCGAAATATACCGACAAACAGGAACGCAAGGCCGACCACATTGCCGAAGGCTACGAAAAACGCGGCGTCTCTGAAGAGGAAGCCGAACGCCGAGCCTGGGCAACGGTCAACAAGGATGATGGCGGCGGCAAAAAGGAGGGTGGTTCGGGTCGCGGCAAACACACGGGGCATCCTGCCGCTCACAAGGGTGGAAGTAAGGGGGGCGCCGCCTCAGCCAACCGCGCCGCCGCCGAAAGATCAGCATCCGCGAAGAAGGCCGCGAAAACGCGGAAAACCCATGAACAGCATATCCATTGATACGCCGGAAGATCAGCGTGGCGATCCGGTGTCTGAACGAAGCCGCTGCATCGCCCTACTTCGGAGGCACGCAAGAGCGTTCGAAAACCGGAAGCTCTTTCATATATCGCGGGCATTGCTGAGGGTCGCGGATGAGCTGACATTTTCCGACAACCGCACGGCATAAAGCTGTCGAGGAGTTACCGGCAATAGGTGGCTCCTCAAGTACTCGCTGGCGCCGCCGATCGTCGTGGCATGGGCCCGCTCGACAAGAAATCTCCTCCCCTTAAATTGCTATTCGGACTGGCACCGATTTCGCCGCCGGCACATGCGCCTTTTCCGCCCTATGCCACAGCGGGATCAGAGGATTCAGTTCGGGATAATAGCCGGCGCAATCCCCTCGGGGGATGGAATAGGTGGTCACCCTAAGTCCGCTCACCCGGCGCGGGACCCCGTCATCGGCTGCCGACTCCAGACTGATCATCTGTCCCTCGTGGAGTCCCATGCGCCGGATGTCGTCTTCGTTCATGAGCACCACCATGCGCGTGCCGTTGATGCCACGAAGGCGATCGCGGTAGCCGTAGATGGTGGTGTTGAACTGATCGTTGGAGCGAATGGTGATCAGCGTCAGCACGTCGGATCGCGAGACGTCGATATCGGGATCCGTTTCCAGCATCGTCGGCGGCTTGAAATTGGCCTTCTTGTTGGGAGTCTGCCACACCCGCTTCGAGGCCTTGATGTCACGATGAAATCCGCCGGGCACAAGAAAGCGTTTGTTGAAATCCTCGAAATGGTCGGGGTAGCAACGCTCGATTTCATCCCTGACGCGCGAATAGTCTGCCACCCATTCGTCCCACGGGACCGAACTTTTTCCTTCCACTGTCGCCTTGGCGAGTTCGGCAACGATGCGGGGCTCGGAGAGCAGGTTGGGTCCAGCCGGTGGCCGATAGCCGAAGGAACCATGGATGCAGGCTGTGGAATCCTCCATCGAGACGTGCTGCTCTCCGGCCTTCTGCAGATCCTTCTCGATCCGGGAGAGACAGGGCAGAAGATAGGTGACGGCACCCGGTATCAGATGGCTGCGGTTGAGCTTGGTGGCGATCTGGACATGCAATCTGAGATGCCGCCAAGCCTCTTCGACCAGACCCGTTTCCGGAACAGCGCGCACGAAATTGCCGCCCAGTCCAATGAAAGCCTTGACTGAGCCATCGATAATCCCTTCGCATGTTTCCACGGTATCGCGCCCTTTCTCGCGCGGTGGTTCAAACTTGTAGAATGCTGCGAACTTGTCGAGCGGGACAAGTTCCGGCTTTTCGGAGATGCCGACGGTGCGTTGGCCCTGGACGTTGGAGTGACCGCGAAGCGGCGAGACGCCGGCGCCCGGCTTGCCAATGTTGCCTCGCATTAGGAGCAGGTTGCACAGCATATGGACGTTCTCCGTCCCATGCCGGTGCTGCGTCAGCCCCATGCCGTAGTTGCCGATGACCGCTGAAGCCTTGCTGTAAACCTCGGCGACATGCTCGAGATCCGCACGTGCAATGCCCGATCGCGATTCAATCTTTTCCCAAGGTGTGCGGCGCAGATAGGCCTCGAACGCACCGAAGCCGTCGGTATGTTCTTCGATGAAGGCCGTGTCGAGGACGCGCGGCGCGCCGACCTTCTTGGTCGCGTCGTCGAGCGCCAGAACGGCTTTCGCTATACCCGTCATGGCGGCGATGTCGCCGCCGCTGCGGATCTGGAAGAAGTCGCTGGACATCTTGGTGCCGGCGCCAGGCGAAAGCATTTCAACCGGGCTTTGCGGATTCTTGAAGCGCTTGAGCCCCCGCTCAGGCAGCGGATTGAACGTAATGACAGGTATGCCCCGCTGGCGCGCCTCCTCGATGGGGTGAAGCAATCGCGGCGCGCTCACGCCGGTGTTGTGGCCGAAGAAGAACATCAGGTCACAGTGGCTGAAATCCTCCAGCTGGACGGTGCCGACCGGCGAGCCAATGGACTCCGGCAAACCTACCGAAGTCGACTCGTGACACATGTTGGAGGAGTCCGGCAGATTGCCCGAACCGTAGATGCGAGCGAGGAGCTGATACATGAACGACGCCTCAAGCGAGGCACGGCCAGAAGTGTAGAACACCACCGATTTCGGATCGAGCTTCCGGAGCTGCGCGCCGATGTCGCTGAACGCGGTCTCCCACGGGACCCGTTCATATTTGTCGGTGACCTCATTGTAGCGCATCGGCTCGAGCAGGCGGCCCTGCTTCTCAAGGTCATGGTCTGGCCAATCGAGCAACTCCTTGACGGGATGGGCAGCGAAGAACTCCGGGCCACACCGTCGCTTCGTCTGGTCCCAGATCGTGGCCTTGGCACCGTTCTCGCAAAATTCGAACGGCCGCGGCTCGGCGGGCTTCGCCCAGGAACAGGAGACGCACATATAGCCGTCGGGCTTGTTCTGCTTCAGCAGGGTGCTCCAGATGCCGGACATCAACAATCCTTCGCCGCGGGCCTTGCGGATCAGGGACTTCAAAGAACCCCATCCGCCGGTAGGGTGCTTGTATTTGCGGATTTCTACGTTGTTGGTTGTGGCCGGATTCATCTCAGTGCGCCCCTGCTCATCGATAGGAGCAACACCACCCCGATAAGGAAGTTCCTAAGCCGGAGGCGTCCGGCCGGAACTTCCAGGTCACGTATTGGTGAACAGTGGATCCCACCCTCTCGCAAATGGCAGAGCCGAGAGTGGGACCTTGAGCAACGCTCAATGTCGATCGCCGGGCAGGATCGACTGAGGACGTGCCGTCCCGTTCCGCGCACCGGTTGCGCGAAGTCCACTGCACTCCATAGGTATTGCGAAGCCCACCACCGAGGCGAGCCCGCCGGACAGCGACTCACCGCCATACAAGCAATCGGCCCGACAGAGATCTTACTGCGAAGCCACGACGTCGGAGCAAACAAGAAAGATCCGGTTTAAGAGTCCACTGCCGCCGAAGAACGGCGGCATGCGCCATTGCGTATGCGCTGAGTACAATCTTGCTCCGCAAGCATCGCCCCACAGTAGCGATTTGCTATAAATCGCTTCGGATCAATGCGCGAGAAAACTCCTCCTTATCCAAGCCCAGATTTTGCTACCGGCAACTATCCGACGGACTCGCCCGGCAGCCCATCCTGCCTGCATGGTGGCGCCGACATGGCAACTGCAGACGATTTCATGCAACTCCCAATCGGACAGGTCGAAAAACCTCTTGGCGGCGCCGAATGTATCCGAAGCCAGGCCCGCACTGCGCAGCAGCGAATCTTCGAAGGCGACTGTGATCGGCGATCCAGCGGCTCTCGCTTCATCCCGAACACCGGGATAGAGATGCTCTGTTCCTGTAAGCGCTGCGAGGCAGCGAGAAGGATTGCGTTCAAGCAACTCCGCCCAGCGTTCGATCCGTTGTGTTCTTGTCATCGGTCTGGCGGGTGCCAGAGGATTAATTTCAGCAACCGCATGCAGTTGATCGATTGTTTGATGTTTCATGGCCAGCTCCTGTTCGTGGCTTCGGCGGCTTCTGCTAGCGTACGGGTGGCTAGCGCGCGTGGGCATTCACGAGCGCTGCCACTAATCTTCGGCCAACACACAAGCAGCAGTGTTGATGTGCTACAGAACCAACAGCAAACGCTAATGTTCCATGTGACCAACGAGCAGAATCGCTACCCCTGTCACCGGGACTATGCGCTCTGCGGTTCGCGCCGATTCGGTGCGAAAGGTCCTCATTCCGCCAAGAACAACGTCATCAATTCCACGACGTGACCAGGCTACTGGATTGAGCAACGTGATACATAAGCGATTTCGCGAGTCCGCTCCAACTCAGATCTTCCCGCATTTGCGGCACTTGTCTCGCGACGACCAGCTTTCTGGTCTACCCGCGCGATTGCTTTGCCAGCCGGATGGACTCGATCAGTTCGTTATCCTTGAACGGTTTACCAAGGAGGGGCACATCGCTAGGCAGAGCCCCGATCGCTCTGGTGTCTGCGTAGCCCGTGATAATGACCGCAGGCCAGTCAGCCTTCAGGCTCCGCGCAAACCGGATCACTTCGACGCCCGAGACAAGCGGCATGGCGAAATCCGTAACGATCACATCGAAGTCATCCGGCGATTTTTCGATAGCAGCCAACGCCTCAGCTCCTCCAGCGGCGCAAGTCACATCAAAACCGGATTGCCGTAACGACGCAGCTGTCAATTCGCGCAAGGCCTCGCTGTCATCGACTAACAAGATCGATGGCTGAGCGCCATTGCCATTGTATTGAGGGTGGATGATTTGCTCCCGCTCCCCCCGGAGTTCCGGCTCCGTTAGAGATCTAGGCAACCATAGACGCATCGTAGTTCCCCGGCCGACCACACTATCGATGCGGAGGGCGCCGCCCGACTGTTTCGCGAAGCCGTACACTGTGCTCAACCCAAGCCCGGTGCCTTTTCCAACGGGCTTTGTCGTGAAAAACGGTTCAATCACTTTGGTCAAAAGATCGGCAGGAATCCCCGAGCCGGTGTCGGTGACCGAGATGACCACGTAGTCGCCTTGCCTTAAATCGTATGAATTCTGGTTGGCGGTATTGTTGGCAGCTCGTATGGCGATCGTGCCTCCAGAAGGCATTGCGTCACGGGCGTTGAAAACCAGGTTCATGAGCGCGAGTTCGAGTTGGCCCACATCCACATGAATTGGCCAAACTGAATCATCTATATGCCACTCGAAACGGACCAACCCTCCCAGAACCGGCGCGACGAGCCCGTTCATGGTCTCTTCCAACGCGGTCAGCCGCACTCCTTCCGGCTTCAGGTTCTGGCGTCGTGAAAAGGCGAGCATCCGATTAACGAGTTCTGCTCCTTGTCTGGCGGAGCGCCTTGTCAAATCGAGCACCTTTAGCGCCTGTTGGTCGAGGGTTGAATTTCGCTCGAGTAGCCCCAATCCGCTAAGGACGGCTGCGAGCAAATTGTTGAAATCATGAGCCAAACCGCCCGTAAGCTTACCGATAGCATCGATGCGTTGTGCCTGCAGTAACTTATCCTCAAGCTCGCGCCGTTCTGTGACGTCAAGCAAAGTACCAATGATTTCATTGGCACCCTCTACTGGGTCGGATGAGATGACGCCTTGGTCGAGAAAAGTCCGGTATTTGCCGTCGGCGCACTGCCAGCGGAACTCGCAATTGTAAGCCCCTGTGGTCTTGGCGCCCAACAGAGCTGCCCTCACGTTCGGCAGGTCGTCCGGGTGCACACGACTGAGACCGAAACCTGGCTCTGACGTCATTCGTTCGGCAGGAAAGCCGGTCAGCCGCTCGACACCTGCAGTCACAAACCTCGCCCCGAAAGGCGGCTCGGCTGATCGGGCGTGAAAGCAAACCGGCAGGGACCGCAGGATCGTTTCCTGACGTTGCTCAGAAGCGCGCAAAATGCGCTCGGTCTTCAGTTTCTCGTCCTGTGCTTGCAGCGCTTGCTCCAAGAGCCGCTGCTCGAGCGTGGCCTTGCGCTGGATTTCCAACGTCTTTTCATGCAACTCAACAAATACCGCAACCTTCGAGCGCAACATCACAGGATCAAAGGGCTTGAATACATAGTCGACTGCACCTGCATCATAGCCGCGCAGCATATGCGCTTCTTCCTTGTTGATTGCGGTCAGAAAAATGATCGGTGTGCGCTTCGATTGCTCGCGTTTCCGGACTAGCGAGGCAGTCTCGTACCCATCCAAACCAGGCATGAGCACATCGAGCAGAATAACGGCAAAGTCTTCCTTCAGCAGAAGTCGCAAAGCTTCTTCCCCGGAGGGTGCGCAGGCAACCTCGCCAACACCATCCAGAACTTCCCTGATCGCCAGAAGATTGCGGTCGTCGTCATCTACGGCGAGAATTCGCGCACGCTCCGGCGCTTTCGGCAAAGCCCCAGGACGCTTACCTTTGGTTTTTTCGATCCGCTGCATGTTGTCGTCAGACTGCCGCCGCCAGCTGTTCCGTCACGTCAACATTTTGCCGCGAACGGCCAATCCAGACGCGAAGCAGCGCAAGCAGAAGATCAAGATCCACAGGTTTGGCTATGTAGTCCGACGCACCAGCGTCGAGACATTTCTGCCTGTCACCTTTCATCGCCTTGGCTGTGACGGAGATTAGAGGAATATGCGCAATCGCCGCCATGCCGCGTATCTGGCGCATCGTCTCGTAGCCGTCCATCTCGGGCATCATTATGTCAATAAGGGCGGCATCGATGTTTGGATTCTGCTCGAGCAAGGTGATGCCATCTCGGCCTCGCTCAGCGTGCAGCACCTGAATGCCATAAGTCTCGAGGACACTGGTGAGCGAATAGATGTTGCGGATGTCATCATCGACAATCAGAACCCTGGCGCCGGCAAGGTCGGATTTGTCTGACGGTTGCATAACGGCGCCGCCGTCGCTTTGTCCTTCGTGTGGCAGGGCCGCCGACATCAGCAACGTCAGTTGCCCGAAATTTTCGGCTCGTGGAACGTCGGCCATCTCCGGTTTAAGGGCGATCAATTGTTCCAGCGCTTCTGGATGTGGAGCGAAGAATAGAAGGTTTGACGGTGGGCCTTCGAACGAGGCGGAGATCTCCTCGAGCGTCTTAGCATTGTCCTTGCCGGATCGGCCGAACCCGAGCACGATCGCGTCGTAGGCCGCAAAATCGACATTTTGGCCATTGGCAGCAATCCGGGCCAAGGCGGTCACAGAGGTGACGCCGTCGCGTATTGCCTCCACCAGTGACAGGCGGCGCTCTGGTTCTGCATCGACCACCAAGACGGCGCGCTGGACACGAAGCTTGCTGGAATGGATACCTTCGAAGACGCTCATGAGATCATCGGTCGACACCGGCTTGGTGGATACGCTGGCCGCGCCATTGGCCGACAAGCCGGCAGCGTCGTCGGCGCCGGAAATGACGTGTATCGGAATCCCTTCCGTCTTCGGGTCGTGCCTCAGCAGGTCGAACAAAACCCATCCATCGATGTCAGAAAGACCTAGATCCAAGGTTATGGCATCCGGGACCAGTTTCCTCGCCAACGCGACCGTGCCGGAACCCGCGGTGGACAGCACGCCCTTGAGACCGGCGGAACGAGCCATGCCCAAGAGAAGCCCAGCAAAAGTTGGGTCGTCCTCGACGATCAGCACTACCCTGTCATTGGGCGATAGGGTATCGCGATCATCCATCAACTCCGCGGTCGGCATGGCCGAGGTCGGCGAAGCAGCAGACGCTTCATCATCCAGCGATGCCATGGCCTGGGGCGCAGCCCGAGGCCCGTCGAATGGAATGACAAGCGTGAAGGTCGAGCCCTTCCCTGCCGTGCTCTCCACTCTCAATTCGCCGCCAAGCAGGCGAGCGATCTCGCGGCTTATCGACAAGCCAAGACCGGTGCCGCCATATTTGCGGCTCGTCGTTCCATCTGCCTGCTGGAATGCTTCGAAAATTAATTTCTGTTTATCGTCAGGAATGCCAATGCCGGTATCGGTGACGGCGATCGCGAGCGCCTTGGGAGACTGAGCGCCATAGCGTCGTCCTGCTCTCTCTGGCCTGAAGTGCAGGCTAACCTGGCCTTGAGATGTGAACTTGAAGGCGTTCGACAGCAGATTAAGGACGATTTGCTGGAGGCGCTTTTCGTCGGTGCGCACAGTCTCGGGAAGCCCCGGATCCACGTCGATGGTGAAGCCAAGCCCTTTGTCTGCGGCCAACTGACGGAATGTGCGTTCCATATGCTGGCGAAGATGCGCCAGCGGCATGTCGTTAATCTCGACGGAGACCGTACCAGACTCAATCTTCGACAGATCGAGAATGTCGTTAATGAGGCTGAGCAGATCAGTCCCGGCCGAGTTGATGGTGCGAGCAAACTCGACTTGCTTGTCGTTGAGGTTGCCCTGCTGATTGCTGGCGAGAAGGTTCGAAAGGATGAGCAGCGAGTTCAACGGGGTGCGCAGCTCGTGACTCATATTGGCCAGGAACTCGGATTTGTATTTGGATGTCAGGGCTAACTGCTCCGCTTTCTCCTCGAGCGCCCGCCGAGCCATCTCGATTTCGAGGTTCTTGTTCTCCACCTGTTTCTTTTCGTTCTCGAGCAGCTGCGCCTTCTCCTGCAGTTCCTCGTTCGTGGCGTGCAATTCCTCCTGTTTCTTGGTCAGCTCTGTTTGGCGCGCCTGCAATTCGGATGTCAGCAACTGCGATTGCTTAAGAAGCCCTTCGGTACGCATCGTCGCTGCGATCGTGTTGAGCACGATGCCGACCGACTCCATCAGCTGGTTCAGGAATGACTGGTGGGTATCGCGAAATTCGTTGAAGGAAGCGAGTTCGATAACCGCTTTGACTTCGTCTTCGAACAGGGCCGGCAAGATGATGACATTGGCGGGGGCGGCGCTGCCAAGGCCGGACGTGACACGAAGGAAATCCGGCGGCACATTGTCGAGCACAATTGCGCGCTTGTCGGCAGCACTTTGCCCAATAAGTCCCTCGCGCAGATCCAACCGCTGCTTCATCGCGGCCTTGCTCTCGGCGCCATAGGACGCGGCGAGTTCGAGATAGGATTCGTCTTCTTCTCGGTTGGTCACGTAGAATAAGCCGTATTGAGCGTTCACCAACGGCGCCAGCTCCGACATGATCAGACGCGACACGGTCGCCAGATCGCGTTCGCCCTGCAGCATGCGCGAGAATCGGGCGAGATTTGTCTTTAGCCAGTCCTGTTCGGCATTCTTGAGTGTCTGATCCTTGAGGTTGCGGATCATCTCATTGATGTTGTCCTTGAGTGCCGCCACCTCGCCCGACGCCTGCACGCTGATCGAGCGTGTTAGATCACCCTTGGTCACCGCCGTCGACACCTCAGCGATAGCACGCACCTGGGTTGTCAGATTGGCCGCAAGCTGATTGACGTTGTCCGTCAGGTCGCGCCAGAGGCCGGCGGCACCCGGCACACGGGCCTGGCCGCCAAGTTTGCCTTCGATGCCGACTTCGCGCGCGACGTTGGTTACCTGGTCGGCAAAGGTGGCGAGCGTCTCGATCATGCCGTTGATGGTGTCGGCCAAGGAGGCAATCTCGCCCTTGGCGTCCACCGTCAGCTTGCTGCGTAGATTTCCCTGTGCAACCGCCGTCACGACGTCCGCGATGCCACGCACCTGATTGGTGAGATTCGTCGCCATCAGGTTGACGTTGTCGGTCAGATCCTTCCAGGTTCCAGCGACGCCCTCAACGCGCGCCTGACCGCCAAGCTTGCCTTCGGTGCCGACCTCGCGCGCCACGCGCGTCACCTCCCCGGCGAACGAATTCAGCTGATCGACCATGGTGTTGATGGTCGACTTCAGCTCGAGTATCTCGCCTTTGACGTCGACGGTAATCTTCTTCGACAGATCGCCACGCGCCACTGCGGTGGTCACTTCGGCGATGTTGCGCACCTGGCCGGTCAGGTTTTCGGCCATGGAATTCACGTTGTCGGTTAGGTCTTTCCACGTGCCAGCGACGCCACGAACTTGCGCCTGGCCGCCGAGCTTGCCCTCAGTGCCGACCTCACGTGCGACGCGTGTCACTTCGCCGGCGAATGAGTTCAGCTGATCGACCATCGTATTGATCGTCGACTTCAGCTCCAGAATCTCTCCCTTGACGTCGACTGTGATCTTCTTCGAAAGATCGCCGAGCGCCACGGCGGTGGTGACCTCGGCGATGTTGCGAACCTGGCCGGTCAGATTGGCCGCCATGGCATTGACGTTGTCGGTCAAATCCTTCCATGTCCCGGCAACCCCACGCACCTGCGCCTGTCCGCCGAGCTTGCCATCGGAGCCCACCTCGCGCGCCACGCGCGTGACTTCCGAGGCGAACGAATTGAGCTGGTCGACCATCGTGTTGATGACGTCCTTGATCTGAAGTATCTCACCTAGGGCGTCGACCGTGATCTTCTGGGTCAGGTCGCCGGTGGCGATGGCCGTCGCCACCTTGGAGACGTCGCGCAACTGCACCGTAAGATTGCCGGCCATCGCGTTAACGTTGTCAGTCAAATCCATCCAGGTGCCGGCAACGCCTTCGACGTGAGCTTGGCCGCCGAGCTTGCCTTCGGAACCGACTTCGCGCGCCACGCGCGTCACCTCGGAGGCAAACGAATTCAGCTGGTCGACCATCGTGTTGACGGTGTCCTTGAGCTCCAGAATTTCGCCCTTGACGTCGACCGTGATCTTCTTCGACAGGTCGCCACGGGCGACAGCCGTGGTCACTTCGGCGATGTTGCGTACCTGGCCGGTGAGGTTAGCGGCCATCAGATTGACGCTGTCGGTGAGATCTTTCCAAGTTCCGCCGACGCCTTTCACCTCGGCCTGACCGCCGAGCTTGCCTTCAGTGCCGACCTCGCGGGCAACGCGCGTCACCTCGGAGGCAAAAGAATTGAGCTGGTCGACCATCGTGTTGATGGTGTCCTTGAGCTCCAGGATTTCTCCCTGGACGGCCACGGTGATCTTTTTCGACAGGTCGCCCGACGCGACGGCCGTCGTCACTTCGGCAATGTTGCGAACCTGGCCGGTCAGGTTTTCGGCCATCGAGTTCACATTGTCGGTGAGGTCCTTCCAAGTGCCCGCAACACCACGCACCTGGGCCTGACCGCCCAGCTTGCCTTCGGACCCGACCTCGCGCGCCACGCGGGTGACTTCGGAGGCAAACGAATTCAACTGGTCCACCATCGTGTTGATGGTATTTTTCAACTCGAGGATCTCGCCCTTCACATCGACGGTGATCTTCTTCGAAAGGTCGCCGAGAGCGACGGCGGTCGTCACCTCGGCAATGTTGCGAACCTGGCCGGTCAGGTTCTCGGCCATCAAATTGACGTTGTCGGTCAGATCTTTCCAAGTCCCTCCGACACCTTCGACACGCGCCTGGCCGCCAAGCTTTCCTTCGGTGCCGACCTCGCGCGCCACGCGCGTCACCTCCGAGGCGAATGAATTGAGCTGATCCACCATCGTGTTGATGGTGTTCTTAAGCTCGAGAATTTCCCCTTTCACATCGACAGTAATCTTCTTCGACAAATCACCCGATGCGACGGCCGTGGTAACCTCGGCAATATTGCGGACCTGCCCCGTCAGGTTGGTCGCCATCGCATTGACGTTGTCAGTCAGGTCCTTCCAGGTGCCAGCCACGCCTTTGACGCGCGCTTGCCCTCCGAGCTTGCCTTCTGTGCCCACTTCACGGGCGACGCGAGTGACCTCCGAGGCAAAGGAGCCCAATTGCCCGACCATGGTGTTGACGACTTTGCCGATGCGAAGGAACTCACCTCGCAGGGGCCGTCCGTCGATCTCCACCATCATGGTTTGCGACAGGTCACCCTTGGCCACGGCTCCAATGACACGGGCGACTTCCGTCGTCGGTTGCACCATGTCCTCGATCAGATTGTTGACGGAGCGAACGCTGCTCTCCCAACTTCCGGTGGCGTTGCGAACGCGGCCGCGCTCACCGATCCGCCCGTCCTTACCGACCACCCTGCTCAGCCGCTCGAACTCGCGCGTAACTTGGTCGTTGATTTCCACGATCTGGTTAAATGCATCGGCGATATCGGAATCGAGTCCGTCGTAGACATTCTCGATGCGGACGGAAAAGTCCCCACGCCGGAACGCTTTGAGCGCATTCAAGATGTGCCGGCGGTCCAACTGCGCCTTCGATGCTAGCCTACCCACAGCGCCCCTCACACTCAGCTGACACAGATAAACGTCGTTTTGCTGAAAAACCCCGTCGCGGATACACCTCCGCGAGGAAAGTAACGCGAAAAGCTCCTCTGGGTTCCAACGCTGCGCTGGGCTACCCGACAACTCGGCGAATGAGCGGGGATGCGTCCTCCTCCCTCGGTATCGCCAGGTCCGGAGAGCTTACGCCAATACGGTTGGATGATGATCCCGGCGTCCCTACAGGATGTCCTTCATGAGCTCCTCGCTAGCGGTCGCATATTCCAGTTGGTGGTGGAGAGCGAATATTTCGTTCAATCGTTCCAGAAGGTTGAGCCCGGCAGCATGGTGCGTTGACCTTGATACCGGCTTCACGCCCACGGAGCCGCGATGGCATCACCGGTGTTTTCTGCCAATCCTCGTCGACCGCGCATAGCTTGCCGTCAGCTGCCGAAGACCTGATATTCGAAACGCCAGTCACCGCAAGAGCCCGTTCATATCGAAGTCTTCCCAGCCCCGCAGGCGGGTCGCCTCGTCCCAACTCGCGTCAATGTCATTTGCAGGACCGTGGCGCCTCTTTTGCGAGCGTTTAATGGCAGTCTTCGCGGCGGCGCGTCGTCGGTTCTCGGCGACCTTCGCCGCGTCTTCTTCGCGCCAGACTGCGACCAGGTCGCGGTCAAGCACATCCTCGATGTGACGCGGATCGAAGACGTGGAAGGTTATCTTCCTGGCTCGGCCGCGAAGCTTGACTGTCCTGGTCCCCGCGCTCTGCAAGCGACCGTCTGTCAGCCAGCGGCGCCGCTCGCCCTGCTTGATCGTGAGGATGTCCTCGACTTCGCGCGGGATCACCGGCAAGTCTTCGATGTCGTGCATGGCCTCGAACACGATCGCCGAAGCCGCCTGAATATCAGCATCGGAGCCCTCTGGCAGGCGCAAGGTCACTTTTCGAGATTCAATGTGGAGCAGCTTCCTCAAAGCCGCAGGAAGGCGAGCACGGATCTCGAGGAAAATGCCCCTCGCCCGCACCGACGATCCAAGCGTCGCCGCCGAAGACAGGGGCCACTCAGCAATTAACTTACCAGTTGAAGAAATTTTGCGGCGTGCGGACATGGCCTTTAGATTGGCCTTCGATCCAGTTCGTTTCAATACGGCCGCGCCGGTGAGGGTCCGCCATACTGCTATTTGGAGTCGCGTTCGATACCGACGGTGTCGCCGTCGCCATGCACTGCGTCGCGGTCCCAATCGTTGGTCTTGCCGGGTGCTTGACCTTTGTCTTTGCGCGGCTGGCGCTCCTGCATCTCGGTGTATTTCGATTTCTCGTTGCGCGGCATGCAAACCTTCCATGAATAAGCCATCGAAATTCAACCGGCAGGTTGGACAATCGTTCCAGAGAAGTTGAACCCGGCGCCAGCGCCTTGCGTTTGTTCTTGGAGCCGCTCAGGGAGACAAACGGTGACCCGGATCGCAACCTTCAACGTTAATGGTGTCAACGGCCGCCTACCGGTGCTCCTGAAGTGGCTCGGCGAAACCAGCTACGACGTGGTCTGCCTGCAGGAATTGAAAACTTCCGACGACAAATTTCCGATCGAGGCGATCCGGGACGCCGGCTACGGCGCTATCTGGCATGGCCAGAAATCCTACAACGGCGTGGCGATACTGGCGCGCGGAAGGGATCCCATCGAGCGCCGCCGCGGCTTGCCTGGTGACCCCGACGATACGCATAGCCGCTATCTGGAGGCGGAGATCGACAACATGGTCGTCGCCTGCATCTACCTGCCCAATGGCAATCCGGCGCCAGGACCCAAATTCGATCACAAGCTGCGGTGGTTCGAACGTCTCGTCACCTACAGCAGATCGCTGCTGGACGAGCGCTCCGTGCTGTGTGGTGACTACAATGTCGTCCCGACCGAGATAGACGCCGTGGTGCCTGCTCGCTGGTTGGGCGATGCCGTCTTCTTCCCGGAAAGCCGGAAAGCCTATGCGAAAATGCTATCCTTGGGCTGGGTGGACGCGATGCGCCGGATTTACCCAGGCAAGGGCATCTACACCTACTGGAACTTCTCCTACCGCGGCGGCTACGACCGAAGCTCCGGATTGCGCATGGATCACTTGCTTGTCAGCCCATCGCTGGACGAGAACATTCGAGATGCCGGCGTGGATGTCGAAACCCGAGGCTGGGAAAAGCCGAGTGATCACGCACCAGCTTGGCTCGACCTTGGCCGTTAGGTCCCTGGTCCCGGGATTGCTCCCATCAACTCCAGCGTCCAGATACCGCAGAGTAAAGGAATTCCTCATTCAGCAAATCAAATTCAGCCTCCATGGCATCCAGCTGATCAGCAGTTACGCCGACAAACTTCTTTCTCGGCCCGGTGGGATACACCAACTGGGACGGTGGTGTGAGTGTGATGAGAAGTTGCGCAAAGTGGAAGTTCGCCCGCTTCAGGCGATGATCAGGCTCGCCGCTTTAAGCTGCCTTTCAGCATGGTCGCTAAGTCTAGGCCGCCACATGGGCGCTTCCCATCCACTAAGGCCGTCGCTGTCGGTTCACGGCTAGGCACCAGCACGGGCCACCATGTGTTGTGGGGCCACTAAGGAGTTAGGCCTCAATCGCAAAACGGGCTTACCGACTGAGCTACATCCCAATTTGCTAATCGCGCGCTTGAGGTCTACTCTGCGATACATCGGCCGCCAGTGTTTCGGATGCAGCCGACAGTAAGAGGTACGCGCTCTTGCCCGTCAGGCAGAGCGCCGTGCCCCAATCTCTTCTTCGCAACCATATTTTGAAAGCCCTTTCGCCCGAGGATTTCGGGCTGCTGCAGCCGTCAATGCATCACGTCGAACTGGGCATCAAGGACCGACTGGAGACCCCGTATCAGCCAATCGAGCATGTGTATTTTCCAGAGGCAGGCATCGCTTCGGTAGTCGCCACCCTGACCGGCGGCCGGCAAAGCGAAGTCGGCATCATTGGCCATGACGGCATGACAGGGGTCGCGATTATCCTCGGCCAGGACAGTTCCCCCAACGAAACCTACATCCAGGTGGCAGGCAATGGCTGGTGCCTGCCAGTTCCCAGCCTTCGCGTCTCGATTGCAGAAAGCCAGAGCCTTCGCGACTCGCTGCTTCGCTACGCACACGCGTTCCTGGTGCAGTCGTCCCGCACGGCACTGGTCAATGGCCATTCGAAAATCGAGGAACGGCTGGCCCGGTGGTTGCTTATGGTCGATGATCGTATGGAGAGCAACAGGATCTATCTGACGCACGAGTTTCTGGCCACCATGCTTGGCGCGCGGCGCCCTGGCGTCACCATAGCCCTGCAAATGCTTGAATATCGGGGGCTGATCCACGCCAGGCGCGGCGAGATAACAATTATCGACCGGCCCGGAATGATAAAGCTGACGCACGGCGCCTATGGGGAGGAAGAGCAACGCCACTTCGGCGCTGGCCGGCTGATTGTCCGGAATCGGACATAAGCTTGAAGGCCGCCGAATATTGGCCGTAAATCGCGTTGGTTTGGGTTCAGGGAGGAACTCCAATGACCAACACTGTTCACACCGTGACGGTTGAAAGCGCACTCGAGGCCCATGTCTGTTCCAGAGGGAAGGCCCGTTTCCTTTCCATCGCACAGCAATACATGCCATTCGAACACAGCTTCCGGCGTGTAAACCCCTGACCGCGAATTGGAAGAGATCCTGGCTTCGGCATGCATCTTCCACAGCATTCCTGTCGCTTTCGACGCAATGACTGCCGATCGTTATGAAACACGGCTTCATTCATAGGCCGCGCAATGACAGACGTCGTCTCCACGCTTACTTCATCGGAAGTTCGCCAAACGATCATCCGTTACCTGCTTGATAATGTTGAAAATCCGAGCGTTTCGATAACGGAGGTCATCCACGCCGTCAGAGAGCGGTTCCCGCTTTGCGAACTGACGGATTGGGAACTCGGCGATTACATAGCGCGAGCCGCGATCGACGCGGGTTTTGCTGTGGAGTTCGATGCGGAGGTTCCATGATCGCTCCAAAGCTGGGCGTCACTTCCCCGATCCGCGCTCTAGGTTCTTCAAGGCGCGGGCCTGGAAAAGAAGAGAAGGCCAATGAACCCTAGCAGTTGGACCCAACTCGAGCGCCTGCCGCTCGGGAAATGCCGATTTCGACCGGCACGGTCTTTGATCCTTGTGCTTGGCCCTTAAGCAGGTTGGAAATCTCTTCTGGCATTTAGCACTAGAAGTATCTGTCAGGCGGCGTGCGCCTTAGTCCCGATTGCGCGCAACTAGGGGCGGCAAATTGAAAAGGAGAGGTGCTTCTAGATCGCGGCTGGGTCCCGACCAACAAACCTGGCCATTTAAAATCAAAAGGACCGGCCGCCCAGCAATAGCTTGAGGATCGTGATTGAAAGCGCTGTGCTGCCGGCAAGGCGGCCTGCGAATTCCCGTTAGGCCAGCGTTGCCTCTGGCGGGTGGAAGGCGGGAGCCGCCTCCCAACCCGTTTCGACGGGGAATAAGTTAGCCACCCATCTTCTTGGCCATCGCGCAGAAATCGGCGTGAGCCTTGTTGAGCGTGGTATCGCCGCAGTCTTTCAGCACCGCAGTTCGTTCGTCGGGTTTCATCGCCATCCACGCCGTTTTGAAATCGGTTTCCGACCTCAGGGTTTTCATACCGGCATCGGTGAAAAACGGAGACATCTTGGCCGGATCATCGAGCGCAGACGTGCCTGTGGCGGACCCAGCCATTGCTGCACCACCCATCATGGCGAACGCAAGTGCGCTGATACTGAGCAGCTTGATATTCATCGGGCTACCTCCTTGGTCCAGATAACGACCTATGAGAAAAACGTGCGCCTCCCGAAAGAGGTTCCAACTGCTAAGGCGGCAGTGGGCTCAAAACCGGTGCTAGTCATCGGCGTCGCTTCGGTCATCGGCGACGACGCCCTCGACCAATCCGCAAGATCAAGGACCGCCCTTCGCATGCACGTCGATAGAAAGGCGGCCTAGGGATTCATTCCTTCCCTAGTCGGCCTTGAAGCTCCTTCAGGAAATGAGCTTCATTTAGGAGTGTTTCCCAGTCGATGCCGAGTCGCTCGATTAGCTCGTGAGCCTGCATCTCGGTGATATTTGCTTCGCGCGACAATCGACCGGCCAGGAGGTCGAAGGCGGTGCAATCGTTCTCGGGCATGCTGCCTTCGCGGTGCTGCATCGCCTTGAAGATCACCGCATAAACGCTGGCAACCTCCTCGTTGATCTCGGCGGCAGGAATGCCTTCACTCTCGGCCGCCTTGAACAACTCATCGGCTAGGTCGCTTACGGCCACGCCATCCGTCATTGCGTTTGGGAGATGCTTGGTCACCCATTTGTTGAAGAAATTGACGCCGCGGATGCTCATCCTGCCTTAAGTGAGAGGACGATATTAGGTTCCGCTTACATATGCCGCCAACCGCGGTTCGCCAGGCCGGTGCTCGCTATTTGGCAAACTCTCCCAACGAAGGCGCCGGCCGCCTAGCCTGCTGAGGTTGGTGGTGGCACATCTGCTGTGGGCTATTGGGTCCCCCGCGGCGGCAGCGGCTGTATCATTTTAATACAATCGCCAATTGGTAGACTCCCGCGATGCATCGGCAGCTAGTCACTCGCTTCGGGTCAATCAGACAAGGTCGGTGACCAGGAGGAACGGATGGTTGCGCAAAAAGAAGACTATCGAACGAACAGAGCCGATTATCTCGTCGCCAGGATGCAAGCAGGAGCGACGGCTAAAGACGGCCCCTATCAGCTAGCAGAGAGAAAGAAGCGACTCCTGGCCCTCGGCGACCGGCGACTAGTCCGGCTGGCCGCAAACCCATGTGAAAGCAAGCCAGGACCGAGGGGGAGCCCGCGCGGCGGACGTTGAATCGCGTTCCGTCGCGGGAAATGTCAGACCCGTCGAAGGGATGATGTCGGAGCAATCGCAGGCTGCCCACGCGCTTTTGAAATGGCCCCAAGGCGCCCTGCGGCCAAGTCAAACACGAGTGAGGGAACGATCCGCGACTTCGAGAGCGGGAAACGGCGGCTAGGTCCTGGAACGTTGCAGCGATACGCCGAGCCCTCGAATTTTGGGGGCGTCTGTTTACACAACCTCGCCTACACGATAGCGCGCGCCATTAGCCCCTGTCCTGTGAGAAGCCCGCGCCCCTCGACAGGACGCGGGCTCGGTGTTGCACACCAGTCTGCGGTTTTGAGGGGGATACCACAGACATTGTTCCGACAACGGCCCCAAGGCGCATGTTCCGGTCTGCTAACAAAAGCACGCCGACCCGACGGGCAGCTGCTGGAGTAGCCTGGGTGCGCAAACTAGGCAACGTGCACGGCAGCTTGACTCTGAGCATCTGGACACTGGCATTGTTCCGATAAAGCCAGGTGCCATGCCCGTTAGTCGCACGTATGTGAGACGAAAGCCTTTCTTACAGCTCAAAGGTCCCGACCGCCGCAAGGCTGTGATTGCTTCTTTGCAACGCGGCTCCCGAGCAGCTTGTCGAGACGGTCATATCCCTATCACCCGGGGCGTTGCCCTTTTCGGCGATGTAATCGGCACGGCAGCATAGCGCGCGACGTACGGGATTTCGCCAACATCGCTGAAGTCCAACTTGGATCGACGATGAAACCTGCGCGAGAATTTGGTGCGGCCACGCTCACACCAGCCTGCAAAGATATTCACGCCCGTCGTCCTGAAGGAGGCAGGCGGAAATCGGAGACCGCCACGAGTGACGTGCTCCTGCACCAGGCCATTCCTACTCTCTTGAGGCGATTCAGATTCCGCTTGGGAAGGGCCCGATAATCCACAGTTTGCAACACTTTAGCTTAACCGACGTTCCATCTAAACGCTGAAAGCTAGAGGCAAACCTATGAGCCCAAAACGGAGGTCCCACGTAAAGACTGATCGGCCGGCCGCAGTTACCGGAGGCGCTACGCCGGATTGGAAAGAATTGGCCGCAACAGCCTTTCAGCGGACCAGAATGCCCATGGTGGTGGCGGACGCCACCGGGAATGATTACCCGATCGTCCTGGCGAACGCGGCCTTCCTAAATCTGACCGGGTATGAGGCAGATGAAGTGTTAGGACGTAATTGCCGTTTCTTGCAGGGTAAGGCAACGTCCTCGGCCGCGGTGGCGGAAATTCGGTCCGGCCTACGGGAACAGCGCGAGGTCAGCGTGGAATTGCTCAACTACCGGAAGGATGGAACACCGTTCTGGAACCGGCTTCATATCAGTCCTGTCTATGACGACGACGAGCGCGTCGCCTATTATTTCGGATCACAGATCGACAGCACGGAATATCGCCGAATTCAATCTCTCGAAGCGTCAGAGCACCGGCTCCTGCTCGAAGTAGATCATCGCGCCAACAACGTTCTTGCGCTGGTCGACAGCATCGTCCGCCTCACGAAATCCGACAATTCCGCCCTATATGCCGCTTCGGTTCAGGATCGGATCCAGTCCCTGGCTCGGGCCCATGCCCTGCTCGCGCGACGGGGTTGGCAAAACGTCCCACTGCGCGAGGCGATACAAACTCAACTCGAGCCTTACGGCGCCTCGCGAGCCGTGCTGGAAGGCCCTGACATCATGCTTTTGGCTCACGCAGTCCAGCCTCTAGCCTTGTTCATCCATGAACTAGCTATCAACGCGGCTACGCATGGGTCGCTCTCTGGAGAGGCAGGTCAGGTCGCAATCAGTTGGAGCGACATCCCCCAAACAAACGGACTCGTCCTCATCTGGGAAGAGACCGGCGGGCCGCCTCCGTCGAAGGTACGAAAGCCCGGGTTCGGCACGGTTGTTGCTGAAGCTACCGTGCGGCGTCAGCTTCAGGGGTCCGCCGAACGCCAGTGGCTAGACCGCGGGGTGAAGGTCTTGGTCGAAGTGCCAAATGTCACGACCGCCAGGTAAGGGCGCGCTGTTCCCAAGATTCTGGAGGTAGCAGGGGATTGCCAACTCGGCGTCGAGCGCCGGGATCGCACGTACAGAGGATGGTCCCACACAAACCCATGATGCGGCAGAACGACCCATGGCGGCCCGCAGATGCGCAACGGCTTCGCACCTGGCGGCGGGCCTTACCATTTTTTTACAGGAACTCCTTCAGCGCCGCCGCCTCCAGGATCTGGTCGGCGAGCAGCTTCTTCAGCTTCGCGTTCTCGTCTTCCGGGGCCTTCAGACGCTTGGAGTCGGACACGTCCATCCCGCCATACTTCGCCTTCCAGTTATACAGGGTCGCCTCGCTGATCGCGTGCTTGCGAGAAAGATCGCCCGCCTTCGCAACCGCCTCGTGCTCGCGCAGAACCGCAATGATCTAGTTCTTCGGTGATCCGCTCGCGCTTCCTTTTCCGTGCGAACCACGCGATTAAGCCTTGGCTCGAAAGGGACAAGTGTTCCAGCCGATCCACAAATTACTCCCTGCTTGTCGAGGCTTGGGAACTGGATCTCAAGGCCGCCAGACTGCGCCGGTTGCGACCAGGGCATTTTGGGAACGTAAGGCCGTTGCTTCCGTTGATCGAAATGACGTTGGCAGACACCGATGGTCAATCAACCAGGCAACGGAAGGAATTTCACAATGATCCGGAAGATACTGGCTACAGCGGCGACGGCCGCTCTTATTTCGACCGCGTTCTATGCGGCCGGCGCCCATGCCGCAAATACTCCCGCTACTCAGACCGCGATTGCTGCTCCAGTTACTGATGGCAACCTCGTCTCGAAGATTATGGGAGCCGCGGTCTATGACAGCACCGCTGACGATGCGACGAAGATCGGCGATGTTAAGGACATCGTCCTGGGCAAGGACGGCAAGGCCAGGCTCGTCATCATTGGGGTCGGGGGCTTCCTCGGCGTGGGCGAAAAGAATGTTGCCTACGATTTCAGCAAGCTCGAATGGATCAACAAAAAGGGCGATCGCTGGCTGGTGGCAAAGACCACCAAGGAAGAACTTCAAGCCCAGCCCAATTTCGACGCCAATGCTTACGACACGGCGTCTGCACCCACCACGGCCCAACCCACGGCGGAGGGTCAAACCGCTCTCGCAAAGACGGATAAAACCGCAACGGCCTCAATTGACAAGTCGTCGCTGACCGAGATGCCGTCAGACAAAATCAGCGCGGCAAATCTGATTGGAACCAACGTCTATGGCGCAGATGATGCGAAGGTGGGCGATATCGGCGACGTCATTCTGACCGGCGACAAGAAGGTCGACACCATAATTGTCGATGTGGGTGGCTTTTTAGGCATTGGCAAAAAAGAGGTGGCCATTGGTATGGAGAACCTGAGGTTCATGACCGACAAGAACGGCAACCGCTACCTCTACACGAACTTCACCAAGGAGCAGTTGAAGGCTCAGGTTGCCTACGACAAGGCCACCTACGCTCAAAATCGCGACAAACAGCGCATCATCATCAACAAATGACAATCGGGGGAATTTGCCCTCGTCCCGTCCCGTGGGCGGGGGCGCCCGCGCAAGGAGCGAGCTTGAAGCTAGCCGCCGAAGTCCATCACAACTCTGAAGATATAAGCGACCTCGTTCTTTCCGACGTCGTTGCCGCCCTTCATCGACGGGCCAGGGTCAGCCACGAGTTCGATATTCCCTACATTGCCGGATACAGCAGCGATGCCACGTCGATTTACATCGATCGGCATCTGCCGCGAACAATCAGATGGCAAGGTAAGGACGTGCGGCTCGAGCCGTTTCTGGTGTGCCACGAAATTGTTGAGAAAGCTCTATTGGACGAGCTCGGGCTTCATTATCTGCACGCGCATCAAATCGCCCTGCGCGTCGAAAGGGACGCAGTCAGAGGTGCTGGACTGACGTGGCGACGCTATCAAAGCGTTATTAAGAAGCATGAAAAGGCGATCGATGAGGAACGACTTCGCAACGTGCCAGCGGATCTAGATCTCACGCCGTACAAGGATCTAAAGGATTATCCGTTGCTCCGTCGGCTGATCGGTTCATCCCGATAGTTCGTTGCACCGGATGGTCACCTGAGACAGCGGGATGCAGGCGGCGCCGTCAAATTTTCACGATTATGGACGCGTCACGAGCCAAGTGATGCTGAGAGCGCTGCTGCTCAGAAACTTCAGGTGCCTGGGTCTTGATCTGAGAACCGACGGTGCGCTGACCAGCTGAGATGGGCGCCGTGAAGCCGGATCTGGTCGAGACGATCGTCGGCGATTGGTTGGTGACAAATGCTTATCTGCCGGTACGCTCGTATTGTGCGAAGAGAGTCATATGGAAGGCGACACCTGATCGCGGCACGGTATCGATTTTTGTTCTGGCACCGAGGGAAATCCAGGCACATTTATTGCATGGCGTCCATAGGACGTACGCTCTACTCGCTGCATCCTGCAGCGAAGCGTGCCACAAATCTTCCTCACGGATGCTTCAAGCGGCCGATCAGACCAAGCTTTACTGCGTCGCTGGTCGCTCAGCATGCTGCTGACGCGCTACCACATTCGCTCGCGAAATTTATTGAGGGGTATAAAGGCGTCCCGACTTACGCCCGGTTCAACGCTCAGCCACGCGTTGGCTTGCCCGGTTCCCTTCGGCGCTGACGTTAAAGGCCCCCGTTTCGCGGGGGCCTTTCGATTTCCACCTGTCGATCAAGCGATCAGTGCCAATAGGGCTTC
>NZ_JAVIIV010000070.1:0-754 GCF_033977215.1 Mesorhizobium humile
TGGAGGCCAGGCCGCCACGCAGCGACGATGGGAGCGCGCGCGGTAGCCGCCGCATAGGTTCTCAACGGCCTGAAGGGTCGCGGCAGCAATCAGGTGCTTTGCGGGCCGAGGGCGGACCCTCGCGCCAGGCGCAGCGGTCCGGACTTTCCCACGGAGGCGGGCTACCGCCGCATAGACAAACTGCCGATTTGCAAGCGGGACGGCATTCCGAAGCAGCCCGGCAGCGCGTCTCTCGCGCAATGTCGAGCAATCTGTTCAACAATGCCCTCGATGACATTGGTCGAGCTCGGGACATCGTTCAGTTCTCCTGTGCGGTGGTGCGCCACAGCGGCATGCTGCGGGACCAGGAAGAGCAGGCAGCATTCCTGCAAGGAGCCGCTGTCCAATTCACCCGTCACTTTCTGCCAAACTGGGAACAGGACATCCGTGAAGGAGAATCGTTTGGATATGCGACCGTATCCAACGCAGTCAGCCGCGAACTCGGAGGTCAGCCGGGCATGCAGGCCTGCAGGGCCATGGCAGCCAAGGTATCGAGCTCTACCAGCGCCCTCGACGATGTAGATGCTCGCGCGTTGCCGCTCTTGGCACTGTCGTTCGGCCGATATCCCCAACTGGCGGAATGCCGCGACGGCACGGTCAGGATCGGCGAATTCTGCAGCGACAACCCAGCAGTGCTTCGCCAGCTCGACGCTCGAAACCTCTCGCTGCTGGTGAACGGCTTCAGCAAGTGGCCTGACCAGCCAGGGTGTGGCGA
>NZ_JAVIIV010000071.1:0-748 GCF_033977215.1 Mesorhizobium humile
ACCAGCATGCTCATCGGGTTCTCGATCAAGCGCTTGAAGGCGCCGAGCAGTTCCGCGCCGAGCGCGCCGTCGACCGCGCGATGATCGGTCGAGAGCGTCACCGACATCACGGTGGCGATTTTGATCTCGCCCTTCTTGACCACCGCCCGCTCCTCGCCCGCGCCGACCGCCAGGATCGTCGCATGCGGCGGGTTGATGACGGCGGCAAAGTCCTTGATGCCGAACATGCCGAGATTGGACACCGCCGTCGTGCCGCCCTGATATTCTTCCGGCTTCAGCTTGCGGCTCCTGGCGCGGCTCGCCAGGTCCTTCATCTCGTTGGAGATGACCGACAGCGTCTTTTCATCGGCATGCCGGATGATCGGCGTGATCAGGCCGCCGGGGATCGACACCGCGACGCCGACATCGGCGTGCTTGTGCTTGACCATGGCGCTGTCCGTCCAGGAGGCATTGGCGTCCGGCACCGCCATCAGCGCCATCGCCATCGCCTTGATCACCATGTCGTTGACCGAGAGCTTGTAGGCCGGGGCTTCGCCCTTGTCGGTCTTCCGCATCGGCGCCGCGGCATTCAACTGCGTGCGCAGCGCCAGCAGCGCGTCGAGCTCGCAGTCGAGCGTCAGGTAGAAATGCGGGATGGTGGACTTGGCCTCGACGAGGCGCCGCGCAATCGTCTTGCGCATGTTGTCATGCGGCACGAGCTCATAGGAGCCTTCGGCGAACAGCTTCAGCACCTGGTCGTCCGACATCG
>NZ_JAVIIV010000072.1:0-678 GCF_033977215.1 Mesorhizobium humile
TGGACCGCAGTTGACGGCTCGGCAATTGCCCAGCCCGGCTCGTCACGCAGATCATCGCAGATCTATGCCGGTCTTGATGACATCGTCGACTTGCAGGACGATGCCGGCTCCGCGCCGCGGTCGGACGCTGCCAGGTCGAGATCGATTGCCGGGCCATCATCGAGCGTGCCTGGCGAAGGTTCGGCGGCGTCGAGCGCTGCACATGGCAGGCACCCGGAGCTCGGGCCACAGCTTGGCTCGCGGGAGCAGGCCGATTGGGGGGTAAGGCCTGCCGCCTCGCAGGAAAGTTACGATCAGTCGCAGCTTTGGCAGGAGGTGGACCAAGCTGGGCGGCGGGAATCTGCCGGCTCCGACTCGAATTGGTCGCCGCAGATTCCGTCGGATTTTGACGCGACTACGTGGCCAACGCCGAAATCCACGTCAGCTCGCTCGTCAGACATCTACCGCGGTCTTGATTCCCTGGTCGATTTGCCGTCCACACCGGCCGAGCTGCGTGATGATGCCCATTATGCCCCGCCTCCAGGTACAGCCTCCGACGCTCAGGTTGAGGCGCTCGATCCGCAAGCCTCGTCTCACGACCGCAGCGGACTGGCACTAGGCGCCACGCAATGGCTGAGCGATGAGCATATCCAGAGAGATTACGAACTTCTGGCGCAGGAGCTGCAGAGGGAAAATCCA
>NZ_JAVIIV010000073.1:0-660 GCF_033977215.1 Mesorhizobium humile
GCCGCTGCCGAGATGCCCGCCGCTGCCGGGACATCAGCCATCTCCGACGCTCCCGGCATCGCAGTCGACGTGCCACCTGGCGTTCGGCCGACCGAGCGCCAGGCAGCCGGGCTTCCCCCGGTAGCCGCTGCAGCGCATCGGCTGGCGCTTGGCGCCACCCAATGGCTCCTGGACGACCATATCACGGCCGATTACGCGCTGCTTGGCGAGGCCTTGCACGCGGCCAGTCCCGACATCGCCGCCCGGATCCGATTGGTCGAGCCTTCGGTGACCCATCTGTTGCGCATGACCGAAGACGAGGCCGAAGCGGCCGCCATCTTCCACGGCATCGCCGGCGGCGGGGGCAATTTGGCGGACGCCAGGACCGACTTCGTGTTCCTTCCCCTCAACAATGCCGCGCTTGGCGAGCAGGGCACCCACTGGTCGCTGCTGTTTGTCGATCTGCGCGGCTCCCAGCCGCTCGCCTCTCATTACGACTCCTCAGGCGGCCAAAACAGCGCGCTGGCACAAGAGCTCGCCGCAAAGCTGGGCGCCCGCTTGAAGCCGGTGCTGATGGCCCAGCAGGACAACACCTATGATTGCGGCGTCTTCGTCCTCGACGCCACCCGGGCGCTGACCGCACGCCTGGCTGAAGCCGAACCGCCCACCGGCCGGCCGCTC
>NZ_JAVIIV010000074.1:0-642 GCF_033977215.1 Mesorhizobium humile
TGGATTTTCCCTCTGCAGCTCCTGCGCCAGAAGTTCGTAATCTCTCTGGATATGCTCATCGCTCAGCCATTCCGTGGCGCCTAGTGCCAGCCCGCTGCGGTCGTGGGACGAGGCTCGCGGATCGAGCGCCTCAACCTGAGCGTCGGAGGCTGTACCTGGAAATGGCGTAGAGTGAGCATCATCACGCAGCTCAGCCGGTGTGGACGGCAAATCGACCAGGGAGTCAAGACTGCGGTAGATATCAGACGAGCGAGCTGACGCGGACCTCCCAGCTGGCCCCATGTCTTGATCCGACTGCGGCGACCACTCTGACCAGGGGCGGTCCCGACCGGCAGGTCTTTGCCTTGCGGCTTGGTCCACCTCCTGCCAAAGCTGCGACTGATCGTAACTTTCCTGCGAGGCGGCGGGCCTTACTCCCCAATCGGCCTGCTCCCGCGAGCCAAGCTGTGGCCCGAGCTCCGGGTGCCTGCCGCTCGATGACGACGATGGCCCGGCAATCGAACTCGACCTGGCAGCGTCCGACCGCGGCGCGGAGCCGGCATCGTCCTGCAAGTCGACGATGTCATCAAGCCCGGCATAGATCTGCGATGATCTGCGTGACGAGCCGGGCTGGGCAATTGCCGAGCCGTCAACTGCGGTCCA
>NZ_JAVIIV010000075.1:0-587 GCF_033977215.1 Mesorhizobium humile
AGCGTGAACGTCAGCGATGCCGATGAGGGGTTGCCGAGCGCATCCGTCTCGCTGGCGATGATCGTATGCTGCCCGTCAGCTAGTCCTGTCGGCGTGAAGGTCCAGGCTCCCGTGCTGTTGGCCGTCACCGTGCTTGAGATTGGGGTTCCATCGACGGTGAAGTGCACGACCGTGTTCGCGCTGCCGGTTCCGGTCAACGTGGCGTCTTTAGTGATCGTGTCGCCCGAAGATGCGCCGGTGTCGTTGAGCAAGCGTTCGGTCACGGCTGGGGTGGATGACTGGATGGCGACTTGCGCCACCGCTGTCTGCCACCAGCCATTGGCGGAGTACTCGCTCGACAGCCAAAAGGAATTCGCATGGTTGGGATCGGCGATCGCGGTCGAATAGATCCCCCAGCGCTGAAGTGTTGCGCTGTCGCCATTGGCGAGATAGCTGGCGCTTGCCTGGTAGAGAACGGGCGCGCTGAAAGCGCCCGAGGGATCGCCAGCCGCCAGGAAGCTGTAATAGTCGGCCGGGTACATGTTCGGGCCGCTGGCGGTGAAGTTGATGACGACGTCGCCGGCCTGGTCGACGGCGATCGAGCCGTC
>NZ_JAVIIV010000076.1:0-560 GCF_033977215.1 Mesorhizobium humile
ACATCAGCCCCGCAGTCGGTTTTGCAGTGCCTGCCGATCAACGGCAAGATAGTCGAGGTGCAGCCTGGCTGGCTGCCGCCTTTGCCCCAGTCGTCCGACCAGCGCCCTCGTGCCGTCAAGCACAAAGACGCCGCAATCGTAGCCGTTCTGCTGCTGGGTGATACGGGTGGGCTCCAGGTGGGCTCCCAGCCGTCGTGCGAGCTGTGCCGCGGGCTGGTCGTTGAGCCGCCCGGCGGAGTCGTAATGATAGGCAACCGGCCTTTCCCGCTCGCGTCGATCAACCATAAGCAGCGACCAGTGGCTGCCGCGGCGGTCAGGATCGGTAGCGCTGGCATCGTTGACAGGCAGGAACATGAAGTCGGCAATGTCGTTGCCATTGCGATCATAGACGATGCGCTGGAAAGCCCTGAGCGCGGCATTGTCGGAGCCCAGGCGCAGATGGTAGTGGGCTATCAGCGGGTCGACGAGCCGCGTTCGGGCGGCGAGATCTGGATTTTCCCTCTGCAGCTCCTGCGCCAGAAGTTCGTAATCTCTCTGGATATGCTCATCGCTCAGCCATT
>NZ_JAVIIV010000077.1:0-558 GCF_033977215.1 Mesorhizobium humile
AGCAAGCTGGCTGGCCACGACAGTCATGGTGCCGCCATTGTAGAGGCCGCCGCCGGTGCCCGCCGTGTCGCTGATGACCCATTCTTCCGTCCCGGCGAAGCCTGAGACATTGACGTCGTATTGGGGTGCCGTGATGTAGATGTTTGTGCCGTCGAGCGACAGGATCGGCTGATCGGCTGCCGTCAGCTGACCGTTGATCGTGAGCGATGTGTTCAGCGAGTAGAAATACCAGCCGTCGTTGGGGTTCGAGTCCTTCGATACGGCGATGTCGATGTTGCTGATCGCGCCGTTTGAACCGATGTTGTCCATGGTGACGACGTATCGGTTGTTGACGCTGTCATACACCGCGCGTGGATCGAACAGGGCGTTGGCCGCAGTCGAACCGAGGGATCCGAAGAACTGGTAGACCGACTGCAAGTTCGCCGCGCCGCCGGACAGGTTCGTCCATTCGATCCGCGATCCCTCCGCCATGACGATGTAGCTTGGACCGACGGCGAGCGCATTGTGCGGCGGATCGCTCGAAGTGTCCGAAATGCCGGAGAATTGAGTGGTGATCTG
>NZ_JAVIIV010000078.1:0-537 GCF_033977215.1 Mesorhizobium humile
ACGCGCGGCACTTGCCGCGAAGCTCGGCCTCGGCGATGCGCCGCAATGGCATAGCCAGCGGGACGCGCTGGCCGATTTCGCCGGCTGGCTGTCGCTCGTCACCGGCAGCCTCGGCAAGTTCGGCCAGGATGTCGCGCTGATGGCGCAAGCCGGCACCGACATCGAGCTCTCGGGTGGCGGTGGCTCGTCGGCCATGCCGCACAAGCAGAACCCGGTGAAGGCAGAGGCGCTGGTGGCACTTGCCCGCTTCAACGCAAGCCAGCTTTCCGGCATTTACCAGACGCTGGTGCATGAGCAGGAGCGCTCGGGCGCAGCCTGGACGCTGGAATGGCTTCTGCTGCCGCAGATGGTGGTGGCGACGGCTGCCGCGCTGAGGCTTGCGGCGGAGCTCGCCGGTCAGATCGAGAGCCTTGGGCACTAACGCTGTCGCCCAAAAGTGCGCAGCGGTTTTGGGATAACGACATGTGGGAAGGGACTTGATGCGCTCGCAGGTCGTCATCGTAGGCTCGGGACCGTCGGGCCTGCTGCTCGGTCAGC